>JBLHHN010000032.1:0-29572 GCA_047616785.1 Verrucomicrobiales bacterium
TGAAGTTCCCGCGACGCTTGTGCGTTGGATGGGATGCGCACGTGTCCGAACGTTCTTAGAGAGGGCGTATGAGACACTGCATCAGTCGGATCCTTCGCGGCTCTATGCGTATGCGAATTACCCTTCGACGGAGTACTTGCAGCCGAGAAATGGCGACTTTGCGGCATTCAACATTTATCTGGAGGAGCGTGATGCCGTGCGGCGCTATGTGAGGAGACTGCATCACTTGGCGGATGATCGGCCTCTGGTGATCTCGGAATATGGGCTTGATAGTGTTCGCAATGGGGAACCGCTGCAAGCGGAGACGGTGGCCTGGCTGACGGAAGAGATCTTTGATAGTGGTGCAGCGGGGGCTTTTCTTTTCAGCTATACGGATGACTGGTTCAATGGTGGGCGACAAATGACGGACTGGGGCTTTGGCTTGGTCTCAGCGGACAGGACGACGAAGCCAAGCGCCGCGAGTGTGGCGGAGTCTTTGCGAAAAGTGGGTTTGGATCGATCGATGGATTGCCCATTGATCTCTGTCATTGTCTGCACGCACAATGGGCACCGCTATCTCCCGGCGTGTCTGGACAGTTTGGCCAAGAGCCGTTATCCGAACCAAGAAGTGCTTGTGATCGATGATGGCTCGCGTCCGGGCATTGATGTCATGGTGGCGAATCATCTGGGCATGCGTTATGTGCGGCAGGAACATGGAGGGCTCAGTGTGGCTAGGAATCGAGGGGCGGCTGAGGCGAGCGGGAAGATCTTGGCTTTCACGGATGATGACTGTGAGCCGGATCCGGATTGGCTGCACTACCTGAATCGCGAGTTTCAGGAGCAGCGGGTGGATGTGTGTGGTGGTCCAAACATTGCGATGGAGGCGGAGTCGTTGATGGAGCGGTGCATTCAGTTAGCGCCAGGGAATCCAACGCATGTGATGTTGGATGACTTCCGTGCCGAGCATCTGCCTGGGTGCAACCTGGCCGTGACGCGTGAGGCCTTTGACGCAGTGGGCGGCTTTCGTGAGCATTATCGTGTGGCAGGGGATGATGTGGACTTCTGTTGGCGACTGCAGTTTGAGAGTTGCCGTTTGGGCTTTGCTCCGAACGCGGTGGTCTGGCATCACCGACGTAAGACCTGGTCGGCCTTCATGCGTCAGCAGTTAGGCTATGGAAGAGCGGAGGCGCTCTTGCAATGGGATCACCCGCAGAAGTACGGACGATGGGGAGGGATGGATTGGAAAGGGACGGTTTACACGCCTTTGGGGACGCGCGCGTTGTCGCGACCGGTGATCTACTATGGTCAGGATGGGTTGGCTCCGTTTCAATCGATCTACAATGGCCGTCAAGAGGGTGATCATGGCTTGAATGGGCTTTGTATCTCGTTTCCTTGGCTGGTGGGGATGGTTGTGATGTGCTTGATAGGCTTTGGAGTGTCGTTAGGCTGGTGGATCGTCGCGGGCATGCTTCTGTGTTCGTTCTCGGCGGCGGTGTGGCAGACTTGGGCACTGCGCATGCCAGAGACGGCGGAACCTTGGCGGGCGCGGATCCTTCTCGCCTGGCTTCACTGGAGTCCGGTACTGTGTCGTCAAGGGATACGTTGGCTACACGCTGGCCCGAGGCATTGGCATCGTGCTCTTTGGCAGAAACGCTTGGCATTTTGGAGTTCTGAAGGTGTGGGGAGAGAGACCATTCTCACAGGCATGCGAACGGAACTCGGTGAAGGTGGGCATTCGCTAGGAGAAACGAGGCCTAACCAATGGGCGCCGTTTGATCTCGCCTTGCCTTCTTCGGCTTTGGCGCATATTACCCTGCTTACCGCCACGGAACATCATGATCGGCAGGATTGCTTAACCAGGCTCGCAGTGAAAGTCTATCCGAAGCGGTGGTTGCAAGCCGTCTTTCTTATGATTTGCGCATGGATGCTAGGGCAAGTGTTTGCGGGTCATTGGTGGTGGGGCGGCGCTTCCGTGACATTGCTGTCTTTGATGGTGTTTGGGATGCATTGGCATGCGCGTCATTCATTGAGTGTGTGGATAGAGATCTTGAAAGAGCAAGGTACCAAGGCAGGATTGAAATGGATGGATTAGATGAGTGAAACGGGAACACGGACGGCTGATTTCGACTATTATTTGCCGAAGGAGCTGATCGCAACGCATCCTCCGGCGGAGCGGGCATCTTCGCGGCTGTTGATCGTTCACCGGAAGACGGGGCAGATTGAGCATGGACACTTTGCTGAACTTCCATCCCACGTGGAAATGGGTGATCTGTGTGTGTTCAATGACACGCGCGTGATGCCGGCGCGGTTCTACTCGAATGATGGGAAGAAGGAATTGCTGCGGCTGGATTTCCAGGATGCGTTGCGTTGGCGGTGCCTGGTTCGCCCGGGGAAGAAGCTGCGGATCGGGCACTCGGTGGAGATCGGCGATGCGGCAGGGACGGTGGAAGAGATCCTGGAGAATGGGGATCGGATGATCGCCTTTGATCGGGAGGTGAATGTGTCAGAACATGGTGCGCTAGCGTTGCCTCACTACATGGAGCGTGAGAGCGAAACGTTGGATGAGACGCGCTACCAGACGGTGTATGCGGCCCAAGATGGTGCGGTGGCGGCGCCGACGGCGGGACTGCATTTCACAGAGGCGATGATGGAGTCCCTTCCTCGCGCATTCGTCACCCTGCATGTCGGCGTGGGCACGTTCAAGCCGGTGCGCGTGGATCGTGTGGAGGATCATGCGATGCACGTGGAGTCCTATGTGCTTTCGTCAGAGACTGTGGAGAAGATCGCGCAGGCCAAGCGGGTGATTTCGGTGGGCACGACGGTGACACGCGTGCTGGAACATTGTGCGGCCCAGGGGAAGCTTCACGAACAGCAAGGGGAGACGGGCATCTTCATCTACCCGCCTTATGATTTCCAAGTCGTCGATGTGCTGCTGACAAATTTCCATCTACCGCAATCGACCTTGCTCATGCTTGTGAGTGCCTTTGCTGGGAAAGAACTCATCCTTGAAGCGTATGCCAAAGCGGTGGAAGAGCGATATCGCTTCTTTAGTTATGGTGATGCGATGTTAATTTTGTAATTGTTATGTCAGTCTTAAGTCCTTATACAGCGAATCGAATTGCCAAGTTCTACGACGGCCTCACGCCTGATCAGCGGATGCTCTCAAAGCTTCTCGCCGCATTTACGAGTGAAGTCTCCATGACCTCATTTGTGAAGCTCATCCGTAGGGCCAGCTTCCGCCGAGAAGACGGACAACCGTTTGAGAGTGCGGATGTGCGTCCGTTGTTCGAGGCCATCAATAAAGCGGAGTATGGCTATTTCCAGCCGTCCAAGCCATTCCTCCCCATCCGATCGTTTGTGGCGGGTATTGCAGAGATCGTCTCCGAGACTGAGCGTTTGAGCGAGTATGCCTTGCGCTTGCAGGACGCCCATGAGTCGCCGCACTATGGAAGCTACGTTCAAAGTTCCGATCGTATTGAGCGTCTTGGTCATGCCTATTACTGGGATGCGGACACCGCCATGCTCGAGGAGATCTTGCTACATGGGCGTTATCTGCAAAGAGTGAATGTGGATAAGCTAGAGTTCGCGAATTATCCGTTCGACGCGCGGCGGTTTCACTGTATTCCAGAAGTGTATCACGCAGAACTCGTTCCTAAGATCCATGAATCGTTGACCTGGGATATGTTCTATTTGCCGGAGTGGATCGGGTTCTTGAGAAATAGCAAGGATGTTAGGGCGCTTGCGCTCCTTGGAGATGCCTTGCTCGTCGCGGGAGACCTGAAGGGGGCTGATGAGATCGCCGATCGCTTGCGGGCTTCCAAGAGCAAGGTGCGTAAAGTGGCAGGATACTTCCTCAAAGGTGTGGTGGCCTTCTTGCGAGGTGCCGAGGAAGAAAGCCAAACGATGGTGCAGCAAGGGCTAGAGCTCAAGGCTGGCGCGGTGAAGGTCCAGACAGTCACGGAAGGCTTGGTAGCCCTCTTTCTAGCGACCCGGCAAGAGTCTGTGTTTATGTTAGCCCTGGAGGCCATGAGCGTGAAAGGGAGGCATGGTCCGTTCACTTGCACGTTGAGTCTTCTCAAAAAGATGATCAATGATGACGAGCCGTTCATGATTTCATCGTACGATCTGAGCAATGCATGGGATGCTCCAAGGTTCGAGGGGGTGGCCATCATGCTTGTCTGGGCGTGGCGTGGGGCGAAGTTGAATGGGGAGACGAAAGAGTTCGTGAAGGGTGTGCGTGATCAGGCGATTAGGCAGGAGTGTCATCTTGGTGCGGCGATGGCGTGCCAACTCGCGAAGCACTTTAAGTGTCCCAACTTGCCGAAGAAAGTGACGGATGCGTTGCCTGAATGTGTGGCGCTCGTTTCTCAAAGAAAGGTTCTGGAGCCTTGGGAAAAGCAACTTGTGCAGCTGGAACAATTTGCCTTGGGCAAGAAACCTGGTGGAGCTAACAAAGAGGCGAAAGCAGAAAGATTGATCTGGGAGATCATGAGCTACGGCACCCGTGACCAATTGCGTGAGATCGTCCCTAAGCAGCAGCTGCTGACGAAAGGGCGGTGGTCACGTGGGCGAGCGGTTTCGCTGAAGCGTTTGCAAGATGAAGCGGAGCAACTCTCTTTTGTAAGCTCGGAAGATATGAAAGTCATCCGCCTTATCCGTGGACTCTCTTGGCCTCGTAATCTGTGCGCGTTGGACACTTTCTCTGCCCTCTATGCCATGGGTGGGCACCCCTTGGTGTTCATGGCGGATAACTTGACTCAACCGATCGAGATCGTTCGACAATCGCTTAAATTCATATTAACAGAGAACGAGTCAGGAGCGGTGGAACTTGCGGTTCAGCCTCCGTTTGAGTCGATCAGAATGAATGACGATGGCATCGCTTTCTGGTGGGAAACCCCTAACCGCATGGGTGTGCTCAAGGCTTCGAAAGAAGAGCTGCATCTGACCAGCGTGCTCAGTTTGGGCCGAGGGCCTACCGTGATCCCTGCGGAAGGCAAGGATCGGCTGGTCAAAGCGGTTCAGGCTTTGAAAGATGACGTGAAGGTATTCACGGACGTGGACACCGCAGGAGAAGCCAAGGTGGACCGGGTGGATCCGAACCTGACGCTGCAGATCCATTTGTCTCCCTGGAGTGACGGCTTGCGCGCGGCTTTGCTGGTGCAACCGCTCGTGGGGGTGGATGTCTTCCTTCCGCCCGGCAGTGGATCACAAGTCCTGTTCGGAGAGGTGAATGGGCGACCTTGCAAGACGCAGCGGCATTTGTCAGAGGAGTTGGCGCGTGTGTCAGAGATCGTTGGTGCTTGCCCTAGCCTTACGACGAACGATGAAGATGATCCTTTGCAATGGACGCTCATGGAGCCGGTCGATTGCCTGGAGCTTCTGACAGAGATCCGTGCGCTGGGAGAGGGGCTCGAAACGCGCTGGCCTCAAGGAGAGCGTTTCCGAGTGGCTTCAGAAGCGTCTCCTTCACAGATGCGTCTGAAGGTGTCCTCGAGCAAGGATTGGTTTGAAGTGTCAGGCCAGTTGACCGTGAGCGAGGGGCAAGTGATCGAGCTGCAAGCGCTTTTGGATTTGCTAGATCAGGATGACTCGTTTGGCCGCTTTGTTAAATTGGAAGATGGGCAATTCGTGGCCCTGACACGCGAGTTCCGTGAGCGCTTGCAAGAACTGGATGCATTCACTTCGGTTGGGAAGAATGGTAGTCGACGGCTGAATCCACTGGCGGCGCATGCGATCGCAGACCTCACGGAAGAGACCCAAGCCAAGCTGACGAAGAAATGGATCGACCATGTGGAGCGCTTGCGAGAGGCGGCGGACTACGAAGCCGACCTGCCATCTACCTTGCAGGCGGAGTTGCGTCCTTACCAACTTGAGGGTTTTCAATGGCTGGCGCGTCTGGCGCATTGGGGCGTGGGGGCCTGTCTTGCGGATGACATGGGACTTGGGAAGACCATCCAGGCGCTGGGCATCCTGCTGCATCGTGCCACGCTTGGGCCAGCGTTAGTGATCGCGCCGACGTCGGTCACGCGAAATTGGCTGGCTGAAGTAATGCGCTTTGCGCCGACGTTGCGCACCCGTCTCTTTGGTTCCGGTGATCGTGCCGAAGCGTTAGAGAATCTGACCGGATTTGATGTCGTCATTTGTACCTATGGGCTCTTGACGATTGAGATCGAGAAACTGGAGAAGATCACGTGGTCGACGATTGTTCTCGACGAAGCGCAGGCGATCAAGAACGCGAGCACGCAGCGATGGAAAGCGGCCACCCGATTGCAAGGAGACTTCAAAGTCATCACCAGTGGCACGCCGATTGAGAATCATCTCGGGGAGCTTCACGCGCTCTTTCAGTTTATCAATCCGGGCTTGTTAGGGAGTCCGAAGAGTTTTCACGTCAAGTTTGTCGATCCCATCGTCAAGGAGCGGGACGAAGGCGCGCGGCAACGTTTGAAACGCTTGATTCGGCCATTCATTCTTCGTCGTCTGAAGAATCAAGTCCTGAAGGATCTCCCTCCAAGGACGGACATCGTGCTGCGAGTTGAGCCTAGCAAAGAAGAAACGGCGTTCTATGAAGCCCTCCGACGCAAGGCGATCAAGCGCCTCACGGATGCCAAGGAAGATGAGACGAATGCCGGGGAGCGCTCCCTCCGCATCCTAGCAGAGATCATGAAACTGCGTCGGGCCTGTTGCCATCCGAAATTGGTGGATCCAAAGATTCCGCTAGGCAGTTCCAAACTGGCGCAGTTCGCAGAGACGTTGGAAGAGATTCTCGCCAATGGGCACAAAGCGCTCGTCTTCAGCCAGTTCGTCGATCATCTGGCGATCCTCCGTGATCACTTGGAGAAGACAGGGATTGGCTATCAATACCTCGATGGAAGGACCTCGGGAAAGAAGCGCCAGGAAGCGGTGAATGCCTTTCAAAGTGGCGAAGGGGAAGTCTTTCTCATCTCGCTGCGAGCCGGTGGGACGGGGCTCAATCTCACTGCGGCTGACTATGTCATTCACATGGATCCGTGGTGGAATCCGGCTGTCGAAGATCAGGCGTCGGATCGTGCGCATCGGATAGGGCAGCTGCGGCCCGTCACGGTGTATCGGTTAGTAGTCGCCAACACGATCGAAGAGAAGATCGTGGAGCTGCATCATCAGAAGCGTGACTTGGCAGATAGTCTTCTTTCAGGCGCTGAGACCGCTGGGAAACTCTCGCCAGACCAGTTGCTGAATCTACTGCGAGATGAGCGTTAGGGAATGGCTATTTCTTCTTCCTACTCCGTTGCCGCGTGGTTGCGAGCAGCTCCGTTTCAGCTCCGAGATCCCCTTGCTCTTTCATCCAGAGATCAAGATTGGATGAGAGTTCTGATTTCGTGTCCGCAAATTTCGGATCATCTATCAGATTGACGAGACAATGAGGATCCACTTGAACATCATAGAGTTCTTCTGCGGGACGGGTCTGGTACTTTGAGGTCATGGCGAGAGCGTGAGCATTGCCAGACTCCGCTTGGGCGATCCAGGACATCCAGAAGGGTGCCTTGTCCCCTTCTTTCCGCGTGACGACGTTCGTGAACGTAGTATCAGGATGGAGATTGCGAATGTAACGGTAGCGTTTGTTTCCACAGGAACGGACACCGTAAGCCTCAGAGCCATTGATGATGCCGCGCGTGGTGTGGATGCCAAAGGTCACTCGCTTGTGCTCCTTGGTATCGCCTAACAAGACGGGAAGGAAAGAGCGTCCATCCATGGTCGGAGGCAGGGCGACTCCGGCGGCCTGAAGAAAGGTAGGAGCTACGTCGACGTACTCCACCAAGGCGTCCGACTTCGCGTCCGGCGCAATCTTTCCTGGCCATCGCGCGATCATGCCCGAGGCCAGCCCGAGTTCGAAGCAGGTCCATTTGGCAAAGGGAAATCCAGAGCCCTGCTCTGAGACGACCATGACCAAGGTGTTGGAGAAGGCGTCATGTTTCTCTAGCGATTTCAGCAGCGCACCACACTGAGCATCGAAGTAGGTGATCTCGGCCAGGTACTTGGAGTATTGAAGGCGCGTCTGTGGCGTGTCGACCCAAGTCGGAGGAAGCTTGAGGGACGCCGGTGGATAAGCGCTAGGATTGCCTTTGTTGTAGGGTGTGTGAGGCTCGTTCGAGCAAGCCATGAGGCAGAAGGGCGTCTTCGCTTTTTTTGATTCAGCGATCAGCTTGTCGATCACCGGATAGGGATGGGTTTCCGATGGATCCGCTGATCTGAACTCACCGGAGTATTCGAAGGGGAAAGATGCTTTCGGCGCAATGTGAGTCTTGCCTGACAAAGCGACACGATAGCCCGCATCCTTCAGGTAATGCGCGATGGATTTGGTGCCAGGGTAGACGCGTGTGTGATTCGGCCAGGCTCCGGATTTCACGGGATAAATGCCAGTGTAGAGATTGTGCCGCGTGGGTGAACACATCGGAGCCGCCTGAAAGCAGCGTGAGAATTGCATGCCTTCTTTGGCCAAGGAGTTGAGGTGCGGTGTCTTGGCCTGGCCCCCGTAGACTTCCAGATCCAGGTAGGTGCAGTCATCGGCAATGATGAAGACAAGGTTAGGTGCCTCGGCTGCGTGACTCGTTCGGATGGCGGAAAGAAGGAATATGACGGCGAAGGTGAGGCGAATCATGGGGCTACTTCTCTACGAAGGATCGCTCGAGGCCCATCTAAAAGATTGAATCGTTGACATGACGACAGTTGTCTACTATATATAGACATATGTCGTCAAAGGGGTTGCCTAAACTAGCCAGCGCAGAGGTGCCGATCATGCAAGTGATCTGGGATCGTGGACCGATTGCTGCGCGTGCGGTGGTGGCTGCGGTGAATGAGAATCGTGACGTGCCGGTGGCGCGGAACACGGTGTTGAAGCAGATGCAGCGTCTGGAAGAGAAGGGATGGCTTGGCCGTGCGAGCGATGCACGGCCTGCGAGCTATGTGGCGAAGATGGGTCGTGAGGCTGCGGAAAGGAAGATGGCGGCATCCTTGCGTGACACGGTGTTTGGAGGTTCGTCCCTAGCATTGGTGCGGTCATTGATTGGTGAGGGAACACTCAGTGAAAAGGAAATAGGTGAACTGCGTCAGCTTATTGACGATGCTAACAAGAAGTTATGAGAACGATGATCGAAGTGATGGGTTGGTGGGCTGGAATGGTCCTTCCGGTGGTGCTGGGGCTTACCTTGGTGAGTTGGCTGCTGATTCGTGTGATTGCGTCAGCGTCGTGGCGATTTCAAAATCGCGTCTTAATGGGCGGGCTGGGAGCCTTTGTGTTGGTGCTGATTGTACCACTCTTTCCGCAGTTCTCGTTTGGTGTGGAGATGGAGGTTGCCGCGCTGGTTGAGGGATTCAGAGTGTTGCCGAATGGGTTAGAGATCGATCATTCATTCGGAAACGCCTTGGCAGTGATCGCGATCCTTTGGGTGGTGGGTGGGATGGTTGCTCTTGTTAGATTGGCACGAGAGCACCGTGGCTTGTCTCGGTTGATTGCGGATTCGGTGCGGTGCGACGGACGCGTGCTTGAAGAATGGTTTGGTACGGAGTGCCTGAATCAATTGAAGCGTCACCGAGTGCAAGTATGGCTGTGTGAGGACGGGATTTCGCCGTGCTGTACTGGCATCTTTCGGAAACGGCTGCTTCTGCCAAACAAGCTAATGGAGCAGCTGGATCGGCAAGAGCTTGAATTGGTCGTTCGGCACGAACTCGTTCATCTGTCAGGCGATGATGTGAGCTTACTTTATGGGCAACGGTTGATGGAGGCTCTCTATTGGTGGAATCCAGTGGTCGTATGTATGAGTTCTCGTTTCACCGTGGTGCGTGAAGGACTCTGTGATGAATCGATGCTCGATCAGGGAATGGATCCTCAGGCGTATGCAAACGTGCTTGTGCGCTTGAGCGAGTTGGTGGCGGTTCGACGGGCACCGGTGATGGCAGGCGTGCCGCTCTATCAGAGTTTGAAAGAGCGCGTGGAACGGATTCTATCGAAGGCGGCTCCACGGCGTCGCGCTCCGATGGGCGTAGTGATGGGTGCGGGGCTGTGCTTGGGTGTGGTGCTTGCGGTGACTTTGATAGGGGATCGGAAGTCGGGTGATGAGATCGTTGTGGGCTCGAATGAACAAAGTGCTCCCGTCCTTGAATCGGGCGGCTTTGAGGTCACTAACGTTCGGCTATCTGACGCTCGGGTTACAGATCTTGGTGGAGAAGAGATTCTGTCAAGGCAGGTTAAGGCTGAGTCCTTGGAAGCCGTCAAGAGTTCTTGGGGAGATTTGAATAGCGAAACGCTCTTATTATGGGGCGTAAGGGGCGATACGACGGAGTCAGGAAAGATCAAGCTGAGTGATTCGTTCTACGTCAAGCCAACCGTCAAGGTGAGGAAAGAGTTTCACGATGATCCCAGTTTCGCTCGCGAGTACCTTGAGCGGGGATTGGAAGAGCTTCGCCAGACCGTGCCGGGTAGCATCGATTTAGAATAGGATCCAAGAAGCCGTGCGAGGACGTGCTGGCCTACGAGTTAGAACTCGTCGACATTCCGAGAGTCACCAGCCGAGAAGGCGGATCACGGCAGAGCGCAGGGCGGTTTCGAGCACGGCGGCTTCGGCATGTGTCAGGGGAATGGCGACCTTGCTCACCGCGGCGCCTTCTTTCTGTTGGGAAAGGCTCATGAAGTAGGGGGCGCGCTCTGGGTCGTCGCGCTTGGCTAGTTCGAAGGCACTGTTGCCCTTGCCGGTCTGATGAAAGAGCTTGGCTTGCGGCTGGCGACCCTGAAGTGTGGCGAGCGCGGCGCCGAGATCGGGTAGTCCCCATTTCATGGTGATCTTCTTTTCCCAGTCGAAGCTCTTCTCGCCGGATTGTAAGGCGGCGTCTACGAACACCGCGGCTTTGGCTCGGTTGAGTTCGAAACGGATCACGCCACCGTTGCCACGTCCGTTGGGTTTGTAGATGGCGTAGTCGACGGATTGCTTGGTTACTGGCTGATTAGGGACGTTGGAATCCATGATCAAGATGCTGGGGTATCGGTTAGCAAATGGCAAGAACTGGGGAATCACAAGCCAGCGACTGAAAGTCTGCGCTAACGATGCGTTCGCTCGCGGTTCTCTTAATCATAATCTTACTCATAATCTTAATCCTACTCATTAGGAAATCGGCACAGAGTCGATTAAGATTAAGATTACGATTAAGAAGGGGCGCTGACGCGCTGGCCTAGAACTCGCCGAGTTCTAGGGCGTCGATGCTCTCAGGGCCCGTCTCCACTTCGGCGATGTCGAGACTGGAGTCGGCTTCCTCAATGACGACCCTGCTTTCGAGATGGGATGCGATGGCGGCGACGCTAGAGAGTAAAGTGACAGGAAATTCTTTCCCGGCGTTGATAGATCCTTCATCGAGGATCCATTCCAAATGCGCCGCCAAGTTTCTTAGGGGGAGATTGGCGATGCCTGGTGTGAGTGAAAGGATTCCTAGTGTGGCCCCGACAAGTGCTGCATGGGGAGCCTCGCATTTCAACGCGTGGTGCATGGGCTCAATCTTTTTTTCAAGGTCGGAGAGTGTCTTGAGAGCACCCGGACTGGCCAGGGGACGACTGCGATTGGAAAAAAGGAAGCGCCCGATCCATGCGGACACGGCTGCGAAATGAATGGCGCTCTCATCGGCGTTCTCGCCGGAGCGGGGGAGGGTATCCATCAAGTGGAGAATGCCATCGTTCGCTTCCCAGAAACGGGAGAGCGATTCATCGATGGCTTCCCGGAGATCGCGATGGATCTCTTGAAGCTGAGTTAAAAGCTGGAAAGCGGCGGACACTTAGGGTACCTTTTACTGAGGTTCAGCGGATGAGACAAGCCCATTACTTTTTCACCTCTTGGGCTCGGGAAGGATCGTGGTTAGGATTGGGCGTGGGCATTTGGGCACCCACGCGTGCTCGCCAGTCGCGAAGCTTCTGGTGAAGGGCTTGCGTGAGCTGTGGATGTTCCGCTGAAACATCCGTCTGCTCGCCCAGATCGCTTTGGAGATCATAGAGTGCCAGTTTCTGGTCTTCGTGAAACTCGATCAATCGATGCGAGCCAGAACGGATGGCGGAGTAGGGCCCATCCCCACCGGCATGATAGTGAGGATAGTGCCAGAACAAATCGCGATTCAACGAACGCTGCGGATTGCGGAAGAGGGCACTGAGATCGGAGCCATCGACTTCCAGACCTTCGGTGTGGCCCGCAGCGCGAAGCAGGGTCGGAAAGTAGTCGGTCGTGCTGATCGGTGTCTGGCAAACGGTGCTTGGAGGAATGATGTTAGGCCATTTTGCGATGGCAGGCACGCGGACGCCGCCTTCGTAAGCGGAACCTTTGCCTCGCCGGAGGGGAAGATTTTCCGTGAATCCATCATGCTTGCCGTAGCGTTGGGTCAAGCCGCCATTGTCTGAGGTGAAGATGACCAAGGTGTTCTCAGAAAGCGATTCCTCCTTCAATGTGGCCAAGATGCGCCCCACACTTTCGTCAAGACTAGCCACCATTGCAGCGTAGGTTGGATTCTTATGCACGGCGGTGGCAGAGACTCTCTTCTCAAATTCGGCGACCAGATCTTCCCGGCCCTGAATGGGGGTGTGAGGGACGTTGTAGGCCATGTAGAGAAACATGGGTTTCCCTTCTGTCTTGGATTCGCGGATGAATGTGACCGCTTGATCGGTCAAATGGTCGGTGAGGTAACTCTTGTCAGATCCTTTTGGCAAAAGATAGCCGCGAGTGCCTGGGGGACGTTGATACTCGACATCGAACCCATGCTTGATTGGGGCATCTTCCTTCTCGTGTCCTCGGCGATTGAGATGCCATTTGCCGACCATTCCGGTGCGGTAGCCTTTCGCTTTGAGGGCCTCGGCAATCGTCTTGTGTTCATGTAAAAGGCCTTTCTTCCAGTCAGGGACGGTGAGTTTGGCCCAAGGGCGGACCTGTCCGGCGATGAAGTCGGTGAGATGGAGTCTGGCGGGGTACTGCCCAGTCATGATCGAGGCGCGAGTTGGCGAACACACGGTGCACGCGGCATACGCTTCGGTGAATTTCATGCCCTCACTGGCCAAGTGATCGAGGTGGGGCGTCTCGTAGAGATCGCTTCCGAAGCTGCTCAGGCCCGTCCATCCGAGATCATCCGCGAGGAGAAAAACGATGTTAGGTTGATCTGCGGCAGAGAGTTGGGTTTGCAGCAGAGCTACGCTCAAGAGCAGGTGGAAGACGATCGATCGCATGTGGCGAGTGTGTTCGCTTGGACTGCGGCAATCAAACTATTAGAGATGAGGTTCTTTGAGGAACGCCTGCGGATTTAGCCAGCCGTGTTCTTTGTCCTTCTTGAAAAGCTCTGGAGGAAGATAGCCGCTGATCCAGCGCGCTTCACTGCCATCCGTCTCGAATCGTCCTTGATGAATGCCAAAGTGGAGGTGCGAATGATAGCCTCCGGTCGCAAACACATGATCGCGGCCTAACGAGCCTAACTTCTGACCTTGGCTGACACGGTCTCCTGGCTGGACGCAGATTAGTGGACCCAGATGACCATAGAGCGAACAGAAGAAGGTGCCGTTCGGGAGTTGATGTTCGATGACGACGAGGCCGCCCCAGGAAGGAACGCCAGGCTCGGCTGTGCGTACAAGTCCATCACCGATGGCGATCACTGTGGCATGCTGTTGGCCGAAGGAAACGTCATCGCCGAGGTGATGCGCGTTGCTGAAAGGGGAATCCCCAGGCGCGATGAATGCTCCGAAGCTCTTGCGTTTGGGATTGAAATAGTCTCGCACAGGAGGGATCAGTGTCTTGGCGATGGGTAGTTTCGGCAGAGGGCTTTCGTTAGGGAATGCCGCCTGTTTCCTTTGAAGACGCTCTTGGGTGGTGGGGTAACTGAAGGCGCGGCTGAGAGCGTCCAAGCGTTTGCGATGGCTGGGATCTGGACGAAGCTTCCAGGTCTCGGTGTATTGATAGATCGGTTCGATTGGTAATGGCGTGATCGCTTCTAAGGCGTCGTTCGTGGAACGTCTGAGGATCGCTTCCACGGCGGCTTTCATCGACGCTACGGCATAGGGATCCTTCTCCACGGCAGCTTGCTTCTCGAGTGCAGCCACGTCGGCGTCTGTGCCATGCCAACGTAAGTAATCAGCGGCCAGATCACGCAGGTTGGCTTTCTGATCCTTGAGCAGGGTCCGCAAGAGTCCTCGGGTTTCTTCGGATTGATCCATCTGATAGATCAGAGCGACCACCGCGCTTGCTTGCTCAGCGTTTGTCCCATCTTTGAGCAAACGATGGCTCCAAGCGATGAAGTCCGTCTCTTGATAACGCGGAAGCAAGCGGTGCAGCGAGGGCCAAAGGGCTTTCGTCTTGATCGAATCTAACATCAACTTGGAATCAGGTGTCTGACCTAACACCGCGGCCAAGGCAGGGCCCGCGATCTGCGGATCTTGAGCCTTCTCTGCGAGAGGCGCGAGCACACGTAGTTGATCTTGCGCAGGGAAATGACGCTGTACAAGATGCAAGGCCATGCTGCGGAGATAGCCGTCTTCATCTGTGAGGAGAGCGCTGACGGCACTTTGCGCTTCCTTGGACCAAACCATCTGAAGAGCTGCTATGGCGGCACGTCGTTCGTTCAATTCTCGACTTTGGAGATGGTTGAGCAGCTGTGGCACGGCAGCCATGCCTAACTGTTTCAAGCGTTCTCTGACAAAGTCGTGGTGCTCGGGTTTGCCGATCTTCGTCATGACGTCATTGACGATCCTGATCGCGGTGATCGGTTGCAGCCAGCCATCCACTTCAGCTCGTGGGACCGTGCCGGTGGAGCCGTCGCTTCGGAGAATGGCCACCTGATCGCCTTTCTTACCTCGCACTTTGACAATGGTGCTGTCTTTGAGCCGTGCCCATTCCGCGTTCGCGTGTCCTAGCAGGATCGCAAGCAGTAACATGGGGATCAGTTTTGCCAACGACATGACGTTATTTCTTTAGCTGAAATGGGCTTTGAGGTCACGTCAAATTCGGACTGTGTCGTAGGCCAGCGCGGGCATGGACGATGATGGACTGCTTAATTTGCAGCTGGCCGTCTTGGAACGTGTGGATAATGTGGATTCATGAATGCCATGTTCCTTGTGAAGACCGCCGTGACGGTCGCGATCATTGTCGGCGTCTCGGAGGTGGTGAAACGGAGCCCCTCGATTGGTGCGCTCATTGTGGCGTTGCCATTCACCTCCATCCTGGTGATGTTGTGGATGCACGTGGAAGGTCAGCCTGCGACGAAGATCGCGGCGCATTCTTCCTCCACTTTCTGGTATGTGCTGCCGACAATGCCGATGTTTCTCGTGTTACCCAAACTGCTCGAAGCCAAATGGAACTTCTATCTCAGCCTTCTCGCATGCTGCGTATTGACGACCTTGTTATTCTTCGCGATGGAATGGTTCACGGGACAGAAATCCTGAGATTCCCATGATGTTAGGAACTGTTATCCATCATTTGAAACGGCTGGTCGTCGACAACGATCTTGAGCTGTTTCCAATGGGGAAGAGCTTCTCCGGATACAGCGGCAAGCGTTTCCTAGCCGATTTGCGGGCGGGGCTGAATGTGGCGTTGCTCGCCATTCCGCAGGGCATGGCTTATGCCTCACTGGCGGGTTTGCCGATCTATTATGGGATCACCTGCTCCATCGTCGCCGCCATCATCGCGCCAATCCTTTCGGGTTCGAACTACACGGTGCTAGGGCCGACGAATGCGACAGCGTTCCTCGTCTATTCGACACTCATGGCGAATGCCGTGATGCTCGGAGGTGAAGAGGCCGTGTGGGCTATGATGCCCTTGTTGGTCTTTCTTGTCGGGCTGATTCTTGTCGTCGGAGCTTTCCTGCGGATCGCGGATCTTGTTCAATACATCAGCCGCAGCGTGGTGGTCGGCTACATCACGGGAGCGGCGGTGCTGATCATTGCGAATCAGTTGAAGCATGTGCTAGGGATTGAGTTCGACTCGCCCTCCCAGGGGCGAACATTCATCGGGGTGGTCACGGGCATGGCAGAGAAATACCGTGAAGTCGACTGGGAGCCGTTCCTGGTCGGTGCTTTGACGGCGGCGACTTACTTTGGATTGAGGAGGTTTATCAAACGTCTCGCTTTTCCAATGACATTGTTAGGGATTACTCTTTTGACGATGTTCTTGAGCAACGCTCTGCCTAACGGGTTTGACGTCCCTGATTTCAGAAATCAGCATTTCGATCTGGGTGATCTCATCCCTTCCATGCCGAGCCTGGGAGATGGAAACGTTTTTGACATAATCAGCCTTCTCTTTGGCACGGCACTAGGGGTGGCCTTTCTGGCTTCGCTAGAAACATCCGCCATGTCCAAGTCGTTGGCAAGTCGTACGGGCGAGCGAACCAACCTCAATCAAGACATGCTCAGTCTCGGTGTGGTGAATATGGCAGGAGCGTTTCTTAGCGGCATGCCAGCTTCAGGTTCATTGACCCGTTCAGCGTTGAACTTCGCCTCGGGCGCGGTCACGCGTCTGAGCAGTGTCATCAGCGGAGTGTTCTGTTTGATCGGTGCCATCTTGTTAGGGCCGTTTGTGGAGTACATTCCCAAGGCTTGCTTGGCCGCTCTCGTGATCTGTGTCGCCATCACACTGATCAGTCGACGGAGCATCCGCATTTGTCTCAATGCCACGGGTTCCGATGCAGCAGTGATAGTCACAACGCTGGCTGCCGCCTTGGTCTCTCGGCTAGACGTCGCGATCTTTCTAGGCACGGCAGTTTCCATCGCGCTGTATCTGAAGAAGGCGAGCAAACCCCATCTCGTCGAGTACGAGTTCAATCAAGAAGGCCAGTTGGCCGAGGCGGAAAAGAAAGAGCGTCGTTCAGCCATCTCGATCGTGCATGTGGAGGGCGAACTCTTCTTCGGAGCTGCCGAACTGTTCCAGACGCAGATCCAGCATGTGTGCGTGGATCCTGACATCAAGGTGATCATCTTACGCCTAAAGAATGCGCGTCATCTCGATGCCACGAGTGTCATGGCTCTGGAAGAACTCATCCGATTCATGCGCGAACGCGAGAGTCATCTCATCATCAGCGGCGCAAGCGAAGAGGTTGCCAAAGTTCTGAGAAATAGTGGCCTCCTCGATGTGCTTGACGATGATCCCGAGAAGTTCCGCACCGACGAGAAGGATCGCAATTTCTTCCTCAACAACCCATTCAATCCCAATCTCTCAACCCGAGACGCCCTCATCCGGGCTCAACAGGTCATTGGGGAAGGGGAGGAGCCTGATATTCGCATATTCTTCGATCCTAGCAAGGATAAGAAGAAGGACGAGTAGTTCAGAAAGAGTGGGACAGAAAGAGTTCTATTCGCGGCCATTCCCAAGATACTCCACCCGCGACACAAGCGCTTGTCACAGATAGACGATCCATTAGCCAATACGCCCAAGCGAGCGGAGTGCTTTATCTTTCTTAATGAAATTAGTCATTGCCAGAGACAGCGGCTGCTCGGCGCTGCTCATACCCCATTCTCCTCAGGCGCCGTGGCTCATGGTAAGCGGCAGCATTGTCGTCAGGTTCAAGGAGGTAACTGAAGGCACCAAGAGCCGTGCCTTCTTGCTCTTCATGGCAACGCAGGCAGCGCCCCCTCGCCAAAACCGGGGCCACCATCTTGATGCGCTGCTCAAACTTCACGACCTGAGGCTCCTTGGACCGCAACGCCTTCTTCAATGCCGCTTTCTCAAACACTGTTAGATCCCGCGTCGGAACTACAGTTGAGTCCACTTTCTCCATGCCGAGAGCTTTCATGTCCCAGCCCTCTTTCGAGGTATCGTAGGCCACAGGATCGAGTCGATCCATGATGCTGATCAGCTGAGACTGAACTACCCGCCAATACTGCCCACAAGCATCACGATACACTTGCCGTTGATCATTGTGGATCTCACGTGCAATACCAAACCCTTCGATACCCACAAACTCCGACACATGCAGTTGATGAATCTCCGCATAGGAGTTTGCCAGAGAAGGGTTCGTCTTAAACTCTTCTCGGGAGTGAGGATCCTGATTACTTAAGTCTGCGAGCCGAGTCTCGGCAGCCCAATCCGCAGAGGGCCTACCTTGCCAGGGCAATTCCAAGCTGTCTGCCCAATGCTCAATAGCTCGGATCAGGCTTTGCCGTTTCTTGGCAATATCATCAGGATGATCGGTCAATATAGGAACAGTGATAGTATTAATTGCCGCCAACTCACGTTCCGTCTCTAGATACTCTCGAACACCAATGGAGCGCCATTGCGAAGAGTCGGGATTCCATGGTGGATCAAGGCCCAATGCCAACTGCACCCGCAAAGCGCGCATGGCGATTGTGTCATGATTCTCGGCGCCACGTGCCGCTCGCAGCCCGAGATCAATAAGCCTCCGTGCAGGCCCCGAACGCAGGAATTTCTGATGGGCCCCTCTCTGATAAAGCCCCGCTGCATGGTGAAGAATCCTTACCCGAGCGGCGTCCGATAGCTTTGATTGATAATCCTCGAAATAACTAACAAACCGCTCAGGATTATCGCTCGTTCTCCACCAAGAAAGTCTCAATTCCTCAGGATCTTCTGCAGTCAGTAGTAACTCCGGCAGGCGATAAGGTTGCGTTTGAGCGGAGATCGAAGCGCTCGATGCAACAATAAGCAATAACCATGCAAGAGACCTGATCATAGCGATAAGCCTAAGCACGCTCGGGGACCCCTGCCAACCATTTCGATTTGATCGCAAGGTATCACTTCTCAGCTTCCGAGCCGGGCATCGCTCCCCAATGTCGGCATACTTCCTAGAACAAATGACGCGCATTCAATTCATGCCGTTGTGGTAAAGGATTAGAGGATGAACGCCATCCCAAATCCAATGCTCAGGAGACACCGCCTTGGTCGCGGCATCAAACACATACTGCATTTTCACATGAACCGCCCCATAATCAGCGGGGAGGTTCTCAACATTGGAATCAGGCGTTCCACTTGATCGCGCCATTTCCTATAGTGCTCGCCTTCCGAGAGCCTATTCTCCCCGAATCTCACACCGCCACCGACATCTTGCTAGCCGGGCGTTTCAGCGCCTGGATGATGACTGCTCAAAGATTGAACGGGTGCTCCGCGACGTGAAGAGACTCCTGACATCAACCGAGCGTTGAAACGCCCAGCTAAGATGTGTTGTCGCTCTGCGACTGACCAGCCAGGACGAGTCTAACATTCCCCGAGGAGGCGACTATTTCCACGCCAGGCTAAAATCCATGAGGATGCCTAACCACAAACGCGGAGGTCTTGCGACTGTTAGGCTTCCACCGTGGGCCGGTGTCTTGTTGCGTGCCGCCGGTGTCAATGCGTAGGCCGGCAACGGTTATGAAGACGTGCCCCTCACGTGCGTAGATGGTGATCCAGCGTCCGTGACCCGCTTCACCGTAATTCATGAACCCGGATGACGTCATGGTGCCGTTCAATAGACCGGCTTTGTTCAGAACATACGACACGGTGCCCGAGCAGTCGTAGCCGGTGTCTTCGATACTCGCATGGCCTCCGCCCCAGTGGTAAGGACGGCCTTGAAGAGCGTTGCCTGCTTCCATGGCGTGGTGCACGGGCAAGGGGGCCTTCTTGGGAGCCCAGGCTTGTTGGCCCTGGAGAAGGGCGGTCTTGCCGTGAACAAACTGATAGTGATAGCGCTCCGGGGCGCGGACTTGCGACGGCGTGCATGAGGTGAAGGCCATGACGATGCCCATCGACATCGATGTCAGTGTAGTGATCATGAGTGCATTGCGTTGACGGTTGCTTGGTCTCGCGGTGGGGACTTCAGAGTCTCCTGGGCGAGTGTTAGTAGCGGTAAGAGCAAGGACGGGTCTCCTTAGTTGTGACCGGTGTGAACTCCGGCGGCACCTCTTTGTTATTATCTGCAATTCATGGACGAACGACGTCAGGATTTCATTCATGGGTTTCGTTTCTTTTCTCATGCTTCTTCTAGCCTAACCAATCGTAGCGTGGGATGCGAGTCCTAGGCTGCGGTTCTTTTATAAACTTTTGGAGAGGATCGACGTTGTTTCGTCTGAGAGAACGTTTCAGACCTTGGCAGGAAGATATGGACAGATGGGAAAACGTTCCTAAGTCTGTGCTGCGTGCGCGATCTACTCACTGAACCTCTCTGGCAAGCCGAAGATCTGGGACTACCGATCCCAGACTCGCCGCATGCCGTCTCAGTCACTATGCCGACTTGGGCGAGTGTGATCGGCTATGAAGAAGAGGATCCGGAGATTTTCCGGGCATTGCAGTGCGGCTACCCGCGTTTCTTCTGTCATCCTAAGGTTCAGGCCCTTTTTGAAGAGGCCACTCGGCGTCATGCCAAGGACGGTGAGACGGCGCTTGTCTTTGCTAGTGATGAGGCCTGTGCGCGTTGTGGCGCGTTCCTTTCCGCGGAATCGGGCGATCCGGAACTTGTCACGCGTGTGGTTCCGTGGTTGGGGAGTTCTGCCAGTGTGCTGGTGCTTCCGGAGCCGTTGCGAAGATTGGCCTTACGTTACTGGCGCTACACGGGTGAAATAGTGAGTAGCCGACAGGCGGTTGCCCTTCTCGTCAGCGAGGTCGTGAAGGATGAAGACCGTCAATGCGAAGATCAGCTGCGAGCGCGTTTGGCTTCTTGGTCTGGCCAACCTGATGAGAATGGCCATTTCTATGCGAGTGGGATGGCGGCCATCTTTGCCGCTTTTCGTGCGGCCTCGGATGGATGCGATCCGGGGCAGACGATCCAGTTGGAGTTCCCCTATGTCGATGTCTACTGCATTCAGAAACATCTCGGGCACGGTGTGCATCTCTTGTTAGGGGATTCAATTGTGGAAGATCTCGAGCGTTGTTTCCAAGCGGAACCCATTCGCGCGGTCTTCTGCGAGATTCCCTGCAATCCGCTCACTCGCACCGTGGATCTGCCTGCAGTCTCCAAGTTGTGTCGCGCTGCGGGTGTGCCTTTGATAGTCGATGACACGTTGGGCACCGTGCACAATGTCGATGTCTATCCCTATGCGGACATGGTGACGACGAGCCTGACCAAGGCCATCTCTGGAAGTGGCGATGTCATGGCAGGATCAGTGTGGGTATGCGAGGGAAGTCCCTTTGCGGAGCGCTTTCAAGAGTTCCTCGCGCAAGATCGCGGCGCGCCTCTCTACGCGGGCGATTTGCAGGCGTTGCTTGCGAATAGCGCGGACTTTCCTGCGCGCATGGATCACGTTAATCTCAATGCCGAGGCACTTGCTGCGTATTTGTTAGGACGATCTGAGGTCGAGCATGTCTACTATCCCAAGACCGAAACGCCGAAGGCGTATGAGACGATTCGACGAACAGGCGGAGGCTATGGAAGCCTGCTCTCGATTGTTCTCGAGGGTGGCGAATCCGCAGCACAGGCCTTCTATGATTCGCTTTGTGTGAGCAAAGGCCCTAGCCTTGGCACAAATTTCACCTTGGCGTGTCCCTACACATTACTCGCCCATTACGAAGAACTCGATTGGGCAGAGGAATGCGGCGTTTCCAGAAACCTCATCCGGGTTGCCGTTGGCATGGAACCGATTGAGGAGCTGATCGCACGTTTTGATGCGGCCTTCGCATCGATTTGAGAGTTACGCCTTGCGACCGATCTTCAGCGTCTCTTTGCAGTAGCGGATGCTGCGTTCGAGTTGGTCTTTCTGATAGTCTTGCTGTGCTTTGTCCTTGTCGACACCGTCTGCGGGCTTGAATGATTCCATGGCTTTGCCGGTTTTCGCCAGGGCGATGAAACGAGCGAGTTCAGGCCCACGAATGTCCTCATAGCCTTTCCAAAAATCGTTCTTCAAATAAGGGAAAGGCTTGGAGAAGCCAGAAATGATCTCCAACTGCAACGGTGCGTTGGGGCAGAGTTCGGCGAACCGCTCAACGTAGCGTTTCATGTCCGTGTTGCCTTCGCCCATGGCTGTCCATTGGACCATGGCGCCGTCCTCGAATTCCCAAATCATGGAATCCCGAATGCCTGACGAAACCACATAGGGCGCAAGGATCTCCAGGTTGCCTAACGGATCTTCCAAGGTCCATGTGGCATTGCCAGAATCGATCGTGGCTCCAACATAGTCAGGGCCGGCGTCCTCAATGAGTTGCTTGAGTTGCCATGCTTGCATGTCGCCCGCGTGATTCTCGATGGCGATCTTCACGCCGTGATCTTTTGCAAAGCTCTCGACCGCCTTGCACACTTTCACGGTGTCTTTCATCCGTGCAGGAAGACCGCCTTCAGATTGGCGGTCCGCGCCGAAGCCCTGATAACAGCGGGCGGCGGAAGAGCCTAGCGCATGGGCGACGCGGAGCGTGAGTTTCAAATGTTCCTCGGCGGTGCCCCACTTGTCGTTGAACCGAACCGAGCTGGGACAGATGCCGCCGGTTCCGGCTTGGATCTCGATGCCCAAGCCATCAGCCTTGGCCTTGATCTCTTTCAAATAGGTATCCGTGTGATTCTCATACACATCCAGGTCGGAGAAGAGGATCGTGTCCACTTTCTGCGTCGCTGCGTAGTCGAGAACTTGAGGCGCTTTCCAACCAAAGGCTCGGATAGAGAAATTATCGAAGCCGAGCTTCAAAGGTTGCTTGTCCGCGGCCTGGGCCATGGGGCTTGCCGCTAGAGCTGCACCAGCAGCGGTCGCGGTAGAAAGGAACTTCCGGCGATTCATGGAGGAGAGTGATGTCATCTTGCTGTAAAGGTAGGAAAGGGGTGCGTTTGGCTCAATGATAATCTGCTTTGGTCTCATCAAGAATCGCCGTCATGATCTCGGCCCAGCCGGCGGGGCCATGGAGAGTGCTGTGCTCGATGCGGTTGGTCGATTCGAAGTGCAGGGCTGTCCTGGAGGGAGACGCGATGACCACTCCAATGTCCGCTTGGGTGAGCATGGCGATGTCGTTCGGGCTGTCTCCTAGAGCGACGATGGTGTGGTTGTTAGTTCCGTAATGCTCGCGGAGGAGAGGCAGTGCGCGGCCCTTGTCGGTGATCCCGAGGACGTGTAGGAATCGGCCACCTTCGAGTGTCATCAAGCCCTGATCGTGCAGGGCTTGTCGGAATGCTGCTTTGGAGGCGTCGTCGTCTTGCCAGAGTAGAGGTTCACTGAATTCGCGGTCGCTGGCCTGCTTGGCGGCCTCGCGCGGGAGGCCGGTGTGCTCTTGGACTTGGTCGATCGACCAGTCGGCGAATCCTTCAAACTGACAGTCTGAATGAAAGGGCTGAATGAGATCGAGAATCTCGGCGCGTGCTCGGCCAAGCGTTTGGCACTCCAAGTTGCCCTTGGGATCTGGGAGATAGACGGCAGAGCCGTTCTCGGTGACGAAGGCGGCGTCATTTCCAAGAAAGCTCTGACGCATGGCAAGCCATTCAGCGCGGGTCTTGCTCGTGTTGGCGATGACAGGGATCTGCGCTTCGCGGAGCCTGGCGAGGACCGGAAGAACGGGATCGTAGCTGTAGTCGTGATGATCTAGGAGGGTGCCGTCGAGGTCTGTGACGACTAACAATGGTCCTCTTTCTTTCTTCACGCTTCGCTCGGAGCCTTGTTCTTCGCGATGAAGGTCGCAGCACCGACCACGAGGAGGGCGACGAGAACGAAGATGAAGACTTTCCCGATAGGAAACTGCGATCCGCCGATGGCCATGGTGCGATTTATCAAGCCCCAGACGGATGCGAATGTCGCAATCACGGTGGCTGTCACCATGAGTACATTCCAAATGATTCGCGAGGTTCCTTTGGGCATGGCATCACCTAACAGACGCTTTGAATTCATCAGAAGCAGGAAGGTGAAGTAAGCGATCGGCAAGAGGGCCCCGCCGATGACAGAAGTAGGCACTGCAAGCGCGGCTTTGGATTGGCCCGCCCAGATGATCGGAAAGAAGATGCCGATGACGCCTGGAATGAGGCAGCCGATCCGGTGGGTCATGCCTTCTGACGGCACATTGAGCATTTCACAGAAAGTGAAGCCGCTGATGAGCATGAGAATGATGATGGTGGACAGAGCCATGCCTAACACACCGACGCCGAAGATGATTTGAGCAAAGAGAGGGCCGGTGAGCGGCTTGAGGGCATTGGCGAGATTGATGGAGTCACGCTCCGCTAACATGGCGGCCATACGTTTGTCGCTCTCGGGCAACTGATCTCGCA
Organism: Verrucomicrobiales bacterium; assembly: GCA_047616785.1. GTDB lineage: Bacteria > Verrucomicrobiota > Verrucomicrobiia > Verrucomicrobiales > DEV007 > JAACDM01. The sequence goes on from JBLHHN010000032.1 coordinate 24,112, forward strand.
GTGTCTGTTTTTCTGCCGCGTCCAGAGCCGCGAAACCAGCGTTGTCCTTGGCCAGGCGCTTGTCGGCGACACTGTAGTACTGTCCAACCATCTTCGGATTGATCTGTCCATCAACGAATACATCATCAGACTTGCCGTGAAACTGAGAGGCCGCGGCGATGACGACACAGGCGGTGGCCAACACGTAAGGAATGATGAGGCCCGTCGATAGATCGAAGATGGCGAGACCTCGATGGTTCTTTCCCCAACCCTTCTTCAACATGGAGTAGGGGAGAAGGAATGTCATATTGATCCCGACTGCGGTGGCGAAAGCGGCGATCATCTTGGACTTCTGTTGACCGACGACATAGCTACGCCAGAAGTCTGCAGAAGATCCCGTCTGGGAGATGGCTTCTTCATACAAGGGAGCTGGTGAACTGAAGAGTGAGAAGTCAGGAATCAGCCCCGAGAAGATTTCTCCCCAAGGAAGATTGTTCGCCATGGCTAACACCACTCCAAAGAAGCTGAGGACCACGATCCCGACCATGACCTTGAGAATGTTCTCAAAGATCTTCACACCCTTGCCTGGTGAATCGTAAAGCCAGATGACGCCGGAGGCGACGATGAGGAGGACGATAGCGATGCCAAATTCGTCGACGTTGCTATCCGGATTGTTGAGGCCAGGAATCAGATTCTGCTGAATAGCGGCTGAACCGAGGGCAAACTGTGGGAGACACCAGACGATATTCGCCATGAGTGTGGCGATGAGCCAACCCCATCCTAACAAAGGACTGACATGCTCGTTGATCGCTCCGAAGGGACGTCTCCCCGTGGACAAGGTCACATAAGAGATGGCGCTGAGCATGATCACGCCCATGACCATCGCGATCGGCTGAAGCCACATGAATGCGTAGCCTGCGATGATCCCTAGATAGAGAGAGCCTGCGAGAGAGCCGCCACCCAGGGTGATGGCACCTTGCAGCCATCCGGGGCCGCACTTGGAAGTGTAGGCTTTGAGCCGTCCGGTAAGGGGACGCTCCATCACGGAGGCCATTTCGGCTGCTTCATTTCCTTGTGACGAATCGGGTGTGCTCATGAACTAAGGTAGGGAGATGGTCGGTTTATCTTGCTGTGCTTTGGGCGAGAATGGGTGTTCACTTCAAAGATGACAATGAGAACTTTGGTGCTTTTCTCCGGTGAGATTATCGATTTCGAGAATGTGCTCGGAGTTTCTAGATCTTCGGTGAAGCTCATCGTAGACAGGATGGGCTGGGGCTTGGAAGCTATGATAATTCGATAGACGCGCCAAGGAGACAGCGCTTAGTTTACCAACTTTTCTCCCCAATTTATTTTCCAATGTTTAAACGACTTGTATTCCTGTTAGCCTTGATGGCCCTTTTCGCCGTCGGTTACGTGGTGTACAAGAATCATGCTCTGGCGAACGATCCAGAGGAGGACCTGGAAATCTATCAAACGGCGGTGACCTCGGCTTTCATCGAAGAGACATTTGCCGAGCCGGAGGAAATGGATACAGCAGCAGCCGAGGAAGACTTTGAGGATTCTGCGGTGTCTCCAGAGGTGCAGATTGCGGAGTATCCAGGGCGACGGATAGTCGTCTCGGGGATCGTCTCTACTTCGGATGACCGTCGCGCCATTATCAAGGCACTGAAGGAGGATCTGTCTGAGGACTTCAAGCTAGACGATCAGGTGAAGCTTGACTATCAGTGTGGCAAATTTGCATGGCTGTCCAAGGTGCCGGATCTCGACTTCAGTATGACTAATGATGTGAGACGGCTTGTGCTCATCCTGACAAATACTCAAGTCACCTTGGCTGGTGAAGTCTTCAAGGATGCGGCTCGTGTTTCTGAGAGAGTCAAAGGAGTTCTGCCGGTTGGGGTGGCATTGGAAGATCGGATCAAGGTGAGGGAGAGTCCTGAAGCGTCGTTGTCTGTGTGGGCTGCTCCGGATCGTACTGTTCTTGTCAGCGGGACTGTTCCGGAAGGGGATGCGAAGGCCTATGTGGATCTGGTGAGAAATGCGATGCCTGGTATGCCGGTCGTGAATGATATGAGTGAGGATCGCTTTGTGGAATCTCCTGATTGGAACAAACAGATGTTGGCCTTTCTTCCTGGATTCCTTCGGACAACGCAACGCGCTGGGATCAAGATCTCCAAAGGGCGGGTGGTGAAGATCGAGGGATTGGTCCAAGCGAAAGCGATGGCTGATCTTCGAAAGCGGCTCTCGGCGAGTTTTCCAGCACCGCGTTACCAGATGGAGATGGATTTGCAGCTAGGGGTGTTCACGGACACCAAAGTCACTGCGCCCACGGTGGTCGGTGCCACTGCTCCGACGAAGGAAACAGCGTCTGCGCGGACCGTGGCTGAGATGATCGCGACTTCGAAGATCTACTTCCGAAGCGGGCGTTCACGGGCGAATCAATTGATCTCCGAAGAGCTGGGGAAGCTTGATCGGATGGGGATGCAATGGAGGAAAGAGAACTTCAATAAGAAAGTGTATGTGTTCGGCTTCACTGATAGTTCAGGGGATCCTGAAACGAATGCGTATATTAAGACGCGCTGTGTGAATGTGGTGAATTACTTGAGGGAGACCTATGGCATCGATAAATCTTACTTTGAGGTGGTGGGGACGCCCGAGAATCATCCTCCAGAGACGGGTAGTGCGAGCGAATTGCGTCGTGTTGAGTTCAGTCTCACGGATACGCCATCGCAGCCCCCAGTTGCGAATTGGTCTAGTAATATCAATCCTGGCAATGTCCTCAAGCCGATCAGCTATGCGGAATTGTTAGCGAAGAGCAAGGTGATCTATTTGGGGAGCGGTCAGATCACGCCATCCAAAGAGGATCGGGCCTCGTTGTCTCAGTTAGGTAATGCCATGGTCTTGGAAAAAATCACCGATGTAGTGGTTATGTATGGCTACTCTGATGGCAAAGGCAAGGCTGCTGCAAACAAGTGGTACACGGAAGAGCGTTGCAAGGCTGTGGCCAAGGAATTCATTGACGCAGGCGTGCCTGTTGAACAGATCGTCATCCGCCCGGTCTTGACCGCACAGCCAGCGAAAGTGAAAGACGCCCCACCCGAGAATAAGGATTCCAAGGAGGAAGTGAAGCCAGAAGATAACCCGCGTCGAGTGGAATTGGTCGTGATGTCTCGAGAGGCTTTTGATGCGGCGGAAGCTGAAGCCAAGGCGGCAATCGAGCGGGTTGAAGCTGCCATGAAGGCTGCTGAAGAAGGCGCCGCGTTGAGCACGAACGAAGTCACGACGGGTGCCGATGACCCAGTGATTCCTTCAAACGGATTTGTAGACGGTCCTGCCATTGTCCCTGCGGGTGGCTTGGAAGATAAGGTGATTGTCCCTGCGGGGACTCCTCAGTAGCTCGGCGGGTGGTGGTGCTGCGATGACATTCTTGTCATTTAGGTGTCACGGGATCATCATTCGAGCAAGGTTACTTGTGTTCATGAGCACGAGACTCTTTCCGCTGATCTGCTTGCTGGTGCCCACGCTGGCCGCTGGTGACGAAGAACTCTCTCCGAGTTAGGCCTCCTTCTTCGAGAGCAAGATCCGGCCGGTTCTGGTGGAATCTTGTTATCAATGTCACTCTGCGGATGAGAAGATTCGTGGCGGACTTGTGCTCGATAGTCGCGAAGGTCTGCTTCAGGGCAGTGACTCGGGTGCTGCGGTGGTCCCAGGAGACTTGGAAGCCAATCTTCTCTGGTCAGCGATCCAATGGAAAGATGATCTGGAAATGCCACCCAAACGGCAACTTCCTGACACTGCTCTAGAAGGCTTTGGTCAGTGGATCCTGATGGGTGTTCCGGATCCTCGAGTGTCCGAAGCGGTGACCATCCCGTCGGAGATCGATGTGGAAGCTGGGCGTCAGTTCTGGTCGTTTCAGAAGCCGCTCGAATCGGAACTTCCTCCGGTCCAAGATCGTGCTTGGCCCAAAGCGGATGTGGATCATTTCGTCCTGTCAAAGATCGAGGAATCCGGATTGGCTCCGGGGCAAGAGGCTTCTCTTGATACTCTGTTAAGGCGTTTGTATATCGATCTCATTGGTCTGGTGCCGACGCCAGGAGAAGTGAAGGCCTATGCCATCGCCTGGAAAGGCGATCCTCAGGTCGCCTACGAGGCGAAGGTCTCTGAGCTTCTCGATAGCACCCACTTTGGTGAACGCTGGGGGCGGCATTGGCTGAATGTGGCGCGTTACGCCGAATCCAGCGGGAAGGAGACGAATGTGACCCATCCGCATGCTTGGCGTTATCGTGACTATGTGATTAATGCCTTCAACAAGGACAAACCGTACGACAGATTCATTCAAGAGCAGATCGCCGGAGATCTCTTGCCCGTGACGAGCGATGTCGATTGGCAGGAGAATCTGATCGCGACTGGCTTCCTGACATTAGGGCCAAAGGGATTGAGTGAAAGGAATGCACGGCAGTTCGCCATGGACCTAGCAGATGAACAGATCGATGCTACGACGCAGGCGGTTCTCGGTCTTACAGTATCTTGCGCGCGGTGTCATGATCACAAGTCCGATCCGATCCCGACCACGGACTACTACGCGCTCTCAGGCATCTTTCAGAGTAGCAAGACGCACTTTGGCACCGTGGGCTTTGCGCAGAACCGTCGCGCTTCCAATCTCCTTGAATTGCCCATTTGGGATGCCACTCCGATCATGTCCTATTCCTCGCGCGAGATGACACAGTTGAAGGATCGGCTGGCAGCAGGGGAAAGCGAGTTGGAAGAGTTGGGTAAAGAGGAGCGCCGGCAGCGCGTGCAGATGCGGCTGAATCCTGACAAAGCACCGTCAACGCCGCAGAACAACGTGCGCAAGGCTCTTCGTCTGCGTTCGAGCACTGCGATCTTGCAAGGGAAGTTGGACAATGTCGACGACGAAGGGGCTGCCAAGTCGCTTGCGATGGGAGTGCAAGACCGTCCTGTGCCCACGGATGACGTGGTGCTCATTCGTGGTGAGATCCAGAAGCCAGCGCAGAAAGTGCCCAGAGGATTCCTGCAAGTCCTACCACATACCGCGACCGCGGAGCTTCCTTCGAGCCATGGCAGTGGGCGTTTGGAATTTGCCCAATGGTTGACCTCACCGGAGAACCCGCTCACGGCGCGTGTGATAGTAAACCGTGTCTGGCAACAACTCTTTGGGCGTGGTCTGGTGACTTCTCCCAACGACTTTGGGGCTACCGGACAGAGGCCTTCTCATCCCGAACTTCTTGATCATCTTGCGGTGAAATTCATGGAGAACGGATGGTCCATGGAAGGCTTGATTCGTGATTTGGTGCACACGCGAACCTATCAGCTAAGCGCGACGATTGATCCATTGGCTTATGCGAAGGATCCTGAGAATGTGCTGCTGTGGAGAAGAACGCCACGAAGATTGGATGCGGAGGTTCTGAGAGATGCCATGCTCGTGGTAAGTGGTCGGTTAGTCCGTGAGCGTCCGTTAGGATCA
>JBLHHN010000033.1:0-29553 GCA_047616785.1 Verrucomicrobiales bacterium
AAGTGGTAGGCCGACTTCATCGAAGGCCATGCCGACAGCCACCTGACGGCAATCGTTGCGCTTCTGTTTATTCTTTCCGTGCTTGGCTTTCGGGTTCTGCGCACAGGTGCCTTCAAAGTGCGTGTTCGTGACATCGTAGAGATGATGCGGCGCTTCGATGAGAAGAAATCGCGTTCATGCTCGCGCAGGGCAGACTCGATGGCGACTCGGTGTTCGAACAGGGCGTCACCCGTGTAAAGACGTAGTTCTCCTTCGTGAGATCCGCGATGCTTTGAAGACATCTGTGCGCAGAACCCGTTCTTCAACAAACAACACCCAAACGCCGGTGTGGAAATCTAATTTCCCAGCGGCGTTTGTCGTTTCAAGGGGTTGGAAATGAGGCTCGCATCCCTTACAGCTGTGCCGAAGTGATTATGATTTCCCTGAAAACCTCTTATCCCTCAATCTGGTTGGCGCTCGTTCTGGGTCTTTTCACGGCCGCTGCAGAGGGCGATCCACGCGCTTCTTTCTTTGAGGCCAAGATCCGCCCGCTGCTTGTCGAGAGTTGCTATGAGTGTCACGCCGCAGACACGAAACAGAAGGCGGGCCTTTTCCTAGACAGCAAAGATGGCTGGAAGATCGGCGGCGAATCAGGAACCGCCATCGTGCCGGGAGATCCAGATGGCAGTCTTCTCATGCGGGCTGTCAGTTATGAGGAAACCGATCTTCAGATGCCGCCGAAGAAACGGCTTTCGGATGGTCAGATCGCCGATCTGCGGAAATGGATCGCGGATGGCGCCTACGACCCACGAGAAGGTGGTGTGAGCCCGCAGCCATCATCGGCCCAGACATTTGATCTTGCAGGTCGCAAAGCCGCACATTGGGCATGGCAGAAGGTTGTGGCTCCCGATCTGCCCTCGGTGCGTGCTTCCGAATGGCCGCGACAGTCGATCGATGCTTTCATTCTTGCCAATCTCGAAAAAGCCGGCATTTCACCTAACGAAGAAACGACGCCGCAAGTGTTGGTGCGTCGGTTGTTCTTTGATCTGATCGGTCTGCCACCCACGCCTGAGCAAGTGCAGCGTTTCATTGCTGCGCCTACGGAAGACGCCTACATGACCTTGGTCGATGAGCTTCTTGATAGTCTTCATTTCGGAGAACGCTGGGGACAGCATTGGTTAGACATTGTTCGCTACGCGGAAACATGGGGACATGAGCAAGATTTCGCCATCCCTGAGGCTTGGCGTTATCGGGACTATGTGATTCGTGCGTTCAATGCGGATGTGCCTTACAACGACTTTCTCATCGAGCACATCGCAGGTGATCTTGTGTCAAAGCCACGGATCGATCCTGAGAACCGCACCAACGAATCGATCCAAGGCACGGGGTTCTGGCATCTTGGTGAGGCCACGCATTCGCCCGTCGATATCCGGGAAGATGAGTGCGCGCGGATGTCGAATCAGATCGATGTGTTCTCGAAGGCGTTTCTGGGAGTCACGTTGGCCTGCGCACGCTGTCATGATCACAAATTCGATGCCATTTCCACGAAGGATTACTATGCGATCTTTGGTTATTTGCAGAGTTCAAGTTTTCAGTTGGCCGATATTTCAGATCCCGAGGCTCAGGCCAAGGCCCACGCGGAACTGACTCAGATCAAGAAAGATGAGGATCAGGCATTGCGAGACGCTCTGCGACGCGATTACTTCCTCAAGCGCGCGGCTGGTCCGATTGATTGGGCCGCCAAAGTTTCGGAAGAAGCGAGGGACCCAGCCCATCCGTTGTTTCCGCTGACGGCGAAACGTGAGGATGTACTGAAGCGTTGGTTAGAGGAAGAGACGAACACTCAGGCTGCGGTAGAAGGGCAGATTGTGGTGCGCACGGAGCGGAAAGGTGAGCTAGACTTGACGCCGGTGGAGCACGCGTTTGATCCCGCGCAGCACGTTGTGGTTGACTATGCGGCCAAGGACACTGGGTGGTATGTCAGTGGGAAGCGTTTCGGTACGGGACCTGCCGCACCAGGAGTGTTTGTGCCAGGCGAATCATTGAGGATGGTCGTTGAGCCAGCGGCGCATGGTGATTTGGTGAGTGAGAAGTTCACGGGAATCATCCGGACCAAGACGTTCGAGGTGACGGGCGATCAATTGTGGTACCGTTATTGCGGAAACGCGAAAGTATTTCTGGAAGTGGATTCCCATCGGGTCTGCCAAGGGCCACTGCACAATGGTAGGCTGAGAAAGGAGCTCAAGGGGGAGTCCACTTATCGGTGGGCGGCTCATGACATGAGCAAGTACATCGGGCATCGTGTCCATGTGGAGTTCACACCACTGGAAGGATTCAGTCTCAGCCGGGTTCAGTTCAGCCGAGAGGAGCCCAAGAAGGCGTTTCGGGCGAACCCCTTGCTTCGAGAGATGGTTAACGCTTCAGATCTCAATCTATCATTGAATCATGCCTTTGACCGTGCGGTCACGGCATGGAGTGAAGGTGCATGTCTCGATGCGGATCAGATCGCATTGGCGGACTGGGTGCTGCTCCGATCGGGGGTGATTGAGCCTAACCAATCTTCCCGCGTAGAGCACGCTCGTGGCGCCTTCGCCGAAGCTCGCGCGACTGCTGAAAGCCGTATTCCGCAGCCCATCCGCGCGTTGGCTCTGCTAGACGGCAGCGGTGAGAATGAGCCGGTGCATGCGCGTGGAAACTATCGTACTTTGGGTGCCGAACCTGTGCCACGGGCTTTCCTAGAGGCACTGGACAGGCCTAACCAATCTCCACCCACTGACGGGAGCGGGCGTTTGGAGTTGGCGCAGCAAGTGGTCCGTTCGGATAATCCCTTGACCAGCCGTGTGTTAGTGAACCGGGTCTGGCATCATCTTTTCGAACGCGGGCTCGTGGAGACCGTGGACAACTTTGGTTCCACGGCGCCTCCGCCGTCGCACCCAGAATTGTTAGACCATCTCGCTCACCGTTTCGTGACGGAGCAGGGTTGGTCGATGAAGGCGCTCATCCGTGAGTTGGTCCTTTCGAGCACCTACCGCATGAGCAGCCGGCCAGATCCTGACAAAGCACAAATCGACCAAACAAATCGTTTGGTGCATCGGATGCCCATTCGGCGTCTGACGAGTGAAGCGATTCGCGATCAACTTCTTGCCGTGTCTGGAAATCTCAAGCCGAAGCCATTTGGGAAAAGTGTCATGGTCCACATCTCGGATTTCATGCGGAGCAATCGCAGCCCCTCTGGCAGTGGCCCGCTGGACGGCGATGGGCGTCGCAGCATCTATATCGAAGGGCGACGGAATCATATGGAGCCTCTGCTCGTAGCGTTCGATAAGCCGACGCCATTCACGGCGATTGGCAAACGCAACGTGTCGAGTTCGCCTGCTCAACCCTTGATGCTTCTGAATAATGAACTGGTCCATCAGCAAGCCGGTCTCTGGGCGAAGCATTTGTTAGGGGGCCCAGCGAAAGACGACGCTACACGTCTTGGAGAAGCGTATTGGACGGCATTTGGCCGAGCTCCAGAAACGTGGGAGAAAGAAGCAGCCCTTGCATTTCTCGAGCAAGAACGCCGCTTGCATGCGGGGGCCGACGCTGACAGGCATGCTTGGAAGGAACTCGCCCACACGCTTTTCAACGTGAAGGAATTCATCTTTATCAACTGACTCATCATATGCATTGCGGACGTTTCCAATCTCAGCCCATGACGCGCCGCGCCATGTTGCAACGCTGCGCCAATGGCTTCGGTGCCGTGGCCCTCGCGGGTCTTTCTCAAGAGCGCAGCTATGGAGCTGCTAGTGGCGGGCTCTCCATGGCGCCAGTGCACTCCCATCATCGTCGCCGGGCCAAGAACGTGATCTTCCTCTACATGGACGGTGGCGTTTCCCATGTAGATTCGTTTGATCCCAAGCCGATCCTAGCCAAAGAACATGGCCAGCCCTTCCGGCCCAAGATGGAGCCCACTCAGTTTGATAACATTGGCACCGTGCACAAGGGCCATTGGGACTTTCAGAATTACGGACAGAGTGGCACGCCGGTCAGCAGTCTTTTCCCCAAGATCGGTGGCTGCGCCGACGACCTCTGTGTGGTGCGCTCAATGGTGGCGAATTTCTCGGAGCACAACCAAGCGAACTTCTTCCTCCACACCGGCTTTGGCGTGCAAGGTCGGCCAAGCATGGGGGCCTGGGTCGGGTACGGTCTCGGCAGTGAATGTGATAATCTGCCAGGATTCGTCGTCCTGAACGGCGGCCTCATTCCTTCCGGTGGCATTGACAACTTTGGGAGTGGTTTCTTGCCTGCAAGTTATCAGGGCACGATGTTTCGTGCTGGAGAGAAGCCCTTGGCCAATGTGCAACCATTGGAGGCGTCGCCTGAATTGCAGAGCCGCAAATTGAATCTGCTGCGTCGGCTCGATCAAGGCGTGCTCGATCGCATGGGTCATGTGGATCAGTTAGAATCTGCCATTGCCAATTATGAAATGGCCTACCGCATGCAAGCCGCCGTTCCTGAATTGGTCGATTTAAAGGGCGAATCCGAAGCGACGAAGAAACTGTATGGGTTCGATGCTCCTTATGAGAAGACGCGTTTGTATGCTGTGCAGTGTTTGTTAGCGCGGCGCATGGTGGAGAAAGGTGTGCGCTTTGTGGAGCTGACCTGTCCTCGAATTGGCGGACAGGATCGCTGGGATGCCCATGGGAATCTCAAGAGCAATCATAGCATGAATGCTCTGGCTGTGGATCAACCCATCGCTGGCCTGCTCACAGACCTCAAAGCTCGCGGATTGTTAGAAGAGACCTTGGTCGTCTTCGCCGGTGAATTTGGCCGCACCCCGTTCGCTCAAGGTTCAGATGGGCGCGATCACAATCCCTTTGGCTTCTCCGTCTGGCTCGCAGGCGGCGGCATCCAAGGTGGCATGACCTATGGAGCCACAGACGAATACGGCTACCGCACGATCGAGAATCGCGTCGAAATGCACGACCTTCACGCCACGATGCTGCATTTGTTAGGCGTGGATCATTTGAAATTGACCCATCGCTTTGATGGCCGCGACATGCGCCTCACTGATGTCCACGGGCACGTGGTCCATGACATCATCGCGTCATGATCGATTGAGTCAGTCTTAAGAAACGTCCGACGGATCGACCCCCAACTCACGGAGGCGAGCTTCCATCTTGTCGGCTCGCCCCTTCTCGGATTCGGCTCGCTGCTTCTCGGATTCTCTCTGTTCAACGACGAGATCCATGGCATCATCCATTTCTGTGGGTGTGAGGAAGATCTTCCCGTCTGGACGAGTCACGACCAAGTGATCGCCTTCAAGATGGAACGTGACATCGCAGAGGGGGCTCTTCCAATGCTGCATCTCTGTGAGCTTCTGAAACTGATCCGTCGATTCGTTTCGCAGCCAACCTTCTAACGTGCCATTGTCAGGATCATAAACATAGTACTCGTCGGCACCGAATTGTTCATAGCCCTTAAGCTTTGCGAGCATTTCCTTCTTTGTATTGCCAGGAGATAGCACCTCAAAGACCACATCAGGTGATTGACCATTCTCACGCCACTGCAGATATGAACCTCTGTCACCAGGTGGTCGTCCGAACGCGATCAGCACATCGGGAGCATAACGGGTCTTATTATCCCCTTCCACAGGGTACCAAAGAAGATCTCCTGCTACAAAGACATCGTCCCGGTGCTTGTAGAAGGCATCGAAGCCACCTTTCAATGTCGCGATGTAGCGAAACTGCTTCGTATTATCTGCCATCGGCTTGCCATCAGATTCGGGGTAACCCACCTCGGCGACCCGTGGCGGGCCCATTCTATCGATGTCTAGGATAGTCGGAGGCATGATAAATGAAGATAAGCTTTTTTGACGGCGCTGGCAACGCTCATTCAGCGCTCCCTCTTCCAAGGCTTGCGAGGTGGTTTCGTCGATGGCTCCTCCACTTTGGGGTCCTCGTCTTTACGTCCGAACAGGAGAGCGTTAGGGCGCTCTTTCAGGTAGGCGGCGAGTTCCTTGATCTCAGCAGCCATGCCGTTGAACTCCTTTAAGCTAGCTTCCAATTCACCAGGCACGTTGGCGCCTGATTCCAGCAGAACTTCCAACTTCTCGATCGCTTCGGTAAGTGTGAGGAAGGTCTCATCAGCAGACACCAGGGCATTGCTGATCACCTCATCACTCAGCTGTTCGTTGAGATTGTCCGCGACCTCGCGGATGCCCTTGGTCGCTTCGGTCGCAGCCTCCGCTGCCTTGGCGAATGCATCGAGAGTTTCGCCGAACTTGGGAGACTCCATGAGCGCTTGGAAGGACTCCAGGGCTTCGTTCATCCCTTTGACTTCAAACTGATCCAGTTTGCCGTTGAGTTTCTCTAACAACTCGTTGAGACCGTCGACGACGCCTTTGAAGTCCGCGTTGCTAATGTTACTCACCATCTCTAGCAGATCATTGGTCGCTTGGGCCATCTGAGATGGCAGTGTGGGGATCACGCGATAAACCTGGCCACGATAGGTGAACGGCTCGAGATCCGCGGGCGCCTCAGCGTCACTCTCGTAGTCAAGATTCACCTGCAGAATGCCTGTGATGAGATTTTCCATACCTAACGATGCTCTTAAGCCGTCTTTGATTTGTGCTTGATAGAGTATTTCATCTCTGAAATCCATGTCCACCCCGAGGTCATTGGAGAGACGTTCCAGATCCACTTCGATGATGACTGGGATAAGAGGCTTCGTGGTCTCCCCTTCTTCACTCTGCTTGAAACGGATGAGAATGCGTGTCACTTTACCGATGGGCACGCCCTTCAGCTTGACCTTCGACCCGATCTGCATCCCATCGACCGCATCGTCAAAGAAGCAGACAAATGAAACGCGTTCGCCTCCGAACCAACGGCCGGATCCGAAAAGGATGACCGCCATCACCGCGATGGTGATGGCCCCGAGAACAAAGGTTCCGATGGCAGTTGGGCTGACGGGGCGTTTCTTCATAGAGATCTAGACAAGTGTTCCAGCATGACGACGAAGGAACTCCCGCACCTTCTCATCGTCTGCCGACTCTGCCAACTCCTTCGGTTGGCCTTCTGCCGTGATCCGCTTGGTTTCCGCATCCAGATAAATACAATGATCGGCAATGGCAAAGATGCTAGCCAGTTCGTGTGTGACCATGACAATCGTGGCTCCGAGGCTGTCCCGTAGCTGAACAATGAGGTCGTCCAGACGTGCCGAACTGATCGGATCGAGGCCTGCTGAAGGCTCATCAAAGAACAGGATATCCGGATCCAAGGCCATGGCCCGAGCCAGGGCAGCGCGTTTGCGCATGCCGCCGCTGATCTCAGAGGGGTAGTAGTCTTCAAAGCCATTGAGCCCGACGAGAGCGAGTTTGAAAGAAGCCACCTCACGGATGTCGGCTTTGGAAAGCGTCGTGTACTGTTCTAGGGGAAGCGAAATGTTCTCCGCTAGTGTCATCGACCCCCAAAGCGCGCCGGCTTGATAGAGCACTCCAAATGTTCGGCGGATCGCATGGCGTACCTCTTCATCATTGGCCGAGAAACTAGTGCTATCATAAAGAATCTCTCCCTCGGCGGGTTTGATGAGGCCGATGAGATGCTTCATCAACGTGCTCTTCCCGCAACCGCTCCCTCCCATCATGACAAAGATTTCGCCGCGCTTTACGCGGAAATTCATCTCCTTCATGATGACGATGGGGCCATAGCTCATGGTAAGATTCTTCACCTCGATGCGGGCATGTGCGTTGTCCTGACTCATTTTATCAAATCTTAAGAATCTCACAAATAACCGCAAAGATAGCGTCTGCGACGACGATCGTGGTAATGCTAGTAACCACGGCGCGAGTAGCCGCGTGCCCTACAGCTGCCGCATCTTTTCCGCAATTTAGCCCCTGCATGCAGCCGCTGGCGGAGATGATGAACCCAAACACCGCACTCTTGACCAAGCCAATGCTGATGTCCACCGTAGTCACAATGGTCTGAGTTTCGAACAAGTATTGTGTCAGAGAAATGTCTAGCATGCTGTAGCCAATGAGCGCCCCACCGAAATAGCCTAGCAGATTCGCATACAACGTGAGTAACGGCATCATGATGATCAGAGCCAGTAAACGAGGCAATGCTAGCATGTCCACGGGATGGAATCCGAACGTCGAAAGAGCATCGATCTCTTCAGAGACTTTCATCGTGCCAAGATGCGCGGCAAAGGCGGCACCACTTCTTCCCGCCATGACCATGGCTGTCATGAGAGAAGCCATTTCACGACTCATGGCCAGACCGACCAAATCCGCCACGTAGACATCGGCGCCGAACACGCGCAACTGCACTGCCCCGACGAATGCTAGAATCAAGCCCGTCAGAAAAGCAATAAGCCCCACGATGGGAAGCGCACGAAAGCCGCAGTCGCCTAACAAGATGGAGAAATCCCGCCAACGAAAAGTCTTGGGATTCTTCAAAGTACGAACGAGGGCGAGACTTGCTTCCCCACAGAATGCCAACGTGGCTTGTATAGAATCCCAGAGTTCGACCGCGTTCATACCAGCGGCAGTGATGAAGCCGGGTTTCTCGGGAGTGCGTGCTTCTTGTTCGGGCACGGCGCGCGCGAGGCCGACGAGTTTGGCCACCCCATCCGGAAGGCCGCTGAGGTCGAGTTTCACCGCCGTGCCATCCGTTTCATCGGCCAGGCGAGTCACCGTCATGGCCAAGCTGGTATCGACGGCTTCCGCGTGCAAGGCCTCGAAACGTAGGGTGCCTTCGCGAGGCACCAAGGAAGCAAGATCGATCGGCGGCATCGTTTCCAAAGTCCAACAGCCATCGAAACGCAGCACATGGACCCCGGGCTCCGGAGTCGTCGCAACGATGCTGGGGGCAGAAGACACGCGGCTACTCTAGAAGCCGTCTGCGGCCATTACAAGTGGCAGCCGTTTTTACTGAGGCGGGAACCGGAAGGTGAATGCGTTGTAGTCGTCTGGAGCACGAATGACAAAGCTCTCGCCATCCACTTCGTATTCCAGAGGCAGGTCTGTTAGCGGATCCGTCGGTGTTTTGGAGAGTTCTGCCATAGTCTCAGGGGAGCGGCCATTCTCAAGACGAAAGCGTTCGATGGCAATGGCTGCGCGGAGCACGGCGAGCTTCCGCGCGGCCTCAAGAAAGGCGTCTCCAATGCCCGTCATCTTGTAGGAGCCATAGGCGGCGGTCCATTCGGTGATAGGCGAGTCTTGACGGGTTTTACCCCCACCAAAACGGGATAACCGTGCGACTAAAGGCTTCTAAACAAGGGGTTTAATGCGCCCTGGCATTGCGTGAAAAATTTCGAGGGGATGGTGGATTCGAAATTCTAGAATTGACTAACGGTAACGTATCACCTAAATCAGCAGACATGTTGACCTAATGACAATGTCGGTTACAAAGCTCAGATTTATCAGAAGCCTGTAGCCATCTAATTGAAATTTCAAGATTGCCGCTAACGCTCTAATTATCAGCGACTTGCGTACCCGAAATCGTTGTCTTTAGGAGGTAAAACCCGTCTTGAAGTCGATTCATGACGCTGTAAAATCTAGCAACCTTTTTTCCGAAAGACCGCTCATGATCCGATTCCTCAATCGCCTCTTGGTAGGCGAGAGAGATCGCGCCGAATCCTCGCAGAGCCCATCCGATGGGGTAGGCGCGTCTACCACGAGGACCGATATCTCCGAATTGCCTAGGAGATCGAATGGGATGGCGTACGACAGATTCGAATGTTAGAAGAAAGGCGCGCTCGCCGCGCATACCCCTGACAAAGGCAGATTCGATATCGATCTTGCCTAACCAATCCTGGAGTTGGTCCAATTCCGCATCCGTCCAGAGTTGTTCTGGCGAGCCCATGTTCGATCGTTGGAAAGGTCAAGGCAAGATCGGCTAGAAACATCACTTGGTAAATGATCGAAGGTGCTACCGTGTACATTTCAGCGATGCGCAGGAGCACACCAACATCCTCCAATGCCCGAGTGCCATTCCCTTGGAACACATCCAAATGCCCCTGCATGGCGAGGAGTCTTGCCATGCTCATGGTATGCTTGCTGAGCACCGGGTACTCCATCATCGTTAGATTTGGATCGTAAGAGGCATTCCATCGTGCGTGTGGTAATGAAAGTCGCTCTGTTAGTTGCTGGCGGATCGGCTGAAATGGTTCTAGTGATTTCTCCAGGAAGGCCAAAGGCTCCTGAGGAAATGAGGCTGATATGTCAGGATGAGAGACGATGATTGAGCGGATGTCTTGTTCGAACTCTGATCGAGATTCTCCCACATGGAGATCTCGGAGTGGATTCAGAATTTCGCCAGTCAGCGTTTGCACGGCTTTATCTTTGAAGAACGGAGCTGAACCGAAGTTGTCTGGCTCCGGAACGGATTCCGGAACAAAGGCCGCGAAATCAAGTTCTTCGCCGAGGGCTTCCAACTGCTTACGGGCGTTCTGATAAGCCCGATTACCCCGCCAATTCTCCACCACGTGGAAGAGCACGACCAGGGTGACGAGTGCGACAAGGATGAAAAGGATTCGTTTGACAAATTTCATGAGAAAGAGAATTAACGTTGTTCGTGGCGGGGGCGGATCATGGCGAGGGCGAACTCATAGTTGGCTTGTTGAGTTTCCCAAAGGGCTTGCGAAAATTGTTGCTTTGGCAGGCTACTCGGCGATAACAAGTGCAGTCCAGCGATGATCACCCAGCAGGCAGCGAGGGCACGCCAAGCGTTAGGGCCAGGCCACGATGACTTGGCGGCCGCCATTTTGAGAATGACATCTCGCCACTCAGCTGGAATCTCCCGGACCGCATGGGCTTTGAGTTCCTGTTCGAATGAATCGGTGTTGTCGTTGAAGTTCATGGCTGGATCTCTTCGTAGAGAGGGCGGAGTTGTTCGCGAAGCTTGGCCAGGCCGAGTCGGTAGCGGCTCGCGGCAGTGTTTGGAAGAATGTCCAGGGTATCTGCGATCTGGCTAAAGGTGAGTTCCTCCCAGAGCTTCCGATAGAGCACGGAGCGCTGCAGTTGAGGCAGTTCTGCTAGAGACAGTTCCAGTGAGTTGCGGAAGAATGTCGCATCAGGGTCCTCAACGTCAGCGAACAGCGATTCTTCCTGTGTGAGTGACGCTTCGCGCAAGCTCCGTCGCTGCTTCTGGCGTTCTCGATCGAGCAGGCGATGCCTTGCCATTTGAATGAGAAAGGCCCGCGGAAAACTAACGCCTTCCAGAATCGTTGGTTTCGCGGTGAGCTTTGCGAAAACGTCTTGAATGACATCGCGTGTCTCGGCATCCGAGTGCGTCCAGTTCCACACAAAGCCAAAGAGCGCTTGAGCGTGGTCATCATAGACACGTGCGAGGGATGTCATCGATCTATAGACGTCACCGAAGATAGGGTTTGTCAGTCGTGCTTGAAGAAAGTCCTCTCTCGCGCACCTTTGATTCATGGGAAAGGAATTTGCTGAGATCGACGAGACCGTTCGCCAATGGGTGGAGAAACAGAAGATGTTCTTTGTTGCTACTGCACCGATGGCGCAGGATGGGCTGGTTAATTGTTCACCGAAAGGCATGGATTCCTTCCGTGTGTTGGGGCCTCGGACGGTCGCCTATTTGGATCTGACCGGAAGCGGGGTCGAAACGATTGCGCATCTGAGAGAGAACAAACGCATTGTCATCATGATGTGCGCCTTCGATGGGCCGCCGAAGATCTTTCGGTTCTACGGCAAAGGAGAGGTAATTGAAAAAGGATCCTCACAGTACGACGAGCACATCGACAACTTCCAAGAACTCCCCGGTGCTCGATCGATCATCCATGTGGAACTCGATCTCATTCGTGATTCTTGTGGCTACTCCATCCCTCTCTATGAGAATGTGGGAGATCGTGATGTGCTCACCAAATGGTCTGAAAATAAAGGTGAGGACGGTGTGAAAGAATACATCCGGCAGAACAACCGCACCAATTTGGACGGCATGCCTGGGATCGATGCCAACTGAACGCCTCTAATCATTCTCCATGTTGCGCACAGCGTCCGGTGGATCACCGCGATTCTTTGCGGTAATCCGTTAGGCCACATCAAGTCGCCAACGATTCAGTCGAATCGCAGGCCCATCAACCGGCCCATCAACCGGCCCATCAATCGGCAAGTCCACGGTTGCGCAAAGATGCGTCGTCTCGGGAAGTGCCCGCGACGGAAGACGGATCGGTGGACACATCCCTACCATTTCAATCGTTGGCACAAAGTTCGTTCGAGACCAGCGAAGCTCAAGGACAATGGATGCCTCGCGGGGAACTGCCTGCTTCGAGTCAAAGAAAGTGCGATCACCCTCCCGCACGATGAGTTGTCCTGACCGAATCTCAAGCTCGTAGAAGAAGCCCTCCTGACTCGCCCAATCAGACAGACCGAAGCCCCACGACATCCCCAAAGCATGCAGGTACCACTGAAAGGAAACCCTGATGTTTCATAAATAGCGTTAGTGAAATTCGAAATATGCTTTAATTCAAGCACGAAACGTCCCAATCAGTTAGGAAATCAAAAGTCACCTGAGGTGAGGTTTGGTTTCCTAACTGAAAACCCACGAGAGCCTTCAAAACAAGAGGTGAGCGGATTTCAAAGTGAAATTTTATGAAACCAGAGGGGAAAGCTTGATGCAGCCGCAGTTGTCGCGGACTGCGGCCACATCAAGTCGGTGTTTCCGAGAGGGAAAATTGTGGATGAACATGAACACTCATCCATAACCGGTTTTATCCAGTGCCATGAATATAAATCACAATAAACACAGAGAAAGTTTTAGGCCCGTGATAAATAGACGACTAAATACTGAAGGTTATAATAAATCGACCAATCAAATCTCAGCTTCTGTCACAGCCCGCTTCCCAAACTACCGCGCCATAAGATAAGGTCTTCCTTCAGCCTGGCGATCAGGATGATCTTGCTCAGACGAAACATTGGTTTCAAGCTGGACCCGGTGGCAGCGATCTTTGCGCTGACGCAACTGCCGAATAGATGAAAGAGTCAGTACTGAACTGCGCGCAGTTTGAGCCGATCTACATCGAGGCTGAGTCCGACTTGTGGCCGAGTGGCAGGTTGTTAGAGTTTAAGGATTGGGTAATTCTCTGGCTACCGGAGACTTTAGAGGCGATCGGAACGACCGTTTGGCTAGCAGAATCGCGATCACGACCAAGAGGCCTGCGAAAAAGAACGCCGCGCCCGGCAGCAGGATGGGCGCTTGCTCACTGATGAAGTACCCGAACAAGCCGGTGGCGATCGGAGGGCCGAGGATACCCGCCACACTGGTTAGGCTGGTCAGGGCACCTTGCACGCCGCCTTGCTCATCGGCGCCGACATTGCGTGAGACCAAGCTTTGGACTGCAGGGGTGGACAAGCCGCCTAACGAACCCCACACGATGGTGGCGTAGATCATCCATCCTTCGCTAGCCAAGCCATAGCAAATGTAACTCAGCACACTGATCACCAGACCGAGTATGGCGGCGCGTTGCTCGCCTAACTTCGGAATGATCACACGCGTGAGGCCACCCTGAACCAAAGCCGCCATCACGCCGACGAAACCCAAAGAGAGCCCGATCTCTTTCGGGCCCCAGCCGAAACGGTAACCGGTGTAGAGCACCCACGTGGCGGGAAAGACTTGGTGGGCGACACTGACAAGAAAGTAAGTCCAGGAGAGACCCAGCACCATGGGATAACGTTTGAGATCAAGCAGTGCGCCTACGGGATTGGATCGTTTCCATGAGAACGACCGTCGATTCTCATCCCCGAGGGATTCCGGAAGCACGAACAACCCGAAGAGCCAATTGAGCAATGTGAGGCAACCGGCGACGATGAAAGGTAAGCGCAGATTGATATCGCCTAACCATCCTCCCAGGGTCGGCCCAATGATGAAGCCAAGTCCAAACGCAGCTCCGATCAGCCCGAAGTTGGCGGCGCGTTTCTCCGGAGGGCTCACATCCGCAATATAAGCTGCCGCCGCCGCGTAGTTGGCCCCCGTGATCCCTGCGATGATGCGCCCGACGACGAACCAAGAAAGATTCGGCGCGTAGGCTAGGAGGAAATAGTCCAGTCCGCCTCCTAACAACGACACGAGAATCACGGGACGCCGGCCAAAGCGATCAGACAAACTTCCCAGCAAAGGCGCGAAAAGAAACTGCATAAGTGCATAGAGCGCGATAAGAAAGCCGTAGGTATGGGCCGCCTCCGAAAGGCCACCACTCTGCATCGTCTCTACCAGCTTCGGCAGAATCGGCACGATGAGGCCGAGCCCGAGGATATCGAGAACCAGCGTGACGAAGATGAATCCTAGAGCTGGCTTGCGTGCCATCGTCGCGGACGCTGACAGGTCCGAGGCGGATTGCCAATGCCTTTCACTGCCGACGCTCGACTTCGATTATTCGACGAACTGACTGACCAACGCAGACACCGTGGCCTTAGCATCCCCATATAGCATCCGCGTATTCTCGTGGAAGAACAGTGTGTTCACGAGGCCAGAAAAGCCTGCGCCTTGCCCGCGTTTGAGAGCGAAAACCGTCTTGGCTTCGTACACATTGATGATGGGCATCCCATAGATCGGGCTGCTATCATCTTCATTGGCGGCCGGATTGACCACATCATTGGCTCCGATGACGATGGCGACATCGACCGTAGCCATGATGGCATTCACCGCGTCCATTTCGTAGAGCTGCTCATAAGGAACATCCGCCTCTGCTAGCAGAACATTCATGTGACCAGGCATACGGCCCGCCACAGGGTGAATGGCGTAACGGACTTCACAGCCATTCTCTTCGAGGATCGCGCCTAACTCTTTCACAGCTCGCTGAGCTTGGGCCACTGCCATGCCGTATCCTTGCACTACGACCACACTGGTCGCGGCTTCGAGCACATAATAGGCATCTTCCACCGTGATGGCTTTCATCTCGCCTTCCACATCAGCGCCTCCCTTGGAAGCACCGCCGAACGCGCTGAAGAACACATTGCCTAAGGTCCGGTTCATGGCCTTGCACATGATGAAGGTGAGAATGAGTCCGCTAGCTCCCACGAGACACCCCGCCACGATAAGGACGTTGTTCAGAATAACAAAACCTGCGGCAGCGGCCGCAAGACCGGAGCAGCTGTTCAAGAGGGAAATGACCACCGGCATGTCACCACCACCGATGGGAATCACGCCGAGGATGCCTAACAGGAGCGCTATGCCCATGACGACATAAAAAGCGATCGTGGCCGATCCGCTGGCGTAACTGACCGCCATGAAGACACCCAGTCCGAGCAGGACCATGAGGAGGATCGCATTGAGGGCATTCTGTCCGGGGAAGACGGTGGGCGAACCGCCCAATTTACCAGAAAGCTTGAGGAAGGCGCTCAGGCTGCCAGTGAAGGTGATGCCACCAATGAGAATGGCTAACACGACAACAAATGCAGTGAAGGAGGGATTCGGATAGAAAGCCGCGGCCCACTCTAACTGAACGGCCTTGGCATATTCAGCCCAGCCCACGAGGAGACTGGCGAGACCACCAAAGCCATTGAAAAGTGCCACCAATTCTTGCATGCCAGTCATCTGCACGCGCTTGGCGGCGATCACTCCTATCAAAGCGCCAAGAACCAAGCCGCCAGCGATGAGCCCGTAACTGGTGATGCTGCTGCGATCGAGCAGCGTCACGACCACGGCAAGGAGCATGCCGATCGATGACATGAGATTACCACGACGCGCGGTGGACGCATTCCCCAGCACCTTAATCCCAAAGATTAACAAGATCGATGCTGTGATGTACGCGAGATTGATGAACTCTTGCATGTCGACTAACGAGTTACTTGGGCTGGATGTCTTTCTTCTTAAACATGCCCAACATGCGGTCCGTCACCAGATAACCGCCGACCACATTAATCGTCGCTAGGACGAGTGCGGCGAAGCCGAGCCACTGGGCGAATGGTCCACTTTCAAGAGAGCCCGATGCGAGCAAGGCGCCGACAATGGTGATGCCAGAGATCGCGTTGGAGCCGGACATGAGCGGCGTGTGCAACCGTGAGGGCACTTTGGCGATGAGTTCGAACCCAAGAAAGGCCGCCAAGATGAAGATGAAGAGAAGTGAGATTAAGGCTTCCATGACTAACCGATTAGACTTCCTTGAAACGTTCGTGCACGATGGCACCTCCGTGGGTGATGACGCAGCCTTTGAGGATCTCGTCATCGAGATTGATCAGGGGCAGCGTCTTGGATTCGTCATCCCAGAAATGCTCGACGAAATTGGTGAGGTTGGCCGAATACATCTGGCTCGCGTGTTGAGGCACGCGGCATTCCAAATGGCCGTGACCGATGATGCGCACGCCGTTCGACGTCACGATCTCTTTGTCCAACTCCGTGCCTTCGACATTGCCGCCGCCTTCGGCCGCGAGATCGACGATGACACTGCCTGGGCTCATTCCTGCGACCATCTCTTTCGTGATAATGACAGGCGCTTTGCGAGCGAAAAGCTTGGCGGTTGTAATAACAATGTCCGAGCGCGAGCCGATCTTCGCCATGCCCTGACGTTGTTTCTCGATCTGCTCCGGCGTCAGCTCTTTGGCATAGCCTTGAGCGGTTTGACCCGTCTCGCCGATGTCTATCTTCACAAACTTGGCCCCTAGCGATTTCACCTCGGTTTCGACGACTGGGCGCGTGTCAAAAGCCTCGACCCGAGCGCCAAAACGTTTCCCGGCAGTGGCGATCGCTTGCAAACCCGCCACGCCGACACCGACGATGAACACTCGCGCAGGAGACAGGGTCCCAGCTGGCGTCATCATCATAGGAAAGATCTTCGGCAAACGATCGGCCGCAAGAATGACCGCCTAATACCCAGCCAAGCTGGCCTGAGAACTGAGAGCATCCATCTTCTGTGCCAACGTCGTGCGCGGCATCATTTCCAGGCTCACCGAGGTCACGTCGCGTGAAGCAAAGCGTTCGATGAGTGGGCGTTCATTGAAAGGATCCAGGAAGCTCAGGTGAATGGCTCCTATCTTAAGAGCATCGACTTCAGGCAAGGGCGGTTTGCCAACGCGGAACACGATATCGGCATCACCCAAGGACCTCATCCGGTCTTTGGAAATGGTCGCGCCCGCTTCTTCATAAGCCTTGTCTGGCCGGAAGGCACGGTCACCGAGTCCAGATTCGACCGAAACCTTGGCACCCAGCTTGACCAAGCGACTGACCATCTCTGGTACCAAAGCTGCTCGGGTTTCCTGAGGATCCGTTTCCTGAGGGCCGAAGATTTGCATAGGACCGGTGATCTACTCTGAAGTCGAAGGGTTACGAATAGTTTCTTGAAGGTGCTCCGAAGTCGCAAGAGCCCAAGATGATCAGTCTCTTACGCTCGAATGAACGGCTCAAATCAACCCGATATAGAATTCAATGAGCATCAGATGTATTGACATTGTAGCTTAATTGCGACTTGATTCACGAATGGGGGCTTTTGCATTGCTTGGATGTTATGTGATTGCCTCAGCATCACCGGTGCTGGGGCAGGAGACAGTCAAACCCACGCTCGATCCGATCCCTGAGCCAACCATTGAGTCGGATGCTCGCGGTCGGATGACGGTGAAACTAGCCGATTCCGGAACCTCCTTCTGGACGGTGGAACGCAGCTTCGATCTGCAGATCTGGGAACCGATCAAGACCGTGCGGGCCAAGAATGGCGCCATGTCCTACCTGCATTCCGGTACTCGCGTGTCGCCCAATCTCTATTACCGCGTCGTCAACGCCAACACAGCCGATCGCCTGCTCGTCTCTGAGATCGTGCCGAGCTATCGCCATTGGATCCCTCACTATTTCGGCACCAGGGAACGCGTCGTCTTTGTGACTCCAGCGAGCAGTGGTGGCGGGGGCTGGGCTGGAAACGCCGGTGTCATTCAGGACATCGTTAGATTTGAGGAGCCGATCAATATCGAAGAGATCCCCTTCTTTGAAGACAGAATACGTGACCACCGCACCTTCGTCGGACGCGTGTTGTTCTATGACAAGCGGTTGTCTGCGGACAACAGCAAGAGCTGCGCTTCGTGTCATCGTCAGAAGAATGCTTTCGCGGATAACAAAGCCCTCAGTGATGGCATTTACGGGCAGAAGACTCTTCGCAACAGCATGCGGCTGGCCAATCTCGCTTTCACGAGCGCTAAAAATCGAACGGTGGCAAAGGAAAGTTCTTCTTGGACCTTCGTGAGGCCACGTTGAAAGAAACGGTTCTCAAGCCGATTCAGAACCCCGTCGAGATGGGCATGGACATCAAGCTTCTACCTGAAAAGCTGAGCCGAGAACCCTACTACGCGAATCTATTTCAGAATGCTTTTAGCACACCCGAAATCACCGAAGACCGCATCGCCGAAGGATTGGCCGCATTCATCAACTCCATCGTTTCCTCCGAATCCAGGTTGGATATCGCGACCCTGACTGGGTTCGGTCACCTTCACATCACCGAGCTGATCGGGCGCCGCATCTTCATGGGCAAGGCAGGGTGTGCCCAATGCCATAGTTCGCCTTTCTTCGATGCGAGTTTCCCGACGAACAATGGCTTGGACATGGATCCCAAAGACCTTGGAGTCGCCTCACACACCAAGAATGAGGCTGACATTGGCCACTTCAAAACGCCCTCCTTGCGAAACATCGAACTCACCGCGCCCTACATGCACGATGGTCGATTCAAAACGCTCGAAGAAGTCGTCGATTTCTACAACAACAAGATCGAGCCCCATGCTGAACTCGACACCGTCCTGCGTGGCAGCGACTCACCAGCGAACCCTTGGTCTAGCATGAAATCAGAAGAGCGGAAAGCCGTCCGACTCGATCTCTCCAAGGAAGAACGTAAAGCGCTGGTCACCTTCATGAAGACCCTCACGGATTATAAGCTCACCGTAGACAAACGCTATTCTGATCCTTTCAGGAAGTAGGCGTTTGCTCGTATCCATCACGGGCAGGAAGCTTGGTGAACCAAGCCACCATGGCGACGATGGCAATGACAGGGGCGAAGTTTGCCATGGCAGGGAAGTAGCTGCCCACGCGTTCTTGCGAACCGGCCAACCACCACGGTCCTAACGCTGACGCAACGACGACCATCACTTGGGCGCAACCTTGGATCTTTCCCAAATGGGTCCTTCCGAAGGCGTGGCCGAATCCAGTGAAGAAGAGCACAGAGAACACGCCGCCGCAGAAGCCGTAGACGCTGGCGTGGGTGATGACTTGCCATGATGTTTGCAATTGCGGATAAAGCGCTAACACGCCCACAAGGATGGCGAGGCTCATCGCCATGACCCGAGGCAAGGTGAAATGACGGGCGGCCCAAGCGGCGATCAGATTGCCGACCAACCCACCCGTCATGAGTCCCGCCATGGCGTATCGGAAAGTGGCCGCATCGAATCCTAGCTCTTGAAGAATGGATTCATTGAAAAGGCTCACTCCTGCAAGCATCCCCGCGTAGAGGGCCATCCCAGTCCCAAAGACCCAAAAGCAAGGCGTGCGAAGCGACGCGGATAATGTCAGTGAGATTCGTTCGCCCTCATCCTCATGGGAAGGGTCATCGTTGGAGGCTGCGTTCAACAATTGCTCGGGGACGCGCCGGGTGAGCCACACGCTGAGGCCTCCCAAGAAGAATATCGATCCACCCACGACCATCCACACATTCCGCCAGCCTCGGATCTCGATCTGTGATTGTGCCCCAATGATCGCCGTGCAGAATCCAATGGCAACGAGAACGGAGAAGATCCCCATCGCAATGGCCAACCGTTGGGTGAACCATTTCCCAACACTGGTCACACTGATTGTGGAGAGCGCGCTTTGTCCCACGCCTCGGGTGAGCACGAGAAAGATCATGATCGATCCCGCCGTGACCCAGGAACTCATGGCCATGACCAGACCTCCCAAGAGGAGCAAGGTGACCGAAAGCATCACCCGAATGCCGAAGCGATCGGTGAGTGGTCCAGCGATCAAAGCGAACAAGCTGCCTAACAACGTGGCGATGACATTGATGTGGGCGAACTGCGCCCGGGTCAGATCAAACTCCGCGATCAGGGGTTCCGTGATCAGTCCCAGACCGACGGTCCGCCCTGGTAACGTGGCTACCATGCTCGCTGCCGCGATACTGACAATGACCCAGCCGTAGTAGGGACGTCGATTCATGAACGAGAGAGGGGCACTCGAAATCCATACCGAGCCTCAACTGCTTGGCCAGCTTAGAGTCTCTTATCCGCTCTTTTCTAACAGTTCTCGAATCTCTTTCTGGCTTTCGGCAGAGAGGTTCTCAAAGGCAAACTCGTATATGCGCCCGTCCGGTAGCTGAAGACGTGCCTTGGCATCCTTCACTTCCAATACCTTAGCTTTGATCATCTTTCCTTCAGCATTGGCCCACGATAGCATGGATGTTAGTCTATTCGTTGGCTTTCGACTCATTCAGCTTCTCTTGGTCTGGAATTTCCTTGAGCAGTTGCTTGATGAGCTGTTGATAGGTGTCGCCATCGCCACCATGATAGGGTCCGGCCATGTGGTTGTGCTGCAACTTTCCATGATGATCGAAGACCATGTAGTAAGGCACGTACTTGACAGGCGCTTTGGGAAAACGCGTTTGGTTCATCACCGTGAGATTCTCCATCTTGCTACTCCAGCCTTCCTTCTCCAGTGAGGCCACGGCCTGCTCCTTGGAACCGCTCTGACAATAGGAGGCAATGATGTGAAACGGCTTACCCTCGAGCTTCTTGGCCAGACCGACCATGCCCGAGGTAATTTGCTGACAGCCCACTCACCCACCCCAGATCTTGAGGAGAACCACCTTGCCTCGCAGGTCAGAAACTTTGATCTCTGGACCGGCCCAATGATCGCCCCATTGGACGTCCTTTAGGCTACCCTCGACTTTGGTGTTGTCTTGATCTGCGGAGACACTCAGCAATGGGATCAAAGTTAGGATGCCGACGAGCGGAGAAAGAAGAGAAGTTTTCATAGCTACCCAAGATGATAGCGAATTTCGCTCTCTTGTCGATTCGGCATGTTCCCGTAGGAGATAGATCGACTTGCTAGCCGTTGGGAAAGACGGGGCCACGGAAACTAGCGCCATCGCTTTCCCTCCAGCAGATTCTGAAACACGTTACTATCGCGTTCGGTTCGGCAACTAGATCGTCGATGGCAGGGTCTTGATCACGCGAACGTCATCCTTGCAACCGGATTGCGAGAATGCACAAGTCCGATCCCAAGTCTATTTCGGCATTAGCACTCTAAGGTTCGGAAACCACCGCCGCACGTAGCCTCGATCGATTGCTGCCAACTGGTCGGCTTGGGTTTCGGCATGGGCGGCGATCATGAAATCCGGGACGAGATGTTGTCTGGGGCCGCCGGCCTGCCGGTAGCACTTGAATGTTAGTCCGGCAAGATGCGCGGCTTTGGGTGAGATGGGGTCGTAGGAGATCGATAGACGATTTAGCAATTCGACCAGTCCTTGTTCATTCGCCGTGGATGGAGCCAACTCCGCGAAGGCAATGGGGCAGACGATCAATGGGCCTTCGGAAGCCGCATCCAGCAATGTATCTAGCCATGACTCATGACCAGGCGCCTGTTTGATGATGGCCCAAAGAACGGAGGAATCGATGGCGGTGATCATTTCTCGGCCTCTTCCATCGGACCACCACGTAGATCGTCGATGATGCTGGCAGCTGGTTCAGCTTCCCAAGGATGATCCTTGAGATTCCTGGTGGCTGCCTCTTTCCATGCCTGGAAGGCGTCCGTCCAATCATCACGATTGACTACCCGTCGCGCCGTGAGCACGGATGCAGATTCGTCGAAGTCCAGTTGATCGCCCACCTCAAGACGGAATTTCTGCCTGAGTTTCAGCGGGATTGTGATTTGGCCCTTTGCAGTAATGGTGACAGTCATTTCCATAAGTAAGGCAATCGGGTAAGGAATTCAATGCGGAATGGTCTTCTTGACTGGATTTCTGCCTCGAAGGGGCAGATGCGCATGGAGGAACCCTCGATAGGGTTTCCCATGTTCAATCATCGCCTTTCCCTACTTTGGATCCTCATTGCCCTGGCGATTTCGAGCGCAAACGGCGCATTGCACATCACCGAGTTCATGGCCGACAATGGCGGATCACTGCGGGATGAAGATGGGGACGCCAGCGATTGGATTGAGATCTTCAATGCTGGTCCAGGCGCGGTCCCGCTTGGAGATTTCGCGCTTACGGATGATCCAACGCTTCTAACGCAGTGGTCGTTTCCAAACACCGAACTCGCAATTGGCGAATTTCTTGTCGTGTTCGCTTCGGGCAAAGACCGCTCGGACGCTGGCTCGGAACTGCACTCCGATTTTCAGATTCAGAAGGAAGGCGGCTATCTCGCATTGATCGGTCCTGACGCTAACATCTTTACGGAGTTCGGGGTTGCCGCAAACCCGTTGCCGATTCAGGTGGAAGATGTGTCTTTCGGGCTCATGCAATCGGGTGACCGAACCACGACAGTTCTCGTCGACTCCAACGCGCCCAGTTCAGTGCATGTACCGACAAATGGGTCTCTGGGTACGACCTGGCGGGAGAGCGATTTCAATGATGCCACTTGGAATTCCGTGACGATGGGAATCGGCTACGACGAAGCCGCCACCTACCTGTCGGAGTTTGGCACGGGCGGCAATCTTGGTGACACGCTCAACGGGCAGAACACAAGTGTGTATCTGCGAGTGCCGTTTGAGCTCACCGACGCTTCGTCGCTTTCTGAACTTACTTTGAAGGTGAAGTATGACGATGGGTTCGCCGCGTTTCTCAATGGGGTTCCCGTGGCGAAGGCGAATGCGCCGACCTCCCTGAGTTGGAATTCCGAAGCCTCAGCGAATCATGGCGATGGCGAAGCGGTGACTTTGCTAGATTTCGACATCACCGAACATGTCCGGCTCTTGGAACCTGGCACAAATGTCTTGGCCATTCATGGATTGAATGGTGGGCTGGGCAGCTCTGACATGCTCCTAGCCGCTGAGCTTCATGGAACGCGTGTGGCCAATCCCACCATTGGCGGCCCTGGATTTCTTGGGACGCCGACGCCCGGAAGTCTGAATGGAGACACCTTTGGTGGCTTTGTTGCGGATACCAAGTTCAGCATTGATCGCGGCTTCTTTGATGCCGCTTTCGACCTAGAAATCAGCAGTGAAACAGAAGGGGCTGCGATTCGATACACCTTGGACGGGACAGCGCCGAGTGCGAACAACGGGCAAATCTACACGGGATCTATCAATATCAGTAACACGACGGTCGTGCGCGCCTTAGCGTCGCTCCCGGACTTCAAGCCGAGCAATGTGGACACGCACACCTACATTTTCCCTGAGGATGTGTTGACCCAATCGGACATGCGTCCTACCATCACGCAGTCGGCCACCTATGGTCCTCAGATGATCGATTCGCTGAAGGCGGTGCCGACGTTCTCGCTCGTCACAGACAACACGGGTTTCGAAAACGAGACGGCAGGCAACATCCGAACGGAACACCAAGCTTCCGTAGAAATGCTCTTTCCTGATGGCACCCCCGGCTTTCAAGAGAATGGCGGTCTTAGCAACTATGGCGGGCGCTTCACAAACTTTCGTAAGAAGAGCTTCCGAGTGGCGTTTCGATCCGAGTTCGGCGCGCCGAAGCTGAAGTATCCGATCTTCGATGGGTTCGAGTATCCTAACTATCCCCCAGCGAAAGAATTCGATGTCATCAATCTGCGCAGTGGCTCGCATGACATGCAGTCACGCGGCGCTTACATGTCGAACCGGTTCACGGATGACTCGATGTTAGAAATGGGCAACATCGCTCCGCATGGGCGTTTCGTGCATGTCTATCTCAATGGCAACTACTGGGGTCAGTATCATCTGCGGGAACGCTGGAGTGCCGACATGGCGTCCAGCACCTTTGGCGGGCCGGAGGGAGATTACGAAGCCGTGAACGCCAACGACAACTTTCAGAATGATGAGGAAGTGTATGACGGGAACGGCGATTTCTGGGAGGAAACGAAGTCTCTCGTGGCTGGGGCAGATCCGTATAACAACGCCAGGGATCACATCGATATCGCAAACATCATCGACTTCATGTTGCTGTGGGTCAGTGGTGATTCTGAGAGTGAGTTTCGGAGTTTCGGCTCTGCGAGTCGTGGCATCCCGTTCAAATTCATGATCAAAGATGCGGACGGCTATTTGCGCAGCCCAGGGTCGGGCAAGGCGAGCCATGCGGGTCCTCTCAATGTGATGACAAGGATGTTGCAAAGTCCCGGCGGGCCAGAGTTCTCCATCCTACTCGTGGATCGCATTCACAAACATTTCTTCAATGATGGTGCTCTTACCCCTGAGAGAAACATCGCGCGTCTGCAGAGGCGGGTGGAAGAGGCACGTCTTGGTTTCCTGTCAGAAGCAGCACGCTGGGGCGATGTGTTTCGCGAACCTGCTTCTTGGGAATCCTATCAGAACAACTTGATCAACAATCATTTCCCCGACTTGGCTCAGACCATGATCGGACGTTTCCAGTCCGCTGGGATGTATCCGGAAACGGTGGCCCCTATCTACAGTCCGCATGGTGGATCGGTTTCCGTCGATACGTCGGTGACCCTCGCGACAAATGGAGATCGCATTTACTACACCACGGATGGCAGTGATCCACGATTGGCGGGTGGAGCACCCAATCAAGACGCCACCGTCCTCTCCTTCAATGACGGCGGTGGTGAAGAAGTGCAGCCGCCGGTCACTTACTTCACCACGGGCCATGTGTGGAAACACTTGGATGATGGTTCGAACCAAGGCACCGCTTGGCGGGGGACCGTTTTCAATGACGCCGCTTGGGGATCTGGACCGTCTCCGTTGGGTTATGGCGGCGACAATGAAGGGTCGGGAACGACGCTTTCATTTGGAGGTGATAGTGCGAACAAATTCCCGACCACCTACTTCCGAACGACCATTGAAATTCCTGATCCCTCGCAGTTTCTGCGTTTCCTCATGCGCGTGAAGTACGACGATGGTGCCGCCATCTACGTCAATGGTGTGGAAGCCTTGCGTGCGAATGTTAGCAGCAACGCCCGGTTCGATAGCTTTGCCGACGGCACGGTCGGTGACGAGAATGGTTGGAAAGATTTTACTGTGCCAACGACGACTTTCACCGCCGGGATCAACACCATCGCCGTGGAAATTCATCAGGGGAGCGGTTCCAGCTCCGACATCCGCCTGGATATCCTGCTGCGTGGACAGACCACGGAGCAAAGCGGTTCGGACAATGTCAGTGAGCCACTCTTCTTCACGGAATCTACCCTGCTACGATCGCGTGCGTTCACTGCGAGCACGGGTGAGTGGAGCGCTCTCAATGAAGCCTTCTTTACCATTGATAGTCTTCCTGCCGATGCCACCAATCTCGTCCTCACAGAGATCCACTACCATCCCGGTAAGCCGGTTTCGCCTGAGGAGCTTGCGATCACCAGCGACCGCGATGATTTCGAGTTTCTTGAGTTCTTGAATATCGCCACACGCCCACTCGATCTCACGGGTGTCCGTTTCCAATCTGGGATCAACTTCAGCTTCCCTGATCACACGGTGCTTCCGTCGGGTGAACGGCTTCTCCTTGTCCGCGATCGCGCCGCTTACGAGGCGCGCTACGGCTCCTTGGTAGACACCCTGGCATTTGCCTACACCGGACGCCTTAGCAATGACGGTGAAGCCTTGGTCGTTGCTGGCGTCGGACCTGAGCCCATTCACGATTTCACTTACAATGATCAACTCCCCTGGCCCGAGTCCGCCGACGGAGGCGGAGCCAGTCTCTTGCTCTCCAATCCAACGGACAACCCGTCGACTGACGAAGCCACCAACTGGACCGCAAACCAACGGGATGAGGTTCTCGTGGAACCAGAGCCAGTGGAAAACACCTACGCCACGTGGGCCGCTTCTCATGGATTGATGGGTGGTCCGGATGATGATGATGACGGTGATACTCTGAGCAACTTCTTCGAATACCATTTCGGCTCAAATGCGACGCTTGCCGCAGACGCGCCGATTCCGACCCTTGCCATCCGTCGTCTTGATATTGATGGATCGATTCAAGACTATGCGACTCTCACATTTCGCCAAAGTCAAACCACTGCGAATGCATCGTTAACGATAGAGATCTCCGACGACTTGGCGACATGGACGAGCGATCCTGCCGCCACAGAGGAGTTGGAGCGTATCGATCGAGCCGATGGATCGTCGACGATCACTCTTTTACTAACAGAACCACTTAGCGCAGATGACGATCGTGTGCGGTACTTGCGTCTGCATGGGGTGTCTCTGTGAGCGACCTGCAGATCCTTCATTTTTCGATCGCATCAGACATCGCAATTCGCTAGTTCAAAGAGATGATGATGATCCGTTCGACCATTCTCCTTCTCATGGCACTCATCTGGGCGCCTTCAGTCCTATCACAGAAGCCAAATTATATAGTGATCTTCTGTGATGACCTTGGTTATGGCGATCTCGGTTGCTACGGTTCGACCAAGAATCGAACGCCTCACATAGATCAATTGGCGCAGGAGGGAAGACGATTCACAGATTTCTATTCCTCGAGCCCGGTCTGCACCCCGTCGCGCTCCAGTTTGATGACCGGCTGCTACGCGCGACGCGTGGGCATGCATGAAGACGCGACGGGGCATTGGGTCTTGATCCCGCGAAGCCGGCGCGGTCTGAATCCTAACGAAACCACGCTGGCCGAATCTCTCCGTGACGCGGGCTATGCCACAGCTTGCATTGGGAAATGGCACTTGGGCGATCAACCGAAGCACCTGCCGACGGCCCATGGATTCGATACCTATTTCGGGATCCCCTATTCGAATGACATGCAATCGAAAGAACGTGGCGATCCGCCCTTGCCATTGGTGGAACAGAAGAAGGTCATCGAAGCGCCAGCCGATCAAACCAGCCTGACAAAGCGTTACACGGAGAAAGCCACCGCGTTCTTGGAAGAGAATCGTCATCGGCCATTCTTCCTCTACCTACCTCACACCTTTCCGCATCTTCCGCTCTTTGCTTCCCCAGACTTTCATGGCAAGAGCGCGAATGGGCGGTATGGCGACAGCATCGAAGAGATCGATTGGTCGACGGGGCAGATCCTAGGAGCTCTGGAGCGCCTCGGGCTAGCAGAGAACACATTGGTGATCTTCACCTCGGACAATGGATCCAACGGGAACAATGGCGGATCCAACGCGCCTCTCTCAGGAAACAAAGGGAGCACCATGGAGGGTGGCATG
This sequence comes from Verrucomicrobiales bacterium, assembly GCA_047616785.1. Lineage (GTDB taxonomy): Bacteria > Verrucomicrobiota > Verrucomicrobiia > Verrucomicrobiales > DEV007 > JAACDM01. Next base: position 27,185 of record JBLHHN010000033.1, read on the forward strand.
CGGGTGCCGATGATCGCTCGGCTGCCTAACCGAATTCCTGCCGGAACCACCTGCTCTGAACTTTGCACGACGATGGATTTCCTTCCCACCTTCTGCACACTCAGCGAGGCCAAGCTTCCGGAAGCGACGATCGATGGATTCGACATCGCGCCGCTTCTCTTTGGCAAGGCGAAAGCCAAGTCACCTTACGACGCCTTCTACTACTACCGGCGACGCCAGCTCCAAGCGATCCGCTGGGGCGATTGGAAATGGCATCTCCCGCTTGAACAGACCTTTCCTCAATGGACCAACTCGGAGGTGGCGGGTGAAGGAAGGGCCGGAAGACTGATCCATCTGAAAGAGGACTTGCAGGAGAAAGAAGATGTGGCGGCTAGCCATCCCGAGGTGATGCAGAAGATGCTCTCCTTAGCCAGCAGGGTTGTGTCACGCCTCGGCAATGAAGCCACCATCGGAAGCGAACAGCGTGCAGCACGCACATTGACGGCATCATTTCCCATGACTTTGAAAGAATGAATTGGAAATAATCAATCTAGCGTAACCAATGTCCGTTATAAATTGTGACACATTTCGCAATACCATGCTCTATTCTTGTGCGGAACCTTATGCTCCACCAAAGTGTCCCTCAACCATACCGAACCTCATCCATATGAAGAAAGCATTCACACTATCATTTCTCTTTTAGGTTCAAGTCTCCGTCAGGACAATCCTGCTTTGGAAGAGGCGAAGCGGAGATCACAGCGGCGGCAACGCAAACGCCCTGGCCGAATCCGCCAAGGAAAGTGGCGCCGCAGCGGTCGAAGCCGCGCGTGACAAAGCTGGTGAAGTCACTGATTTAGCAAAAGAGAAAGCAACGGCCTTTGCCGAAAGTGAAGAAGGACAGCAAGCTTCGGCCACGGTGATCGAGTGGATTCAGTCCGGCTAGACCCTCTACACCCCGTGGATGAATTGGGCCCTCGTGGCTGTCGGGATTGCGCTCTTTGTCAGCCATGCTGGCCAACTCATCATTGGGAAGGTTTGGGCGTTGGTCCGAGGCAAGGGCTTCTCCATTTGCGAGTTCTTCAATGACTTCCTCGTGGCAGCCTTTGCTGGACTTGCCTTACCCATCGTCCTCTTGATTCCGACCGGTAGTGGCGCCTTTATTTCCAATCCACTGCAAGTTCTGAGCGCTGTGGCCGTGGGCATGATTCTCGGCGTCATCCTCTACACCCATGGAATGAAACAAGAAATGCTGGCCGCGCAGGAACGCATCGATCTGGACAAAGCGGAAGCGGAACCAGAAGAGGCGTAGCTCACTCACTGCGCTCTTGTCGAGCATGCGTCCCTGAACATAATGGACGCATGCTGCGACACCCTTTCGTCCGATTACTTGGCTCTGGCCTGCTCTGCCTCTTCGTCTGTTCTTGTGGGAAAGAAGGGCCCACATCCAAGCAAATCGGATCTGAGCAAGCCCCGACGAAACCGATCAAGCAGATCAGTCCAGGATCCGTGGAGGTTCTGAGCCGCTTTGCGGAGACCCAAGATCCCGAAGGCACGCTCTTTGAAGAACTCGATTCTAAGTCTACGGGGATCGAGTTTGTCAATCCGATTGATAACGACCATCCTCTCAATCGCCTCTACATCAGTGGGTTTGCCTCCAGTGGTGTGGCCGTCGGCGATGTTGATAGTGATGGATTGGTCGACCTCTACCTGACGCGTGGGCCTGGGGCCAATGCGCTCTATCGACAAACCGCGCCGTTCCAGTTCGAAGACATTTCGGAACGTGCTGGTGTCGCTCTCAAAGATCTCTGGAGTTCGGGCGCTGCCTTTGCAGATGTGAATGGCGATGGCCATCTCGATCTCTATGTCTGTGCCTACGATGCGCCTAACAAGTTGCTGATCAATGACGGCAGGGGTCGTTTCACAGATACGGCGGAAGTCGCAGGCGTCGCCGTGAAAGATGCGAGCATGATGGCGCATTTTCAGGACTATGATGGAGACGGGGACCTCGATTTCTATCTCCTGACCAATCGGCTCTATCGCGCAGGCGGTTTGCCGAAAGGTGATGCGACCAAGTTGGTCAATGGCGTTCCGCAGCTGCTTCCCGAGTATGCGCCGTACTACAAGCTGGAACAGCATGGTCCTAACAATTGGGTCGTCGCCACTTCGGGCCGTCCTGATCGGCTCTTTCAGAATGACGGTACGGGTAAGTTCACAGACGTCAGTAGGAGCGCTGGCATCAGCGGTGCTCATTACGGCTTGTCCGCCACCTGGATCGATTACGATCAAGACAACGATCTCGATCTCTACGTCTCCAATGATTTCAAGGACCCTGATCGGCTTTATCAGAACCAGGGAGATGGTACTTTAAAGGATGTGATTCAGGACGTGGT
>JBLHHN010000034.1:0-29470 GCA_047616785.1 Verrucomicrobiales bacterium
AAGCCAGTTGTCCAGCCGAGTATCTAACAAAGAAACGCTACCGTGACAATTGGCTAGAAAATTTCAGAGTGGCCTCCTCCTCTGCTGGTTGCCAGCCATTGATCACCCCGAAAACGTCATAGTCAGCGTTTTTTTAGAGCTAACGTAGAGAACTGGCGACCCTCACCGCGAGAGATCTACCAATTCCGAATGACTGAAGCTATCCCAACGAACCTCAAAACTCCAAAACAAACTGCGTGGCGGTGAGGTGTCGTCCAGCTTCGACTTGTTCGATCTTTGCTGGTCCGGCTCTTCGCTCGACCTTTTTCTTGAAGGATTGTTCGCTGTCCAGACTTCGAACAATTACGTGGCTGACCAACAACTGGCAGCCACATTGAATGGAGATAATCATGATCTCGGATCCTTGAGGGTCCGTAACCACGCCATCAAAGAAATGACGCCGATAACACCGGCAGTAACGCAAACAAACCCTTGATACCACGCTGGAACAATTGAAATTGAGTAAAAAAGGCAGACTGCTGAAAAAAATATAATAGATGCGCTGATAGACTTCATTTGATTATTTCTGGATCGAACGTCCGAGGCCTGCCGACGCTCCGGCAGTGATCTCTGACTTCAAAGTTAGTATTCTAGTTACGATCATCGCTGGAAACTACTAACGGGAGAGCGGTCGGACAGCGCCGTTTTGTTCTGCTTTTTCGTTTGCGGGATCGAATCGCTCAAACTCAAATCCTTCGGTTCCACGAATTCCGACCAAGTCGCGATGTGCACCACTTCCGCTGTAGTGTCGCGTTACGACCACCGCGCCATACTTGTCTCCTTTCTGAAGATACTCTGCTGTGTGATTGTAGGTCACGCCGCCGCTTGTAAAGTAGATCGCGCGGCAAAGATTCTCGTCGGGTTCTGTGTCTTGCCCCTTAGCGAGGAGCATGAGTATGTCTGCGTAGTCGAGCCCCTGGGCGATTCGCTCTCGGCTAATATACCGAAGCTCTAGGATGCGGTGTCCCCTGACGTGACCCAGGATACGGAACGAAGCGTGATACCCGTCAATAGGTTCCCAAGTGTAGGAATCAGGCTCACTATGTTCCTTGTTCCACGCGAGGCGCGGCATATGCTTGAGATAGAACTCCAAAGGCTTCTTAGCACTTGGGATCTTAAAGACGGGTGGACGCTCCGTCTCTTGCATGTCAGGGACTCCCTCGTAGGGACCACCAGAATCGGCGTGACCGAGGCCTACTGCTATCATGGAGACGACAAAGGGAAGCAGGAATCTCATATACTAGCAGAACGTTTGAGCGCATGCACCCCTACCAGCGAGGTCGGGCATCAAACGCGGGGTTGAGGTTGTAGCCACAATCAATCATCGAAACAGGGCGGCTGGTAGGGGTTGCATGGCGCGGCTTGTTCGCTTTCTTTGTTCAACGGTGAGACACGACCTCAAAGATCCCTCTCAATCCAAATACAAGGAATAGCCACGATATCGCTTGAGCAATAACCGAAATCACCAGTGATGTCTCGCGAAACCACGGAAGACACTGGAGGCTAATCGCCGCAATCGCAAAAGTAATCATGCCAACCCCGAGACACTGCCGAGTAAAGGGGAATGAAGAGGACGTAAGAGCGTTCGGCCTGTGATAGCCGACCACGATCAATGTGACGCTCGCGATCAGTTGTGAGATAAGTAGGGCGTAGATCATGGTTTTCTTAGCGAACAGTTTTATTAGTATCTGACGATACTAATATCCCAGTTTAAATTTTCGGGCGATTAGTGTTTTGATAGTCTTATTAGGCATTTGATTCTTATCACTTTAGACGTTTTCATTCTAGATGTCGATTCATTTCGGTTTTCCTGATGGTTCGGATATCCGAAGAGTTCTAATATGCTTCAAACGGCTTCCTGATTTCTAAGATAGCCTTATTACAATTTCTAGCATCACGCAACTTTTCTCTGGCGTTTTCAATTCCTTTGGTCTTAGCGTTGTAAGTATGAACGCTGTTCAATCAAACAGGACTTCTGCCCCTTCGAGATCCGCTCAGAAGCCTTCTTCTTCCCCTTGTTGGATGGCCGACCTGAAGGCTTCTCGGGATCTCACGGAGCATGAGATGGAGCGGCATTGCTTCGTGATCACCTGGTTAGAGAAGTGGCGCGTGGGCAAGGGCTTGGCTCCTGGTCGGCTGGCGGCACGAAGGTTTTGGAAGGAACAGGTGCTCGTGAAGCCGCGCGCGTCTTGGCAACGGGATCAATGGGCGGCTGGGGTTCGTTGGTTCCTCGATTGGGTCGCTTAGGTGGAGGAGAACGGCGGCAAGGCGACCACATTAGCGGAGCGGATGCGTGATGCGACCCGAAATGCTGGGGCGCGCCGTGGTTTGGCCTGGCGGACACGCAAGACTTACGGCGGTTGGGTGTGTCGGTTTGGGAATTGGGCTGGTGACCGGCAGCGGGTGCTGGATCCGGCGGTGGGGAGCGCTTGGTTGCAACAGTTGGTGTCGGAGGAGGGCATTGCCTATGGCACCCAGAAGCAGGCGTTGAATGCGCTGGTGTTTTTTTATCGGGATGTTTGTGGTTATGAGGAGGTGGAGCTGAATGTGCGTTTTCGGAAGACGGAACGGCGCATGCCAGTGGTGCTCTCCACACAAGAGGTGCTGGCTTTGATCGATCGCTTGGATGGGGCGACGAAGGTGGCGGCGCAGCTTCAGTATGGGGCTGGCTTGCGGCGGGGTGAGTTGGTCTCGCTGCGGATCAAGGATGTGGATACGAAGCGGCGTACGGTGACGGTGCGCGGCGGCAAGGGAAATAAGGATCGGGTGACGGTTCTCCCGGAATGCTTGGTGCCGGTGATCGAGGAGCAGAAGGCGGTGGCTCGAGAGTGGTTCGATCAGGATCGTGCGGCGAGTCGTCCTGGAGTGGCCTTGCCAGGTGCCCTGGCTCGGAAGCATTCAAGAGCGGGCGAGTCTTGGAATTGGTTCTGGTTGTTTCCTGCGCGGTCGGAATCGATTGATCCTAACAGTGGGCTGAAGCGTCGGCACCATTTGCATGGGAGTGTGTACAATGAAGCGGTGCGTGAGGGTGCTGCGGAGGCAGAGATCGAGAAGCGGGTGACTTCCCATGCGTTGCGGCATTCCTTTGCAACGCATTTGCTAGAGCGTGGTACGGATATTCGGACGATTCAGGAATTGTTAGGGCATGCGGATGTGCGGACGACGGAGATCTACACGCATGTGGCGAATGGGGTCGGTGGGGCAGGGGTGCGAAGTCCTTTGGATGGCGGGTGATGCTCAGGGCAGCTGTGCCTTTCGAACTCTGTGGCTCATGCGATATCATCTCACGCTAGGGTCGCTCCTTGGGCGGGGGATAGGTTGCTAAGGTTGCTTTTAGCTTTGCGGCGATGTCGGGAAGCTGAGCGGCAAGGTTCTTTTTCTCTAACGGATCGGTCTCGTAGTCGTAGAGTTCGTACTCGGCGGATTCGAGGGGCGCGCCGATCTTGTTCCATTCGACCAAGCGATAGCGTTCGGTCCTGATGGCGCGCCCGAGCTTGGCTTTCGGATAGGCGTGGTAAGTATGGTCTCGCACCCGGGCTTGAGGATCTTTGAGGACGGGCACCAAGCTTTTCCCGTCCTTGGGTTGCGGTCCTGTCGGTGCGGGGAGGCCTGCGAGTTCTGCTAGGGTGGGAAACACATCCACGCTTTCGGCGGGCTGGCGGGTGTTGGACTGGGGGTGGGTCACTCCTGGGGCGACGACGAGGAGAGGGATGCGATTGGCTTGCTCGTAGTTGGTGTGCTTGGTCCAGATACCGAGATCGCCCAGGTGAAAGCCGTGATCTCCCCAGAGCACGATGAGAGTGTCATCGGCTAAGCCTAACTGATGCAGAGAAGCCATGACTTTGCCGATCTGTGCATCGGTGTAGCTGACACTGGCATAGTAGCCGTGAATGAGCTGACGTTTCAGGTTGGGTGAAATGACTTCGCCCTTCTCGGTCGGCACGGGTTTGTAGTTGTTGATCTCGCCCCCGCGTTTTCCGGCGATCTTGGGAGCCTTCATGGGCAACGCTTCATGCGGTGGCATGGGGAGTTTGCTAGGATCGTAGAGGTCCCAATACTTCTTGGGGGCGCTGAAGGGCAAGTGCGGGCGGGCGAATCCGACGGCCAAGAAGAAGGGCGTGTCTGGGAGACGGTCTTTCGCGGCTTGAAGACGTTTGATCGTCTCCGCTGCTACGCGACCGTCTGCGTAGGCGTCATCGGCGACGTCGGGTGCTTCAAAGGCTGCCCCGCGCGGCAGGGAACGAATCTGGCCTAACTTCTGATTGGTGAAATAGGCTTCTTCGCGTGTGAGCTGGCCGCCGTCCGTGCTCGAGGGAACGACATACTCGATCACTTTCTCATGGAAATGCGGCACACTGAAGGACTCGGGATCCCCTTGATTGCCGTGACCGATATGAAAGATCTTTCCCAGGGATTCGGTGCGATAGCCGTGCTTGGCAAAGTGCTGGGGTAGGGTGACTGCGCCTGGAATCACTTGGCGAAGGGGACTGCCCAAGCCGTAGAGAGCGGTCGAGGTGGAATGAGAGCCTAGCATCAACGTGAACCGTGAGGGCGCGCACACGGCTTGATTGCAGTAGGCCAGGTCGAAACGCATGCCTCGGCTGGCTAATTGATCGATGTGAGGCGTCTTGGCCGTTGTGTCTCCGTAGCAGCCGAGGGCTGGCTTCAGATCATCGACCAGAATGAGCAGCACATTGGGTTTGGCTTGGCCTGGCGAGCCCAAGCCTACCCATGCTAGAAAGAGGATCAGGGGGCGCATCATTCCTCCGATGGATGCTTTACCGAACGTGGAAGGTGGAACTCTTCGACTTGGCACCGACGGCAATGTAGCGATTCCAGCAGCTCATGTCATTGAGCGGAATCCAACGACGTTCTTCCTGACGGTAATGCCAGTCTTTGTCGTTTTGATAGGTGAACTGGATGCCGCGGCCTTCGATGATCGTCTGAACTTCGTGGTCATGATAGTTCAATTCATCGAAATCTGTCAGAGCTCGCTGCCCCATTTCGGAATAGATGGCATTGATCTCAAAGAGCTGATCGTTGAGCGCCTCATCCATGGCTTTGACTTTGAGGCCGATGCGCTGAGCTTCGCGCAATGTGATGGGATAGCTGTGGGAAGGGTAGTCTGCATTGAGAATGCGGCTGATGCGCGCACGTTCCTTGGGATCCTTCACGTGATAGGAGAGGATTTCCTCGCAGATCTTCAAAGACAATGAGCTTGCACGGTCGATCGCTCCGAAAACGAGCGGATGAATGTGCTCGTAGAGTTTGGCGTAGGGATTGGACTGGGCCTTGGGATCCTTGAGTTCGGAGTCCGCTTCGTGCCAAAGATTGGTCACGCGATTCAGTTCATCTTGGCTGACACTGATCAGATAATTGTTTCGATCCACCGGCGAAAGGTCATGTGTGAGGGAGGTATCGACCGCCGTGAGATAAGCGAGAGGCCCCATTTGCACTTCATCCGCGCCGAGCGAGATCATGGTCGCCGCGGAAGCACATTCCAGCGGGATGAGCGCGGTGAGTCGTTTGCCATGTTGGCGTAAGAGATTCACCATGCGAAGGGCCGACTGGCCATCTCCCCCATTGGACTTGAGAAAGAGATAGACCTTCTCGTGATCCCCGACGTGCTTGAGCACTTCGGCAAGAGGTGGGACATCACTGTGCGTGATCATTCCAATTCCTGCAGACCAGTAGACAAGAAAGGTGCCGCCCAGTTCTGCTTCGATCTCTTTGATCTTCGCTTGAGTATGCTTGAAGAGGTTTGGCGGTTTGGTGATACGTATATCTTTCTTTTCCATGGTGGTGGTGGCAGGGCTTTTTTTCAAAGTGTCAGGGAATTTAGTTCAAGTGAAAAGTCTATTCGCTGCCTCCACAGATTGCGGCGAACAGATGCGTTCGATGCATTCACGCCATGTCTCCTCTCCTGAAAGGATCTCGATTTCAACACGCAAATAATAAATCGGCACTTCCACTGGATCAATCTTAGGAAGTCGAACGGCATCTTTCTCCGTGGTCACGAGCATGGCAAGGTCGCGATTCACGCAGTGATTGAGAAATGTGAGGACCTCATCCTTGGTGTATCGGTGATGGTCTGTGTAACGTCGTCTCGCCTCCACATGTGCTCCTAGGCGGGTCAGGGAGTTTTCGAAAGTCTCTGGCGTGGCGATTCCGCTCATGGTGCCAATGTAGGTATCTTTTAAGGCTTCTAGCGGAAGCTTTTCGTTGGTGAAGGCATTCTGCAAGTAGCGTGGTGCGTGCCGGCACTCGATGATCTCTGCGGTGCGGTTGTGCTTGCGGATCTGCTTGATGAGTTCGGCGTTGGATTCTTTGGGGCGGCATTTCGTGATGAAGATGTAATGGGCACGTTTCAGGCTTGAGGCGGGCTCGCGTAAGGTTCCGCGCGGTAGAAGGCGACCTGTGCCGAAGGGTGCGTTGCGGTCTACTAACACGATATCCAAGCTGTGCTTCAGGCGTAGGTATTGCAAGCCATCATCGAGTAGGATGGTATCGGTGCCGTGTTCTCGAATGGCATATCCGACGGATTTCACCCGGTCTTTGTCCACGAGAACGACGACTTCATCCAGATTCGAAGCGAGCATGAAGGGTTCATCTCCCGAGAGGCTGGAATCAAGAAGCACGTTCTTACCATCGGACACGACACGGGGAGGTTGTAAGATGGATTTCCCAGTGAAGCGACTTTTCATCCGCTCTATGAAAGGAGGGCGCTTGCTTTTGTAGCCTCGGCTTAAAATGGCCACATGGCGTCCGGCATCGCGCAGGGCTCTAGCGAAGAGCTCAACCACGGGGGTCTTGCCCGTGCCGCCGACGGTGATATTTCCGATGCTGATGACGAGGCAGCCCAGGTTGTGCTCGCGGAGGACGCGATGGCGATAAAGATAGAGTCGGAGATATACGATGCCGCTCCAGGCGAACGAAAGTCCTCGCAGGGCGATACGTAGGACATCGGCTCCAAGACCTTTCTTCCGGTCGTAGATGACGTCCGTGGCGAATTCTTCGAGGCTTTCGAGCGTTTCCTTCATCCGCCGAGTTCCACAGTCCGGGCACCTGCATTGTCCGCCTCGGTGAAGACGACCCGTGACTTCCCAATGACTTGATACACTTTCTGCATGGCGCTCCCGATGGCTTGGAGTTCAGCGCCTTCTGCTAGGGCCAGGCAGGCGATGGTCGACCCGGACCCGCTGAGAAATCCACCGAGTGCACCCGCGGCTTCGCTTGCCGCGATCACTTCGTTCAATCCGGGATTGTACGTTTCCCGGTAGGGCTGATGGAAATGATCGACGAAGCTACCACGGAGGGCTTCGTAATTCTGTGAGGCAAATGCGGAGGTGATGACGCAGGCGTTTCCTAGGCTGGCCACGGCTTCTCCGTAGGGCAGATGGTCCGGCAAGACGCCACGGGAGGCTTCGGTCAAGACTTCGCATTCTGGGATGAGCACGAGGAACTTGAGCCGCTCGTGGACTGGATGATGCAGGCAGGTTCCCGCGGCATTATTGCAAGTGAAGCCACCATAGACACCAGCGGAGGCATTGTCAGGATGACCTTCCAGCTCAGCGCCGAGTCGAAACAACGCGTCACGGTCTAACGGATCTCCACAAAGCGCATTCAGGCCCTGCAGAATCCCTTGACGTAGGGTCACGCTGCTGCCGAGGCCTCGTGAGATCGGCACTTCACCTTCGATGGTCCATTTAAGCGGAAAGGCTGCAGTGTTAGCAGCTGCGAAGAACCGCGCTGCTGTCGAAGCGACCATGGTGTGTGCAGGGTCCTCTCCTTCGGTTCCTTCTGCAAGGCGCTCAACGCGCACGTGATTGTAGATCTGCAGCGCTATGCCCATGCAATCAAATCCGGGACCGATGTTAGAAGTCGAGCCCGGTACACGTACAACGGCGTAGCCTAGTCCTGGGGTCTGCATGAATGAGTGTCGGAAAAAGGTTGAGGCATCAGTGAGCAGACTGCAATACTCCGACCAGTAATATTTACAATATGGAACGTCCCGATAAGCGCGCTTGCGATGAACTTCGCCCCATTTCTTTCATCCCTAACGTCGCCCCGCACGCCACCGGGTCCGTCCTGGTCAATTTCGGCAACACCAGTGTGATCTGCGCTGCTACTATCGAGGAGAATGTGCCGACGTGGATGAAGGTCCAGCGTGTGAAAGGCGGTTGGCTCACGGCGGAATACAGCATGTTGCCGTACTCCACGCTCTCGCGGAAAGGACGGGATGTGAATCGTGGCAAGATTGATGGACGGAGCTCAGAGATCCAGCGTCTCATCGGGCGATCTCTGCGTGCCGTGGTTGATCTCAAGGCTTTGGGTCCTCGTACGTTGTGGGTCGATTGTGACGTGCTTCGGGCCGATGGAGGCACTCGGACGGCGTCGATCACGGGCGCGTGTGTCGCGGTCTCGATCGCGATCAATGCGCTCCTGGCTCAGGCCAAACTCACCAGTTCTCCGATGAAGAAGAAGGTCGCGGCGGTGAGCGCGGGCATTTATAAAGACACGGCTTGCCTGGATCTGAACTACATTGAAGACCGAGACGCGACGGTGGATGCGAACATTGTCATGACGGAGGATCTCGATTTCGTCGAAGTCCAAAGCGCTGGTGAAGAAGCGACCTACTCTCAAGAGCAATTGCAGAACTTGCTCGATGTCAGCAAGAAAGGCATTCAGGAAATTGTGGCCTTGCAGGATGCGGCGATTAAGGAAGCGGAGAAGCAGGCCGATGCGAATCAGTTAGCCAGCCTTGCCGAGTACTTCGGTGCTGGTAGCTAACTGGCTAGCATCATGGCGATCTCCAATCGCACGGATTTCACGATCTTGGAGGAGACCGACGACTACATAGTCGTCGACAAGCCAGCGCCTCTGCTCGTGCATCCGAGCAAGCCGAGCCCGGTGCCGACCTTGTGGGATGAGCTTCGAAATTTGTTAGCGTTCGATCTCGTCAATGGGTCGGCTCTTTCTATTATCAATCGTCTCGACCGTGAGACCAGCGGCGTGGTGCTTGTGACCAAGCATGCGATAGCAGCGAGAAGATTCTCCATCGCCATGCAAGAGAGGAAGACAGAGAAACGTTATCAAGCGCTCATCCATGGCTGGCCTGAAGAGGACGCTTTCACCATCGATGCACCGTTGCTGCGCAAGGGGACGGTGGAGGCGTCACCGATCTGGCTCAAACGCATGGTGCATCCCGATGGGCAGGCTTCGATCACGCACGTTCAAGTGTTAGAAAGACGAATAATCAGCGAGCAAAGGCGATTCAGCCTGGTCGATGTCCGACCTGTGACGGGACGGATGCATCAGATTCGTGTGCACCTCAGTCATGTGGGCCATCCCATCGTCGGGGATAAGATCTACAATGATGAGACGTGTTACCTGCGTTTCATCGAAGACGGGTGGACTCCTGAGCTGGAAGAGACACTGTTTCTGCGTCGCCATGCGTTGCATGCCAGTAGCCTAACATTTCATTTTCTGGAAGGCGATCTCACGTGGGAAGCGCCGTTTCCAAAGGATCTTGATTGGTTGGAGATCTAGGAGGCTAGGACATTCGAGTAGCGGAGGTGGTGACACTTCCGGGCGGTGCGCTTTGACTGCGAAAGAATTGTCACCAATTCTTCTACGGGTTTCGATCAGATGAGAAAACGTTGCTCGATCTCACGATCTGTGAGGCCTTCGATGCGGACGCGTTTATTCCTGGCAGTTTCGCCAGATACGAGTGTCACCTTGTTGCGAGGCACCCCTAACTGTTTGGCGAGGAACTGCACAAGTGCTTTGTTCGCTTTGCCTTTCTCGGGGACGGCTTGGATCCGGATCTTGTAGACGCCGTCTTCGTTTCGTTCTTCGCAGCGCGTCCTGGAGGCGTTGGGTATGACGCGGATGGCGATGTCGGTGATTTCCACCGAAGTGCTATGCAGAGATGATCTCGGTGCCGACCCCGCTCTTGGTGAAGATCTCCAACAAGAGCGAGTGCGGGATGCGGCCGTCTACCAGGTGGACCTTACCGACGCCAGCGTCGAGGGCGTCGAGTGCGGAGCGGACTTTGGGAATCATGCCGCCAGAAATGGTGCCATTGGCGATGAGGCTCTCCACGCTCGCATGATTGAGACTCGGAATGAGTGTGTTAGGATCGGCGGGATCTTCCATGACGCCACGGACATCGCTGAGGTAGACGACCTTCGAGGCCTTCAAATGGGCTCCTAGAGCACTCGCGGCGAGATCGGCATTCACATTGAGCGTCTGACCGGTGCCCTTTTCGAGAGCGATCGGTGAGATGACCGGCACCTTCTCGTAGTAGAGAGCCTCCTCAATGGGCTGGCTGTCGAACTCGGTGACTTTGCCGACGAATCCCAAGTCTGCCGGTTGGTTCGTTTCTGGATCATGTCCCAGGATCCGTTCGCCAATGAAAACCTTGTTTCCGGGGATGCCGATGGCCTTGCCTCCGGAGGAAACCAGTCCTTCGACGAGCCGCGGATTGATCTCATTGCTCAGAGTCTGCTCGACAATGGCGATGGACTCCGCATTGGTCACCCGGAGGCCGCCGATGAACTTGGCTTGAAGGCCTGACTTGGCCATGGCAGCGGAAATGGCCTTGCCACCGCCATGGACGAGGACGGGATTGATGCCTACAACCTCCAGAAAGACCACATCTCTGAGGAGCTGATCCACGAGCTGAGGGTCATCCATGGCGCTTCCGCCGAGTTTGATGAGGAAAGTTTCCCCTCGAAATTGCTGCAAATAGGGGAGGGCCTCGATCAGGACCCCGGCTTTTCGAATGTGCTCGTCCATGCGTCTATTGCCGATCTAGAGGCCTTTTCTCGCAATTTCAAGAGGCATTGGACGGGCTAAAAGAAGAGAGCCGATGCGAAGTACAATTTGTTTTAGCTCTGCGCCATATCTCATGTATACTACGCGCCCGACGGGTGAATTCACTCATCGGCTTCAAAAAGGATGCCAGATATGATTGAGAAGGAACTGACCATAAGTAACAAACACGGCCTGCATGCACGGCCGGCCGCGCAGTTTGTGAAGACTTCAAATAAGTATCGTTCTGAGATCTGGGTTGAGAAAGACGAGGAGCGCATCAATGGAAAGAGCATCATGGGGCTGATGATGCTTGCCGCAGGCCAGGGATCTAGAATTTTAGTGATGGCTGATGGGCAGGATGAAGCCGAGGCGATTGCGGCTTTGGAGACCCTCGTGACGGGGGGATTCGATGACGATTGATCTCATCCATCGCATCCATGCCTCTGCTGAGGTTCTCCTGACTCATGGACTCCAGTAGCGGTTCGACAGACGCGGAAGAGCACCGCATTCGAGGGATCGCTGTCTCTCGCGGCGTTGCGGTGGGGTCTTTGCAGTTCCAAGGGCGGCGATTTGAGCGTCCCCGGACCTGGCCGATCGAAGAAGGTCAGGTGCAGTCGGATGAAGTGAGATTTCGCGCGGCGCTGAAGGAGACTCAAGGGCAGATCGAGTCTCTGAAGAAAGAGCTGATCGAGCGAGGAGCGGATCATAGCGAGGCACGGATCTTTGACGCGCATCTGATGGTGCTAGAAGACCAAGTGGTTAACGATGAGGTTCTTAAGCGCTTGCAGGAGGAGCAACTCAATGTGGAGTCCGTCTACTACAAGGTCATCCGGCATTACGTGGATTCTCTGCGTGGCGTCGACGATCCTTATTTGCGTGAGCGTGCGATTGATATTGAGGATGTAGCGGGCCGCGTCTTGATGAATCTAGCGGACGAAGATTCGAACGCCGTGCCTGCGGAAACGCACGTCTTGTTTGCGAAAGATCTGACACCCTCGGACACGGTCGGATTGGATCGTTCGCTCTTGTTAGGGTTTGCCACGCAGTTAGGAAGTTTCACCTCGCACACCGCGATCATGGCGCGTGCGCTTGGCATTCCAGGCGTGGTGGGATTGGAGATTCCGCTTGGGCTCATGCGTGCAGGGATTCAAGTGATTCTCGATGGTTACAACGGGTTGCTCATCATCAATCCTACCAAAGAGACAAGAAAGGATTACGAACGTCTCTCTGCCCAGCAGGATGTGCTGAATGAGCGGCTGGAAGAACTGCGGGAAGAGCCGGCTAAGACAGCAGATGGCAAGTCGGTCATTCTGTCAGGGAATATCGAATTTGGCCATGAGGTCGATTTGGTGAAACGACGTGGTGCCAAGGGTGTGGGATTGTACCGCACGGAGTTCTTCTATTTTCAAAAGGATCGTCATCCTGACGAAGATCAACAAACGAAAGCGTACGGAGATGTCGCCGCGGTGGTGGATCCTGACGGAGTCATCATTCGCACCCTGGATGTGGGCGCCGATAAGTTCTACTCAGATGGGCGTCACGCGGAACCGAATCCGTTTCTCGGTTGGCGGGGTATCCGAGTGAGTTTGGCGGAGCCTGACGTTTTCAAAACGCAATTGCGAGCCTGCTTACGAGCGAGCATGCGAGGCAAGGTGCGGATCATGTATCCGATGATCTCCGGGATCGAAGAATTGAGGCAATCGAATGCCTATTTGAAGGAATGTCAGGATGAGCTGCGCGCCGAGGGTGTTCCTTTTGATGAGAACATCGAAGTCGGCTGCATGATTGAGCTTCCGAGTGCGGCCATCATGGCTCATCAGCTTGCTCCTGAGGTGGATTTCTTCAGTGTGGGGACGAATGACCTCATCCAGTACACTATTGCGGTGGATCGTGTGAATGAGCGCGTGGCGGATCTTTATCAACCTGGGCACCCTGCGATCATTCGCCTCCTGAAGATGATCGTCGAGGCGGGGCACGCGCATAATATATGGGTCGGGGTTTGTGGCGAAATGGCAGGGGACCCGTTGTTCGCGCCGATCTTGGTCGGATTGGGCGTGGATGAATTGAGTGTGGGGCCCAGCCAGATTCTTTGGGTGAAGCATGCCCTACGGCACTTGGATAGTGTTGAGTGTTCTGATTTGGTGTCCGATTTGCTACAATTGCATACGGTGGAAGAGATCATGGAGCGTTGCCGCGCGTTGGCGAAGTCGCGCTATGGCGAGTTCTATCAGTAGGATTGTCGTTCTGAGAAATATAGGCATTTTCACTTGTTTGGACATCCATCCGTGACTCAGGTTCGTAACCTATCCGAACTCATGATGAACGCTCAGTTAGAACACATTATTACCGATCCCGCAGAACGCATTTTATGAACGCTCAGTTAGAAAACATTATTACCGATCCCGCAGAACGCATTTTCCCATCCTTTAGCCTGGTGCGCTTGTTAGGCTCAGTCTTCGAGCCGACCCAGGACATGAAGGTCTGCATCTTGATCGATCTGGAAGATCTCAACGATGTCAAAGACTTCGCCTTTCTGAAAGATGAATCTCTAACAGTGCAGCGCTACGCATACGAAACGTTTTATCGAGGGCTTCACGATGGCGTGATGGAAGAGTTAGGCATGACGGGCGGAGACTTCTACGCTTACAATATCAGCGGAGGGAGCAATCTGGACCTGCGAAATGAAGCGGTTCAGAGCACGGGACGCGAAGTGAGCCTAGAGACAGATGTCTATCCTCACTATGACATCATTCTGTGCATCTCGACCTTCTCAGCCACGGCACCTCTCACGGCTTTCGCCAAGCAGCATGGGTTCCGCGGGGCGACTTTGCATGGGCTGAATGAGATCATCATCAACAGTGGTCTGTGTGTGGATTATCGGGAGGTCAGCAAGGATGCGGAGAAATTGCGGCTGGCGGTGACCAAAGCGGATACCATCGAGATCGACTTTACGATCGAGGGGCACAAAGAAGTGGTGACCTGCATCTTGGATCTTGGTGGGCAGGAGGCGCAGAAGAGTCACGGTCTCTGCCATGGCTTGGCTCCGGACATTGCCAATCTGCCTGCGGGCGAAGTCTATTTCGTGCCGAAAGGTGCTGAAGGTGAATTCCCTCTGAAGTATGAAGATGGGACGCTGGGGCTTCTCGAAGTCCGTGGTGGAAGTATTCGCAAATCGGAACTCGTGGAAGGCGATCAAGCGACCATCGATGAGCACAATGCCAAATTGAAGGCGGATCCAATGACAGGTGTGCTCGGCGAGCTCGGCTTGGGCACCCAAGTCTTGCCCGTTTCTGGGTCGGATATTCAAGATGAGAAGATTCTGGGGACATGCCACTTGGCCACGGGCCGTGATGATCATCTCGGCGGTGATATCACCCCAGATCTGTTCAAGGTGCATGCCAATGCGACCCACGATGACATCCTCTTTGCCCCGCACAAGACGCCGAACTTCGACATCAAGCAGGTTCGAATGAAGCGTGGAGACCAGGAAGAAGTGCTCATCGAGCACTTCCGTCCCATGCCCTACCTGCTCAAGGCGTTGGCTGGATAAGAGTCGCTATATCAATAGTTTGTGAAAGTTCCCACGTTGACAGGGGAGCCTTCCTTGGCAGTGTGGGAAGAACTGAGTTTCCCCAATGTTTAGCGCATTTTCACAAACGAATGAGTAAAGTCGAGGTTCCCCGCAAATCGATCTACCGACTTTCCATCTACCAGCGTTGTTTGTTGAAGCTCCTTGAGAATGACGTGGAAACCGTCAGCTCGGAAGCTCTGGCATCGGCCGCGGGTGTGAAGTCGACCCAGCTTCGCAAAGATCTGACCTACTTCGGTCAGTTCGGAACGCGAGGTTTGGGTTACAATGTGAAGTCTCTTTCAAGCGTTTTGAATGAGGTGTTAGGGACGACCTCGTATCAGCCGGTCATTCTCGTGGGTGTTGGAAATCTCGGCGCGGCCTTGCTTCGTTACGGCGGGTTCAACAAGGAAGGGTTTGAGATCACGGCGGCTTTCGATCTTGCTCCATCCCAAGAGCGGCGCGGTGGAGGGATCCCCGTGCATCCCATGGCTAAGATGTGCGACTACATCCGTGCCAACCAAGTGCGCATGGCGATCATCGCGGTGCCCGGTGAAGCAGCGCAGAGCGTGGTCAACGAGATCGTCGAGGCAGGGGTGCAGGCCATTTTAAATTTCTCTCCCACTGTGCTCCAAGTACCTGACGAAGTGACGGTGAACTACGTGGATCTCGCCTTGGAGTTGGAGAATCTCAGTTACTTTATACGTTAGCCGATGGTGAAGAGGCAACGGGTGACGTTAGGGACACAAGCCCTTGATCTTCAAGCCACTTTGTACTGTGGTCAAGTCTTCCACTGGACGGCGCATGAGAATGGGCACGTCGCGGCGCTAGGAGATGAAGCGGTCTATGTGGAGCATGAATGTTCTAGCAATACCTTGCTTATCGCGGGGGCTGACAAAGAGGCCATTCTCCGCTACTTGGGATTGGATGGTGGGCTAGAACGTGTCTTGCCGACTTTTCCTGAGAAGGATCCTCATCTCGTAGCGGCTTTGGCCTACACGCCGGGGCTGCGCATTTGTCGCCAACCTGCTTGGGAATGTCTGGCCAGTTTCATCACATCTTCTTTGAAGCAGGTCACCCATATCCGTCAGATGTCCCTGACATTGCGCGAGAGATTTGGCGAAGCTTGCCAGGTCGGTGAGGTGACGGTCCATGCCTATCCTTCACCAGTCAAGCTGGCCGAAGCAGGGGAAACGGCCCTTCGCGAGTGTGGTCTCGGCTATCGCGCCAAGTCCGTGGCGTTGGCTGCCGAACGCGTGGCCTCGGGTGAGTTCTCGTTAGATCTGGATGCCCTCGATGATGACGCCGCCCGCACGCGGCTCTGCGAATTGTATGGGGTGGGGGAGAAGATCGCCAATTGCGTGCTCCTCTTTGGCTACGGCAGATTTGCCGCTTTTCCCATCGATGTCTGGGTGGAACGCATCCTCAAACATCTCTACGCGCCTCGGGGAAAGAAGAAGAAATGGCCTGCTCGAGAGATGCAAGCGTTTGCAGCCAAACACTTTGGCCCGTACGCAGGCTACGCCCAGCAATATCTGTTTCACTACGCGCGACATCACGATAAAGTGCTCTTCGGTGACCGTTGACTCCCAGCGTCCTTTTTTGAACTCCAATCGCCTCGTTGTTAGCTCGATCGCGGTGTCGCTAGCCGTGCACCTAGCGCTTGTGCCACCGGTGGCGCAGTGGCTGGAGAAATCGCGAGAGGTTCCGGAGGATGAAGCCGCTCCAATGCGATCGGAGGTCGTCTTGCCCATGGCGGACTGGGTCATGATGGAAGCCAGCAGTTTACCTCAGGAGCCCGCCGACGAAGAGGAACCCGACGCTGCTGCGGAGGAGAAAGAGCTCGGTTATGTGCGAACCACTGCAAACCAAGCGAGCCTCACCAGTCCGGACAGCCCTGACTTTGTCTCAGATCGGAACACTCGAGTTTCTGCAGATGAGTTGGGTTCTGGCAATGAAGCCTTGCCCACCGTCAATGGCGAAGACGAGGACACGAATGAATTCGAAGACCGGCGGTATCGTGATGGGGCGCTCATGGATGAAAGCCCTTCGCCAGAGCAACAACTCGCAACGCCTGGAAGTGTGGCTGCGATCTCCAGTGATCGTCCGCCAGTGGAAGCGCAACCTGTGCCTGCTAGCGCGACGAATATCATTGGCCAACCTTTGCCAGAGAATCTCAACGCGATTCCTCTACCCCGTCCGAACCCAACCCTGAATGAGGAACCTTCAGAATCTGATGATGAAGGTCTAGCGGAAACACGGGAACCTGTGGAAGAAGAGATGCCGCTGGAACCACAAGTGGCCGTCGCAAACGTGCCTCCTGGCGCCCCAACGGCTCCGATCCCGGCGGCTCCTTCAACCCTTCCGGTGCCAAGCAGAAATGAGGAAGCCTTTCAGTCCGAGACCCGTCGAGCGAAGATGGATGGCGGCGCCAAACGCAAAGGCTACGCCGCCTATGATGCGGAGAATTCGCCGATAGGTCGTTATCGGAAAGAGCTCTCGGCAGCGATCGAGCGAGCGTGGCAAATGCGAATGTTAGCGAGCCGCGATTTCATGGACTTCAACACGAAGATCCGTGTCGAGTTCTCCGTGAATCGCTGGGGCAAGATCAAGAATCTCCGAGTCCCCAAGCGCGCGAACAACGCCGTGCTCACGAATGAAACCTTGTCTGCCATCATCGAGGCGAAGATACCTGAAATGCCCGCTGCCGTTCAGGAGGAACTCGATGGTGGAGATCTCCCTTGCTTTTATAACTTCCGAATCCACTGATCCTCATGTTTGCACTCTTGTCAGAGAGCCTCTTTATGCTCCCGCTACTGCTCTGCTCGCTCATTGCTGTGGCCGTCATCGTTCATCGTCTCGTCAGCCTGCGGAAAGCCCAGGTCTTGCCAGATAACTTGGTGCGTGCCTTGGAGGATGGTGAGAAGGCGGAGATCCAGTCGATGATGGAAACAGATGCGTCTTCGTTAGGACGCGTTTGCCGGGAAGCATTGACAGGAGCCCATGCTGATCGCGCCGCGGCCACGTCCAGCGCGGAATCTTGTGCGCGTGAGGAAGTGACGAAGCTTCAGGCTGGCCTGAGCACGCTTGAAGTGATCATCACCATCGCGCCGCTCTTGGGTTTGTTAGGCACCGTATCGGGCTTGGTCACGGTCTTCTCAGGCCTCGGTGGTGCGGAGGGAAGCGCTGCGCCTTCGGGCTCAGGGATCGCTCGCGGGATTGCCGAAGCGTTGAACACGACCATCGCGGGACTCGTTGTCGCTGTTCCCGTCGTGATCGCGCACGGCTATTTCCAACGGAAGATTGATCAACTCACCGTTCGCATGGAGCGCGTGTTGCATCGGGCGATCGAGCGTTTTTATCCAGCGAGTTAGTTAGGCTACCTCGAGAAAGAGATCATCTCATGCGCATCGTCACTCGCCGCCGCCGAATCCCGATCATCCCGATCATCCCCTTGATGGATATCTTGGTGATCCTGCTCATCTTCTTCATGCTCACGACCACGTTTCCGGAGAAACGTGAGTCGCTTGCCATTGATCTCCCCAGCGTGACGAATCTGCCTGCCTCCGTGCAAGTGGACCAGCGGATCACCTTGGAACTCGCCGACAACGGCGAGATGCGGCTCGCCGACGCCCCCGTGGATCTACGGGGGCTTGCTAGTGCTCTTGATAAAATGAAAGAGGCCCTGCCCGAGGCCAAACTCGAGTTGAAAGCCGATGAGAAGATCAACCTGAAGTTGCTTCTCAATGTGTGGGAGATCCTCACTGCCAAAGGATTTCCGGTGAAAGAGGTGCCTGTGAGGGTCCAGATCGAGGGCTAGCGATCTTGCAACTGCGACAAGGCTCTTTCCCTTGCAATGAGTGTGCGTATCCTGCCTTGGCCCCATCGATAGTGGCCGATGACACCGGTCTCGCGGATGACACGATGACAAGGGATGAGGAAAGCGAGAGGATTGGCTCCTACCGCTGTGCCAACGGCTCGAGCGGCTTTGGGTTGTTGGATGGCTTGGGCCAGCTGACCGTAGGAAATGAGTCTGCCTGGAGGGAGTGCTAGAAGCGCCCGTCAGACTCTGAGTTGGAAATCAGTGCCCCGGACCCACAAGGTGATTGGAGCCTCTCTCGATCCGCCTAATGGAAAGGCATTTCCTAACTGATCGGCTGCGGTGACGTCATCACGCTCAAGTTTCGCGTGGGGTTCAGCACTCTGCAGGGATTCGATTTCATCTTGTCCGTCGGTAGATTCGAGAAAGGCCAAATGACAGAGGCCACGTTTGGAGCGTGCGATCAGGCAGTCTCCAAAGGGTGTCTGACCAATACCGTAGCTGAGTTCGAGGCCCTGTCCGCCGGACTTGATCTCGTCCGGCGAGGCCGCTTCAAGTTTCACGCAGAGATCGTGAAGACGACCGGGTCCTGACAGACCGTCGTCTAGCGTGGAGTCTGACTCAGAGCGACCCGCCTGAAGACCGCGTTTCGCTTCCTCTAGTGTGAGGCACTGGACAAACGCTTTCGGAGTGATGCCAGCCCAGTGTTTGAACAAGCGATGAAAGTGGAATGGGCTTTGCCCTAGCAAAGCGGCGACGGCGGCAAGATGAGGCTGATGGGAATGGCATTCGTCGAGGTATCGGATGACCTTGGCGATGCGGGCGTAGTCGTTCATGGGCCCATTGGACGGCTCCAAAGTGTTTGGCGCCACCCGATCCTTGCTGTGAATGATCTATCTCACCGAAATGCGCGGTGGCTCCATCCAGCCATCTGGCGCGGCATTGAATTTGAGCGAGTCATCGCGGTAATCGATCATGGCTCCGTGAGCGATGAAGAAATCTGCGCCGAGGATCCCGTCCATGCGCAGCGTGCGAAGGCGTGCGGGGGCATGATTGATCGCGTCCAAGTTCAGCACATGCGCACGGTAGGGACCGTTGCGGAAATAATTCCCGATCTGAATGTTCGAGAGCACGCCTTCTTTGGTATCGTTATCTTTGGAACCTAACCAAGCCAGTCGAAGATTGGATGACGTCAGATTGGTGAGGCAACGCTTGGCAAAGCGGTGATCGAGGACGGTGTGACTGGCACCACTGTCGACGAGGAAGACACCGGAATGGCCATTGACTTGCACAGGAACGAAGTTGAGTCCGAAGTCGTCCCGCGTCATCGGGACGTGATGATTGAAGGCGCAACTGGAGAGTAGCACCGAGCTGGCGAGCAACCAAAGAGTGGAGAGAATTCTAGCAGGCATAAAGTAGTGGCGTCGTTCAGATTTCCCACCCGCGGCGATAGGCTCGGCGGATGAGAGGTTCCGCTTCGGGAGCATTCAAGGCGCGCATGTTAGGGCCATCCCATTCGATCTTCTTGCCCAGACGGATGGCGAGGTTGCCTAACAGGATCGTTTCTGTGAACGGGCCCGAATGTCCAAAGTTCGAGAGCGCTTTCGGGCCGCCCTTACAAGCTTCGACCCATTCGACGTCTTCGTTAGGAACGCGTCGGATGGTTTGAGGCGGCTCATCGAAGAATTCCAGCCGATCCTTGGGGTAGACGAACCAGCGCTGGGAACCTCGTTGGAAGAGAAATTTGCCCTTCTCACCGATCATGATGAGATCCAGTTTCTTCGCCGAGTTAGGATTGAATTCTGTGCCCTCGAAGATCTCTGCAGGTGGCATGTGCCGTTCTTCTTTGTTCCCATCATACCAACAGAACTTGAGGTCCTTGGAATACTGGCCCGCAGGAAATTGATAGGTCACCGTGGAGGCGCGTGGCGCTGAGAGATAGGTCGCACCGTCGGACTTGGCTTCGACGCTCGTCGGATGTTTGAGGTCGAGCGCCCAGAAAGGCATGTCCATGATATGGCAGCCCATGTCGCCCAGTGCACCCGTGCCAAAGTCCCACCAGCCACGCCATTTGAATGGGCAGTAACTCTGATGATAGGGGCGATCCGGCGCGGGGCCTAACCAAAGATACCAATCGAGCGAATTGGGAATGGGCTGCGCTTTCGGCATGCTCGACATGCCCTGCGGCCAAATGGGACGGTTGGTCCAGGCGTGCACCTCTTTCACTTTTCCAATGATTCCGGAGCGGATCAATTCGACCGCGCGCCGAATGGGCTCGCCGGCGTGAGCTTGATTTCCCATCTGGGTGGCCACCCCTTGCTCTTTCGCCACTTGCGCCATGAGACGCGCTTCCCAGATGGAATGGGCCATGGGCTTCTGAACGTAGACATGCTTGCCCATGCGCATGGCCGTGACAGCCGCGTGACAATGCAAGTGATCCGGCGTGGAGACACTGACCGCATCGAGATGTTTCCCTTCCTTTTCTAACATCAATCGGAAATCTTTGTAGAAGGGCGCTTTGGGATGAGCCTCCGTCATATCCTTGCCACGTCGACTCTCATCCACGTCGCAGAGCGCCACAATGTCGGCACCTGCGGCGGCGATGTCTTTCACATCACCAGCTCCTTTGCCGCCAATCCCGATGGAGCCGACGGCGAGACGCTCATTGGCTCCGAAGACTCTGCTAGGAACGACTTGGAAGGCAAAGGCGGTGGCACCGGCTTGCTTGAGAAATGATCGACGAGATTTCATGGTGTCCGTTATTATCCGTTACTTCTTCAAGGGGGCGCCGACGATCTCGATATCGTCCCACATGCCGGTGTCATCAAAGGAACCGACACCGATCCGGCCTGTGGTGAACGTCTTGTCGGTGGCTTCCATGACGGGTGTGTCCATGTTATCAAAGTAGACTTGGATCATGCCTGTGCTTGCCTTCCGTACAAGCTTCACCGTGTGCCACGTGTCATCTTTCCAGGGAGTTCCTTTGGTGGTATTGGTAGAGATCTTCGTGCGTGGTGCACCATTCACAATGAAGATCTGATTGGCATGATCATCCGTTTCCTGTCCTAGATGGACGTAGTAGAAATGTGAGGCATCTTGATGGCCGAAGAAGAAGCAAAGGTCCCGGTGACCATAACTCTCGTGCGTGGTCTTCACCTTGGCCGTGAGTTCGAAATCGCCGAACTGCAGATCTTTGCGCAGGGCGATATTGAATGGGCTACGATGGGGCGGTTTGTAGTCGCTGTTCTTCTTCGTCAGCTCGAAGACTTTATTGTGACCGTCGACTTCCGTGATCTTCCAGGCGGTGGCATCCGTCGGTTCCCAAGCGTCTGCGCCTTTGCTGAAGTCTTCCTTGAGGGAAGGGTTCTTTGTCTCTTCAGCAAAGAGCATTGCCACCGTCGTGGCCACGATTCCGAGAAAGATGAGTGGTGCCTTCATGATCAGTTTGTTCCCTGATCATGGCCACGGCCGGACCCGCTGTAAACCTTTTAGCCTTGCCTTTCCTCGGCCAAACGCACGAGCACGGCCTTCTGCGCATGAAGACGATTCTCGGCTTCTTGGAAGATGGTGTCGGCATGGGCTTCCAGGACTTCGGCAGTGATCTCCTTGTCGCGATAGGCGGGCAAGCAGTGCATGACGAGAGCCTCTGGTTTCGCGAGATCCACGATCTGTTGGTTGATCTGATAGGGACGCAACGTTTCTAGGCGACTAGCAGCTTCCTCTTCTTTGCCCATGCTTACCCACACATCCGTGTAGAGAACATCGGCGTCCTTGGCCGCAGCGGAAAGATCCACTTCGGTGGTCACATTGCCTGACTTGAATTTCTGAAGGAATTCTTGCGGCGGGTGAAATTCTTTGGGGCCAGCAAGCACCAGTTGGAAATTCAGGCGTTCCGCAGCCCACATCCAAGACCGAGCCACATTGCAATCGGTGTCTCCAGCGAAGATCACTTTACGCCCTTCCCAGTTGCCGAGATTCTCTTTGATGGTGAGGAGGTCTGCCAGGATCTGGCAAGGATGCTCGGCATCATCGAGGGCATTGATCGTGGGAATGCCGCTCAACTCGGCAAACCGTCCGATGAGCTCAATGCCTTCCGTGCGGATGATGCATCCGTGCAGCATTCTCCCTAACACTCTGGCGGTATCCTCAATGGGTTCTCCCCGACCTAACTGCAAGTCGCGGTCAGAGAGAAACATGACGGCCCCGCCGAGCTCGCGCACGCCGATTTCGAAACTCACCCGTGTGCGCGTGGATGATTTGGTGAAGATCAGGCCCCAACATTGATTGGCCAGTGGGAGGAACTTTCCTGCATTGATCTTACGCTTGGTCTTCAGCTTCTGACCGAGATCAATGAGATCGATCAATTGTTCAGCCGATAGTTCTTCAATGGATAATAAATGCTTCATAACAGGTGCCTTTTTGAAGGCTGGGGATGGCTGCTGTAGGACTATGGGGCGGCGACCAGTTTCTCGAAAGTGGTCTTCAACATGAAGACGGCGGTATCAATTTCCGCTTCAGTGACATTGAGCGGCGGTAGCAAGCGCACCACATCAGGCCCAGCTGGGATGGTGAGGAGCTTGGCTTTGTTCAAGGCGTCGACCAGGAAGATCGCGGGCGGCGTGCCCGCATCCTGGCAAGCTTTCAAAGCACTGACAGAGTCTGTATCCACGACCATGCCGACCATGAGCCCGAGGCCACGGATGTGCTGAATGAATGGCAGTTCTGCTTCCGCTAGTTTCTTCCGCAAGTAGTTGCCCATGGCTTCTACGTGCGCCGGAAGATTCTTTTCCAAGATCTCCTCGATGACGGCCGTGACGGCAGCACATCCCAAAGGAGATCCTCCATAAGTGGTGCCATGTGAACCCGGGCCTAACATATCGCAAAGTGGTGCGTCAGAAGCATTGGGTATGGCGCGATTCCGCATCCAGACAGCGCCGAATGGGAAACCACCACCGATGCCCTTGGCCCAACTGACGGCATCCGGCACGACTTCGGCAGCTTCAGCATGTTCACCAAGCGCCGTTTCCCAGCCACGAAGATTGCCTGTCCGGCCGACGCCACACTGAATCTCGTCGAGGAGAAAGAGCATGTCATGTTCGCGGCAAAGTTCAGCGATGGCTTTGAGAAATTCGGGTGTCGCCACGTTGATACCGCCTTCGCCCTGCACGGCTTCGAGCAGGATGGCGACGGTGTTCTCATTGATCGCCGCACGCAGGGCTTCGACATCATTGTAAGGCAAGTGACGGAAGCCTTCCATCAACGGGCCGAACCCATTCTTGACCTTTTCCTGACCTGTCGCGGCGATACCCGCCAACGTTCGACCATGAAACGATTTGGAAAAGGTGATGATTTCCAAACGTGGGTCTCCGTCAGCCTTCGGCGTGAGCGTGCCATAGCGCCGTCCGAGCTTGTAAAGAAGCTCGTTGGCCTCAGCTCCGCTGTTGCAGAAGAAGATCTTGCCGGGAATCTTGATCACTTCGTCGACTAGCAAGCGCGCCAGCCGCCCTTGAGCTGGCAACTGATAGAGATTCGAGCAATGAACGAGCGCATTGGCCTGCGCGTGAATCGCCCCCGCCATGCGCGGATGGGCGTGCCCAAGCGAACACACGGCAATGCCTGCCCCGAAATCGAGGTACTTCTTCCCTGCCTCATCCCAGAGCCAACAGCCCTGCCCACGCACGGGAGCCACGCGGAAGCGCCCATAAGTCGGGGCGACGTAGTTCTCGAAGAGTTCGGGGGTTGTCAGTGCAGGTTCGGTGGTCGTGTTCATTGGAAGGAAGGGACCCTATAGACAACTTAGGGAAACGCAACGATTGCCTCAACAGGATTCCGCCTTGTGGAAAGGCCCTGCGGAGCTAGATTGCGCTGCTTCCTTAACGCAAGCGTTGCATTGATGGGCTACCGAGAAGAGGATCTCCTTGATGGTCAAACGTTTGCTTGGTTTCGTGCTCTTGTTAATCGGTTTCGGTGCTTTCCTCTATCCATGCATCGTGACTTCGTATTTCTTGATCACGGATCACAGATCACGGATCACAGATCACAGATCACAGATCACGGATTGAAGAAGGATCAGTCTTCGAAATTGGCCATTGCTTGGCACAAAAGACTCCATTCGCGTTATGAAACATACTGTCGTGAGCGTGTGGAGTCCAAGGTGGCAGCGACGCTGGAGGTGTATCAGTTAGAGGAGACCGAATGGCCGATCTTTGGCTCGTGTTTCTTTCTTTGGAGCACGGAAAGTTTGCAGTCGGCCTGGAAGGCAGACCCAAGTCTCTCCAAAGTGGCTCCGGCAGTCTATGCGCGTGGGGCAGTCGAAGCGGCAACGGCTCTCGTGCGCGATCCCAACCATGCGAAGTGGGTGCGCGACCATTGGGGAGAAGATTATCTTCATCACGAGAATGCATTCTATCGAATGCTCTACATCTCAGCTCCAGCCCAAAGCTTCCCATTTCTCGTGAAGCGATACCCCAAGACCCTTCTGTTTCTCAGATTCTTGCGCCGATTTCAGGATGCCACCAGTGGCTTTCACTGGAGGGGCTTCGTTGCACGACAGTATCAAACAATTGATCAATGGAATTGTGGATGATTTCAAAAGCGAAATGCTCACGCGAGAATCTCCCGCAGGACGTGTCCGTGAACGTCGGTCAGGCGGCGATCGATGCCGTTGGTGCGGAAGGTGAGTTGCTCGTGGTCAATCCCTAACAGATGGAGGATGGTGGCGTGCAGATCGTAGCACCAGATCTTCTCTTTGGCTTTCCATCCCCATTCGTCGCTTTCGCCGTAGGCGGTTCCGGGCTTGATGCCTGCGCCAGCGAGCCATGAGACGAAGGTGCCGCCGTTGTGATCCCGTCCGGCTTGGCCTTGGCTGAAGGGCATGCGGCCAAACTCGGTCGTCCAGATGACCAAGGTGTCCTCCAGCATGCCACGCGCTTTCAAATCTTGGACGAGCGCGGTGATGGGTTGATCGACTTGGCGAGCCATGTAGGGTAGCTCTGTATGGATGTTAGCGTGGTTGTCCCAGTTGTTCGAGGGGCCGCCGGGACCACTCCAGAGTTGCACGAATCGGACGCCGCGCTCCAGCATGCGGCGTCCTAGCAAACATCGATTTCCAAAGTCGGCGGTGACCGGCTGGTCCAAGCCGTAGCTCTTGCGGATGGAGGCTGGTTCGTGCTTCAGATCAAACAACTCGGGTGCGCTGAGTTGCATGCGCGCGGCCAACTCGTAGGATTCGATGCGGGCGGCGAGCCGTGAATCATCAGGATTCTGCGAGAGGTGCGTGCGATTCAGCGATTGGAGTAGTGATAGTCCGTCCTTTTCACTCGAGGTCGTGATGTGCTTGGCCTCGGTCGGTGGAAAGAGGTAGGGCACGGGGTGATCGGAGCCTGCTTTGATCACGGTGCCTTGATGCCTCGCCGGGAGGAAACCGGCGGTGAAGTTGCCTAGATTGTTGTATGGCAATCCCTTCGGATCTGGCATGACGACGAACTCTGGCAGATTCTCATTGATCTTGCCGAGGGCGTAGCTGATCCAGGAGCCCATGCAGGGAAAGCCCGGAAGTGTGAAGCCGGTGTTCTGCATGTAACTTCCGAGACCATGGACATTGGTGGTGGAGGTCATGGAAGTGAGAAAGGCCAAGTCATCCACCATGGTGGCCATGTGAGGGAAGACTTCGCTGACCCATCGACCACACTGACCATGTTGTTGAAAGGCAAAGGGACTCTTGAGAACCTTGAAGCCGGGCGAGTTGGTCACGGACTCCACGTGTTCTCCCGTTCCTGGATCAAACGCTTGCCCGTGTCGTTCTGTGAGGCTTGGTTTAGGATCGAAGGTGTCCATTTGGCTGACACCGCCATTCATGAAGAGCTGGATCACGCGTTTGGCCTTGGGCGCGTGGTGAAGCGGTGAGCTCAAGGCCTCTTGGGCGAGTAATTGAGTCAATGCAAGGCTGCCAAAGCCGCCGCCGGTTCGGGCGAGAAAGTCGCGTCGATGAATGGAAGAAGCAGACATCAGTGGACGAAGAGGAATTCGTTGGAATTGATCAGCACACGACAGGCATTGGCCAAGCCATGCTCTTTGGTATAGGTGGCGACGGCGTTGGCTTCAGCGTCCGTCGGGCCTCGAGAATAGGCGAGTTCAAACAGATGATGGACCTGTGAGGGAATGTCCGTGTGTTTCGTTTCTAACCGTTTGGCCAAATGCTCGGTTTGGCGGACAAGAAAGTGATTGTTGAGCATGGCCAAGGCTTGGAGCGCGGTGATAGAAATGTCTCGCTTGGGCGCGGATTGGGAGGCGTCCGGGCAATCCAGGGCCTGCATGAGCGGGTCTGGGACGGTCCGAAAGACAAAGCGATAAATGCTGCGTCGAAAGTTCGCGGGCTCATCAGGATCGAAGCCTAAGTAATCCACGACGGGAGTGACGTGCACGCCCGGGCTGGTGTGAAACTGTCTCGCCGAGCGCCCGCCCATTTCCAGGTCTGCGGTGTCTGAGATGGCTAACACAGCATCGCGAATGACTTCGGCTTCCAATCGCTGGGTGGGCATGCGCGAGAGCAGATGATTGTCAGCGTCGATCTTCGAGGCGTCGCTGCGGTGGCTGGAACCCTGTTGGTAGACAGCGCTTGCTAGGATCGTCTTGTGCAACCATTTCAAGGAACCACCATGGGACAGCATCTCCGAGGCGAGCCATTCTAACAGCTCAGGATGGGTGGGTGATTGGCCCATCTTGCCAAAGTCATTCGGAGTGGAAACGATGCCGTTGCCGAAATGATAGTGCCAGACACGATTCGTGATCGAACGCCATGTGAGAACATTGTCAGAGCTGGCCACCCAATCGGCAAGCGCCATGCGCCGAGCCCCTTCGTTCTCTGAATCTGGCAATGTGAACCTGTTCTCCAGAGAATCGAGACAAGAGAGGGCCCCGGGTGTCGCGACGATCGATGGCTGATGAATATCTCCGCGCTTGAGTACGTGGACGGTTCTTGGTTTCACCGCAGGCTTGAAGTTGCCAATCGCTTTGAAATCGGAGGCCACGGCAAAGACCTTGCGGGAGGCTGGCAAGCTTTCGAGACGTTTCTCAGCGCGCCGTTTCTGGTAGTAGACTAACAACGCCTCTTCTTGTGGCGGAGTTCGAGACTGTGCCTGCAACGCTTCGGCGATCGATGCTGGCAATGTGGGGCTGAGGCTTGGGGCGGCGGCGCTGGTCACCGAGAGGCGGAATCGTCCAATGACGTGCCCGCGTCCATGTTGTTGATGGAGTTCGATTTGTAGTAATTGGTCTGCAGGCAAGTCTAACGGTTCACTCAGGATGAAGAGCGCGGCGTGAGGTTTGCCGGTCTCGGGAAAGATGCCCCAGGCCGAGTCGATATTGCCATCGGCCGCCATGGCTGCCGTCCATCCCGATTGATCGAAATCTGATAGGGTCTGCTTCCACGTGACATGGTCACGATCCACGATTCTTAAGCGGATCTCTGATAGATGCAGATTGCCATTTTCGGCGCGTCCTGGTCCCTGTCGAGGCAAGCCCGCGTCTGGAAGGAGTTCAATGCTAACGCCAGTGATACGCTGCACGGGCGCGAGGGAGGTGATGGTGTAAGTGTCTTTGTCAGGGATGTCGCCTTGGCAGAGAACGGAGTTGTCTGGCAGATGCTCGAAAGTGGTTCCAGACTCTGAAGTGATCGTCTTGGGGGTGAGGATGAGCCTATGATCCGAAGCTTCTCTGAGATTGGTCTGCCATTCATCATAGCCATCGCTGGGATGACGAGGACTGGGCGTGCCTTTGGACAGCTGAGCGAGTTCCGTCTCCAGATCCTGACGTTCTCTCGCAGCAGCGGGATCTTGCGGCCAGGGCCGATCCACACGATCGACTCCGGCAAAGACTGCTTGCAGCGCATAGTAATCTTCGATGGGAATGGGATCGAATTTGTGATCATGGCAGCGTGCGCAATGGACGGTGGCACTGACAAACGTCGACATGGTGGTGCTCAGCATGTCATCGCGATCAAGGTAGCGCGCGATCTCTTTATCGATCGTGCCGTCTTGAATGCCCATCTGTGAACTCGAATCCCAAGGGCCCGCCGCGAGGAATCCTGTGGCGGCGATCGCGTCTGGGCTTTCAGGATAGAGCACATCTCCAGCGATCTGTTCTCTAGCAAAGCGTGCGTAGGGTTTGTCTCCATTCAGCGACTGGATCACATAGTCACGATACGGCCAGGCGTGTTCGCGAATGGCGTCTTCGTCATGACCTTGCGTTTCGGCGAAATGGACCACGTCAAGCCAGTGTCGCGCCCAGCGTTCCCCATAACGCGGGCTAGCGAGCCAACGATCGGTGAGACGTTCGATCGCTTGTGGATGAGAGTCACCGAGGAAGTCGGTGACATCCTCGGGTGTGGGTGGTGATCCTAACAGATTGAAAGCGAGCCGACGGACCAAGGTGCGCTTGTCTGCTTGTGGGGAGAGTGTGAGTTCTTCCTTGGCCAGCCTGGAGAGGATGAAGGCATCGATGGGAGTTTGCGATCCCTCACAGGTGGCCAAGGGGATAGGCGACGGCTCGAGTGGACGGAGCGCCCAAGGCGGCGTATCTTCGGCCGCGAGAGACGCCATGCCTAGGAAACAGAGCGTGATTGGCCAGGGGAGCATTGTCAGTAACTTATGGAATTTCACAGACGAGGGCAAGGCTAATGGTTCTATGGGAAATAGATCCATCTTGTGATTGTCGAACTTCATGGAAGTGGGCACACTTCGGAGATGAGGGGCGGATCAAGTGTTGCGTCGGATCGAGGAGTGTCAGCTCGCTCGAATATGGTCTCGTTGATGATCTGGCTTGCCGTGCAGATTGTGCTGGTTGGCATCATTGTCTTCGTGGCGTGGTCTGTTTTGATGGTGGTTGATGATGGGATTCAAGCTCGCCTCATGGCCCTCGACAACGCGGAACCTGCTGAAGGCTGGGGTGCGATGAAGCGTTTGTATGTGTGGAGGGCGGCGGTGGGTTGGGCTTTGCCTTCTTTCATTGTGGTCATCCTGTTGGCGATCTTGTTCTGGAGCATGAGTTACACAGTGAAGGAGATCGCGGTGTGTCGCGAGCGGCTTGGGATGAAACGTTAGGGCCACGATGATTCCGACACGTCCTCTTGGAACCACGGGTCTACGGATGACCGAGCTGAGCTTCGGGGCGGCACCGTTAGGCGAGCTGTTCACGAGGCTCGAGGAAGCTGAGGCACAGGCGGTGCT
>JBLHHN010000035.1:0-29452 GCA_047616785.1 Verrucomicrobiales bacterium
ATGGTGACGAACAGCTAGAATTCCTCAATGAGGAACTTCAGCCCAAGCTGGACGAAGCGCGCGAGGGAAAGCGTAAAGTCTTCTTCGTCGATGCTGCTCATTTCGTGATGGGGGCAGTCATGGGCATGCTCTGGTGCTTTGAAAGGGTATTCGTGCGAGGCGCTTCTGGGCGGCAGCGTTACAATGTCCTTGGTGCCGTCGACAGCCAAACGAAGAAGATTACCACTATCACGAACGAAACCTATATTACAGCGCCTACGGTGTGTCAGCTTCTGGCAAAATTGAAGAGATATAACCGAGATATCCCGATCACGATCGTATTGGATAACGCGCGCTATCAGAAATGCAAACTGGTCACAGCCAAGGCAGCAGAACTCAACATCGAATTGCTTTACCTTCCTCCTTATTCACCGAATCTGAACATCATTGAAAGGCTGTGGAAATTCGTAAAGCAAGATTCCCTCAAGAACACCTACTACGATTCATTTGGAGAATTCAAGGCGGCAATTGACGGAAAGATTCGTGAAGCCAACACTTCACTCAAACACCGCATGAAGTCGCTTCTAACATTAAATTTTCAGATTCTTCCGAATGATCCAGATAGAATCTTATGATGGCGCTTGGTATATCTCCCAATCACCTGAGCTTGCCTTCTCCATCTTGTAATACTGGTTGTCGTAATAATACCAAGCCTTCCTAATCTCGGCATCTCCGGAGATCTCTAGCCGACGGGGCCTATCAGAAGACCAACGCGTGACGTCGACTTGAATGTCAGGGCCCTTGACGACTGCTCGAGTGATCAGATTCCGCGAGCTGTAAAGTGGCAGATCAAGGGAAAGATATCCCTCAACACCACCCCGAATGAATCCCGGAACACGATCCATATGGTGTTGCACCTCGAAGAGTTGATTGGATCCCTCAAAGCGAAACTCATAACTATCACTCTTGGTGACGAAAGCGTGAGACCATTGGCGCACATCAAAGTTGCCATCCCCTAACGGCCGAGCGATCGCAGCACTCATCCAGCGATCAGCCTCATCATAGCCACGACGACCTATCTTGGTGAAGACCCATGAGAAGACACCGACAAGCACCAGCAACACCAGAATCGTCACCCGATAGTCACGACGACTGCTCCTTCCAAAGAAGTAATGGCCGGGGCCAATGATTACCAGATAAGCGAAGGCTCCTACATAAATCCATCTCCAAGGAATTTCAGGCAGCGTGGTCGAGCCAAACGCATTCCACAACAACTGAGGCCCCTGGCTTCTTGGGTTGGCACTCGGACGCGCCGTCATGAGCGCTTGGGATTGATCCTCCGTCAATGTGCTAAGATGCTGTGGATGACGCTCAATC
Source organism: Verrucomicrobiales bacterium (assembly GCA_047616785.1). Lineage (GTDB taxonomy): Bacteria > Verrucomicrobiota > Verrucomicrobiia > Verrucomicrobiales > DEV007 > JAACDM01. The sequence continues at coordinate 1,357 of JBLHHN010000035.1, forward strand.
CGCCCGCAGCCTACCGTTGCCACATTCGAATCATTGAGTGGACTCAAGATTCCTGAGAACACCAGACTCTGACCATCCTGGCCCTGAAAAAGGTGCAACGTCCCCCCACGCTGAAGCCATTTTCAGAACGCCTTCGCCCGTGCTTCCTCCCATTTCGGCACATAGGATAACACAACCGCCGCCAGCCCATCGGTAACACTGACATTCGTCGGAAAGTAACGATCCGGAAAAGTCGGAAAATGCTCTCCTCCCTTCGCAAAGGTGTCCGTATCCTCGATCAACGCCACGGTCTCGGGAAAGCCACCGCTGATATCCTGATTAAAATCACTAAGGTCGCTTAGCCCTTTGTCCCAACTCAAGCGCCAGGAATAAACGCCGCCACCATTCTCATCGACATAAGGAGTGAACTGCACGCTACGCTTCCCCCCTGGAGCAATTCCTATCTGCTGCATTTCGGGAACACCTACTGACGCTTTCGCCAATGGAATACTTCCCTGATAAGGCTCATCTGACACATTCCTGACTTCAACGGTAAGAATATTGAACGCCCCAGGAATCGGCTTTCCGGTGAATGCCCAAAGGGCGCGCTCCACCACCAACTCAGGTTCTGCCAAGGCCCCAAGAGGAAATAGGAAGACCGCCAAGACCAAGATTACCCCACGCATCCCGGCAACTTCTCACAGATTCCTCCGGGTGGTAAGTGGAAAATCATCGATGAATTCCACTCGGGCCGGAATGCCATTGCCACCCAGTCCGATCATGCCACCATCCGACTCATGCAACGCCGTCAAGCACTCAAGGCCCTCACTGTTCTAGGGATCGGCAATGCCGTGTTCCAGCGCGCTCTCGCTGCTGAGGTCATCCAAGATACGAAGCTCACCTCCGAGGCTCTGCGAAATGCCGAATGGATATCCGGCATTCAGCTGAGTGAGGAGGATCGAGGTCGACTGGTCAAGGAAATCGATGGTCTACGCAACCAGCTCGGGCGACTACGCGCTCACCCGATCGGGCCGAATGTGACACCAGCGCTCCATTTCGCCGTCGGCCAACCCAAGAGCGTGGAATCGCCGAACAATCAGATCGCTCTATCAGAAACCCATCCATCGAAACGTCCTGAGGATGATGCGACCCTCGCTTTCCTATCCGTGAGCGAACTCAGCGCCCTGATCCGAACGCGGCAACTCACCTCGATCGAGATCACCCAGTGTTATCTCAGGCGCCTCAAAGCTCATGGCGATAAGCTGAAATGCATCGTGACCCTCACAGAAGACTTGGCACTCAAGCAAGCCAAACGCGCCGATGAGGAGATCGCCTCTGGACGGTATCGCGGCCCCTTGCACGGCATTCCCTGGGGAGCGAAAGATCTCATCGCTTACCCAGGCTACCCGACCACCTGGGGTGCCCCTCAATACAAAGATCGCATTCTGCTGGACAAAGCCACCGTGGCCCAACGACTCGATGACGCCGGCGCCGTGCTCGTTGCCAAACTTTCGTTAGGTGCACTGGCCATGGGCGACCGATGGTATGGCGGAATGACCCGCAATCCGTGGGATCTCGATCAGGGATCGAGCGGTTCCTCGGCAGGCTCAGCTTCGGCGACGGTCGCTGGCTTGGTCGGCTTTGCCTTAGGCAGCGAAACGTTAGGAAGCATCATCTCACCCTCCGTTCGCTGCGGTGCCACCGGCCTTCGCCCGACCTTTGGTCGGGTGAGTCGGCATGGGTGCATGGCGCTCTCTTGGAGCATGGATAAGATCGGTCCAATCACCCGCTCTGTCGAAGACGCCGCCCTTGTGCTCGGGGCCATTCACGGCGCGGACGGCCTCGATCCCACCGCAGTCGATCATCCCTTCTCTTGGCCAGGGCATCGACCAGCCAAGAGCATCCGCCTCGGCTACATCGAAACCATCGGCATGTTAGACACTCTCAACAAATGGTACGACTTTGGGTTTCAGCTCGTTCCTGTGAAACTACCAGCCGGCTTCCCGGTCTGGGACATGATGGCCATCCTCACTGCCGAAGCCGCCACGTCATTCCATGAATTCACACGTGACGGCATCACCGGGGGATTGAATTCATGGCCCGACACCTTTCGCAAAGGGCATTTCATTCCAGCCGTCGACTATCTAAACGCCAACCGCATGCGCACCCAACTCATGCAGGCCATGGAGAAATTGTTCACCCACATTGATGTCTTAGTCGGTTGCAGTAGCATCGAGCTTGGCATCAGCAATCTCACCGGCCACCCCAGCGTGACGATTCCCAACGGATTCGATGAAAGCAACGGCAAGAAGCACCCCACATCCTATCGCATGACTGGGAGATGCTTCGGAGAAACGACGTTGTTGCAAGTCGCCCATGCCTTCCAGGAAGCGAACGACCATCATCGACAACATCCTCCAGAGTTCAGCTAACAGATCCCCATGCAACTCACTGCACACTCTCAGACCACGCTTCCCATTTCTCAGTGAGAAGCGAAGTCACCCCTAGATAAGACGCAGAGACGTCATGACGCTCCGTGCGATCCGTTTCCAAATCGTAAAGTTCCCAAGGTCCCCCATGTGTCACCAACTTCCAATCCCCTAACCGAATCGCTTTGCCTTTGCGCCAGTCAAAGTAGATTGGACGCTCCGCCAACGCCTCGCCCTCGAAAAGGGCTCGCAGACTCACACCTTGCATCGGCACCACAGGCTGGTCTTTCCAAATCGTCGGATAATTGGCGGCTGCCACGTCGACGAAGGTGGCCATGATATCGATAAGATGTCCGGGCGTCCTCTCAATACCGCCAGGGAGCGCGATGTGATTCGGCCAGGACACAATCATAGGCGTCGTGACCCCGCCTTCCATGGAGTAGTTCTTGTACTTTCGAAACGGCGTGTTGCTGACATTGGCCCAATCGCCTTTCAGGGAAGCCCATCGCGTCATCGATCCAATCGGGCCGTCTCCACGTTCCACCACTTCTGATGAACCGCCATTGTCCGAGGCAAATAGAATGATCGTGTTCTCACGTTTCCCCAACTCACTCAGCTTGGCCAAGATACGACCGATATTCTGATCAAGCCGATCAATCATTGCTGCGTAGGTCGCCATGCGCAGATCCTCGGTGTCCTGTTCCGCCTCAGTCATCGCGGACCAATCTGAGAATTCCGGCTCAGACAGAATGACGTCCTCAGAAAAGAGCCCCATCTCTCGCTGTTTCGCCCACCGAGCCGCGCGTGCTTTGGCGTAGCCTTCCCGATACTTCCCACGGTACTTGGCAATGTCATCCGGCCAGGCTTGGAGCGGGTCATGCGGAGCATTGTAAGAGAGGTAGAGAAAGAACGGTTTCGTCTCTTCGCGATACTCGTCCAAGTAGCCTAACGCTGCCTTGGTGAAATAATCCGTGGTGTAGAAGTCCTTCTCCGGCGGCGTGTACGGCGTGTAAGTCACGTGATCAATGCACCACGCCCGACGAGGATTCTTCTGCGCGGGCACACCTTCACCGTCGCGCTGCTTGCCGGGATTGAAGTAGTTGCAGGCGCCATCACGCAGACCGAAGTAGCGATCGAAGCCCCGCTCATAAGGGTTCTCCGTCCCATGATGTTTCCCCGTCATCAAGGTGCGATAACCTGCTCCACGCAAGACTTCTGCCAGAGTGACCGCTTGTTTCATCTTGCCCGGCTTCCGATGCATCCCTGACTGCTGGGCATACACGCCGTTCAACAAACAAGCACGGCTCGGGAAACACTTCGAAGTGTTGTAGAACTGAGTAAACCGCAATCCCTTCGCCGCCAGGCTGTCTAGATACGGCGTCTCAATCTCACTACCATAACAGCCAAGATCAGAAAAGCCCATGTCATCGACTAGGATCAAGACGATGTTAGGGCGCTCGTCCGCCCACGCTGACATCGAGCCCAGAACGAAGGCGAAGAAGAACAGCCGCTCAATCATCGTCATCGAAACTGATGATGCCTGCTGTTTCGTCTTCCTTATCCGACTCCCGCCCCATAAAGTACATCAAGGTGAATAAGACGATCGCCAGAATACCAAACTCGGCGATCCGAGGGTCAGGCGCCCGCTTCAAGCCATAGGCGAGGAGCAGGGTGAGCCCCAAGAAGAAGATGGTGAAGAGAAAGTAGCGGATGCGTTTCCAGTTCATTAATCGACAAGGTAGTCCCACAGAATAGCTCGCGCAACGCTATTTCAATCCACGACACATGCCGGGCAGATACCGAAGAACTCCAGTTCGTGGTGCAGGCGTTTCCACCCGAACTTGGCCATGATCTGGCGCTCCATCTCGGCAAGCTGACATTTCATGGGCACTTCGGCCACCGTGCCACACGATTCGCATAAAAGGTAGTCATGGTGATGTCCCGGCAGGACGAGCTGGAAATGATTGACCCGCCCGGCGAGATTCAACTGACGCACCTTGCCTACATCCTTGAGCTTCATGATCAGGCGATAGACGGTTGCTTGATCACGATCACGCAGCCCAGGAAGTTCCGCCAGCTCCGCCAACGTGTAGGGCTGATGTTGCAATGTCATGGCCCGCAGGAGATCCACTAGGGCGTCTGTCCTGCGAAAACCCATCTCACGCAATTCTTCAATCGTGGCCGCGACGAGGTCATCTGCTTCCGAAGTCGAAAGAGAACAGTCCGCGTGATCATGCGTGTGTTTCGCCATGATTTATAAACCGCTAGGATGCATGATGGTGATGCCGACGCTGTTTCAGTGCCCGCAGCACACCATATTTCGGACTGACGAGAAAGGCGAGAACGAAGACAGCGCCCAACACCAAGACAATGCTAGAACCTGTCGGCCAATCCAGCCAATACGAAATGACCAAGGCTGAACTCGCACAAAGCGCGCCGAGGAATCCCCCACCCCAGAAGAGACGCAGCGGAGAATCCGTGAACAGGAGCATCGTCGCGGCTGGCGTCACGAGAAGTCCTAGAGCCAAGATACAGCCCACCGCTTGAAGTGAAGAAATGAGGACGATGATGACCAAGGCGAAGAGCACATAATTCATCAATCCCACGGGAATGCCCAAGCTACGTGCGACATTCGGCTCGAAGAGCATGACCACAATCGGCCTCTGAAACAACGTGAGGACAAGTAAGGAAACGGCCGCAATGAGGAAGATGGTCCACAAATCACTATCAGACATGCCACTGATATTACCAAAGAGCCAGTGCTCCAACTCGCCCGGCGCATCGACGTAGTTGAGCAAGACCAAGCCTCCTGAAAACGCCGTCGTGAAAAGGACACCCAGCGCTGTGTCTTGGTCGATACGTGAGTTCTGTGCGACCAGCAACGAGCCCAGCCCGACAATCAGGGCCGCGACCAATGCCCCGGCAAAGGCGCTGAAAGGCGTGAGCCCGAAGAGCAACAATGCCAGAGCAATGCCAGGCAATAGCGCATGCGAAAGGGAACCCGTTTTCAAAGCCGCCTTGCGCAAGACGACATAGGCACTGACATAGCCATTGGTGAAACCAATGAGAACGGCGGCCAACAGGGCGCGCTTGTAGATCAGCAGATCAAAGGGTTCGGTGAGCCAATTCATGACGCGGCTTTGATGGCGTTCATCGAGCGCCCATAGGTTTCTTTGAGGATAGCGTCCGTGAAGACTTCAGCGATGGTCCCGAAAGCCACCTGACGCGTGGCTTGCATGAGGACCTGATCGTAGATCGAGCTCACCGTCTCCAAATCATGATGTGAAGCGATGATCAGTCGCCCTTCCTTGGTCAAGGCCCGCATGAGATCGGCCAGACGTTCTTGAGCATCGGCATCGAGCCCCGTGAAGGGTTCATCTAGGAGAAACACATGCGCTTCCTGGGCCAGTGCACGTGCGAGAAAGGCTCGCTGCTGCTGCCCACCCGACAACGCGCTGATCTGGCGATCTTGCAAGTCTAACAATTCCATCGATTCAAGAGCTCGCTCCACTTGCACCGCATCTTCTCGGCGATAGCGTCTCCACCAGCCCACATGCGGGTAGCGCCCCATCTCGACAATGCCTCTGACCGTTGCAGGGAAATTCCAATCCACTTCCTCACGTTGTGGCAGGTAAGCGATCTCATGACTCGACTTCGTCATGGCGCGATCTCGCCAACGGATCTCGCCACACTCTGGTCGGATCAAACCAGCCAAGGATTTGAGCAAGGTACTCTTTCCCGCTCCATTGGGACCTATCAAAGCCAAACTGTTGCTACAGCTTGTGCGAAACGACACTTCACGCAGAGCAGGCACATTCCCATAATTCACACAGAGACCTTTCACTTCTAAAACGTGATGTTCATGGTGATCACAATTCATGAGGCCTCCTTCCAGATAAAGGTGAGCACGTCCTCGATCTCACCTTCTCCCCACAAGACCTGCGAGACTCCATCGAAGGCTTCCGGCTCTAGCGTGATCTCAATGGCAGACTCCGGCGTGCCTTCCGGCCAAACAGCATGCACGACAAGATCAATGCCCTCTGGAGGAATCACCAACGACACCTCGGAAGGTTGTGAAGCCCCAGCTTGCCAAATCACGTCGCCCAAATGAGAGAGCGTCAGACTCCTCGGCTGATGCGCGCTCTTGACGGAGACCGCTACAGGGATCGCTCCCGACATGTCTTGCGGCTCATTCGAAATTTCCACCGCTGGGCTGGCATCCGATGAACTCGTCAGCCGAAGCAAGGGCACGAGAACCGCGCATAGAGCTAGCAGAATCACTGCTGCGTTGATTAGAGGAAAGCCGCGCATCGTCTTAGCTACTGCGGCGCGAGGCCAGCAAGAATCGTCTTCACGTTATGCGCAAACATCGCTTCGTAAGTCGTGGTCTTGGCATTGCCCGTGAAGTCCGCGAAAAGAATGCCTCCAACGCGCGCGCCCGTTTCTCGAACCATCTCCTGAAGCACTTTGGGATTGGCTTGAGCCTCAGGAAAGACGGCTTTCACCTTGTAAGTCTTCAGATCGACAATGACGTCGGCCATGTACTGACTGCTCGCTTCACGTTCTCTGGCCAGTCCTTGGACCGGCATCGACTTGAACCCAAATTCCTCACAGAAATACGTGAAGGCCGCATGCGCGGTGGCCAGTTTGCGTTTGGAACGTGGGATGCGTGCGACTTCTTTGCGCGCCCATTTTCCCAAAGCCGCCAGACGCGTGCGATAGGCCTTGGCCCGCGAAGCATAGGCGGCCTTATTCACAGGATCGGCTTTGGCAAAAGCGCTCGCCACGATCTTGGTCGCGCGATCCATGTTCTTCACACTGTGCCACCAGTGCGGATCCAAGCTGCCCTCACTGTGATGCGGGCAACATACAAAGAGACCGTTGTCCTCACTGATCACGAGAGAAGGAATCTTGGCGCCGACATCGATGATCTGCTGATTCGCGGAGAGGCTGTCCGGCAATTTGGCGAGGTAAGGCTCGATGCCTTTGCCAGAGGCCAGGATCAACTTTGAGGCGCTCATCTTTCGGATATCACCGGAGGACGGCGAGAAATCGTGTGGGTCGCCGCCAGGCTTGAGAAGACCAATGACCTCCACATGCTCACCGCCCACCTGCTGGGCAAGATCCGTGAGGACAGGATGAAGGGTCGCCACTTTGAGATCGGCCATGGCAGACAGGCTAAGGCAAAGCGATAGTAGAAATGTAAATGTCTTCGTCATAGATAGGTGTTAGCGAACTTCCGAGCCGCCCCAGTTGATTCCGAATCCTAGCCAAGCGCCGTGTTCCTTGCCCAATTCGCTGTCGTGATCGAAGTTGTATTGCAAACGCATGAAGAAATTCCGGTCACGATTCAGTGACCAAGTCACTGCAGGGGAGACACGCCATCTGTCCGTGAATTTGTCAAGATTTTCCACATATTCAGCTCGCAAGGAGGCATCCCAGTGATCGTTGATATGATAGGTGGCTGAAGTGTAGAAACCAAAGTCATCAAACTTCAAAACATCATCACTATAGAGGGGCCGACCGTCATAGTCCGGGACCAATGGATCCGGAAGGGGCCATTCGGTCGCTTCGTATCGTCGATACATCACCTCGCTCACCCATCGGAAAGACCGCCCTCCGGCTTCCAAGCCATTCTCTCGCCAAAGATACTCGAGGCCTAACCCATAGATCTGCGTGTCTCGTCCCATCCCATTCTCACCCATCGTGAAATGCGCCACGCCCGTGAACTTATGGAAGTCGTTGTAATGCCAGCTCGCTAACAAATTTGCGGACACAACGTAGTCATCGAAATTCGCTTCTTCACTAACGAACTCGTATGGCGAAGAACCATGATCCTCGTCTTCATGTTCGTCTTCATGTTCGTCTTCATGTTCGTCTTCATGTTCGTCTTCATGTTCGTCTTCATGTTCATGTTCATCCCCATGGCCATGCCCGGAAGGCGGCGCTCCTATGGAGATCGAGAAAGCGGCCGGAAAACGAGTCGGCAGATACCAAGTGATCTCGCCACCGACGGTCACCAGTTCGCCCTCTTGCAGGAGACGCCCATTGACCAAGTTCTGATCGAGATAGTCCCAAGAATGAGGGTGTCGCGCATTATGAAATCCCACACGATTGAAAAACCGCCCCCCTCGAAGCTCAAACCCGCCTGGCAAATCTGTGAGTTTTAGAAAGGCTTCTTCGACACCTCCCGTGAAATCACCCGTCCCATCGGTCAGATAAGAACTGGTGATGAAGCCCTCGATGTGATCGCCCAGGCGAAGCGACATTCCCGGCTCCAAAGCTAACAGATCGACATTCTGAGTGGGATCATGAACCCCCACGGCGAGTTCGCTAGGATCGACCGTCGAATCTCCGACCACACCAAGCGCGTGAAAGTGCGGGAAGAAGAGCTCACCCAAGGTGAATCCTTGGCCCGACCAAAGATTGGCCGATGGCAGGTCCTCATCATTTCCCCAGCTGACACTGTGAAAAACAAGAGATATCGCGAGAACTTTCCTCCAATGTTGCATATGATTTGCAATAAGCCGCAAATGCAATCGAGTTGCAACAACAATCTTTCTAGAATGAATTACAGAAATTCGGTAACGTCGTCAGAGAAATCTCTCAGGTAGTGCGTATCCATGAATTCTGAATCTACCTGCCCTCAATGTGGCGCGGCCATTCCTGCTGAAGCACCCCGAGGGCTTTGTCCTCGCTGCCTCATGGATCGCGCCTTTGCCAGTGAACCGAAAACCGACGCGCCCATCCCCTCTGTGATTGATATGGATGCTGTCTTTCCTCAACTCGAAGTCTTGGAACTCCTCGGCGCCGGAGGTATGGGGCGCGTCTACAAGGCGCGCCAAACGCATCTCGATCGGTTTGTCGCGCTCAAGGTCTTGTCGCCAGAGCTGGCCCGCGACCCCGCTTTCTCGGAACGCTTTGCGCGCGAAGCTCGCGCCTTGGCCCGGTTGAATCATCCTAACATCATCCAATGTTTCGACTTCGGCCAGTCTACGCCGAACGCCGATGGCAAAAGTTACTTCTACCTCTTGTTAGAATACATCGACGGCGTGAATCTGCGCCAGACGATGCAAGCCTGAACACTCACGTCTCGTGAAGCGTTAGGCATCGTCCCGCGTCTTTGTGACGCCTTGAACTACGCGCATGAGCAGGGCGTGCTTCATCGCGACATCAAGCCGGAGAATCTCCTCATCGATAAGCAAGGTCGGGTGAAGATCGCCGACTTCGGATTGGCGCGTTTTCAGAAAGAAGACGATGCCGGAGCGATGACGCTGACCATGAACGGCGCGCGACTGGGCACGGCGGCCTACATGGCTCCGGAGCAGATCGAGCAACCGCATGAGGTCGATCATCGTGCCGACATCTACAGCATGGGCGTCGTCTTCTATGAGATGCTCCCGGGCGAACTTCCGTTAGGGCGATTTGCCGCTCCCAGTGAGACGCGCGGTGTCGATCCCCGACTCGATTCCGTGGTGTTCCAAACCTTGGAGAAACAAGCGGACAAGCGCTATCAAAGCGCTGGAGAAGTCCAAACTCAGGTCGAGACCATTGCCGGGACCCCGACTCCGAAAGGTGACGCCGCCTTTTCCGAAGTGACCACGCCCGAGAATCCTAACGCCATCAAAAATGGATTCGCTCTCGCATTCCCACCACAATGGACCACGCGATGGAATTGGATCTGGCGTCAGCCTTGGCTCTTTCAGCGAGGGACTCTGACACTGGAACCTCATCAACTCATCTACACGTCATCGCAGGCCACGCTGAACATTCCGCTGGAGTCCATCGAGGACGTCTCCCTTGCCCCGATCTCATTTGTCCGAGAGCCCCTTGGCCGCTGCCCCATTTCTTTGCGGGGGCGTGACGCTGCCGACCGGATGCAGACAACCTATGTGCTCGCCGGATCCGCCCCATGGTTCACACCCCTCCCTGAAGCACAGGCCCTCACAGATGCATGGGCCGGTTCAATCCGTGACGCCATCACGAAACGCCGAGGCACGCCGCCCACCTGCCAACACGAGCTCACTCAGAACGCCGCCGATCTGACGCCTGCACCACCAAGATTTACGCCCATCCTTTGGCTCATCGTGTCAGCCCTCGCCGGCCTCGTTGCTATTGGAAACCTATTCGGCGGCAACCCTGTGGTTGCTATTCCTCTTGGATTCGTCGCGGCCGCCGTAGGATTTGGCATCTGGCGGAGGGGCCCATCCAAGAAACCAATCGATTCGGTGGCCGGCGACGTCCCGCCATCCAAAGAAGGGCCAGGTTTGGCGACCAAGTTAGGCCGTTCCGCAGCAAAGATGGGCCGATCCACCGCAAAGATGGGACAATTCGTGGCGCAGAAATTTCCTTCCAAACGTGCATCATCGCTTTCCTCCGAAACGCCTCCTGACATAGACCTAGGACCGCGCTATTCCAAGCTAGCACTCTGGGCGTTCGGATTCGCCACGTTAGGCTGGGCGCTCTTCTTCGCAGGGCCAGTGATCGGTTGCGTGTTAGACTGGATGGCCTTGTCCCATATTAAGAAGTCCGATGGCAATCTCAAAGGAAGAAGCTTTGCCTCCTTCGCCGCGCTGCAAGCTCCTGTCATCATTGCCACGGGCGTCTTGGGCGTAGGAGCCTTCGGATTGTGGTACGAAGATTTCATGCCACTCCCCTTCCCCATCGCCATTCTGTCCCTCGCCGCCCTTGTCTTTGTCGTGATCCGAATCTTCTTCCGACTCGCTAAGGTTCGTGGCTTGTGGGCATGGAAGCGCTGGATCGGTGCCAGCGCGATTATCCTCGCTCTTGCCTCACTCGCCACCACGACATGGGCACTGGAAGATATCAAAGATAAGTGGCCCTTCGAAGGCAAGCTCGTGACGGGACAATTCTACAATGACGATAATCGACTCCTAACCAAAGCCTTAAAAGAAGGACCCTACGGCGAGCATCTGCATCTGGAACGGGGCTCACGCCGAAATCGTAGCGCCCGGGCGTCCGTCGCCATGCACAACGAGTACGATGCCATTCATTTGCTAGAACTGGCGGGAGAAGAGCTCCGCAAGACCCATCCTAACATCAAGACGCAGATCCCTTATCGTAGCCACCAGAATCTATCGCCTTACGGACGTCGAAGCGAAGACATCTTCATTATCTTCACCGTCATCGCCTGCACCTCAGGACTTCTCTTCGCCCTCAGTGGATTCGGCTCTGGTGGTCTCGGTCTGATCCTTGCCTCTGTTCTCTGCATCGGACTGTTTCAGGCGAAACTTCCCTCCCCGTTTGGCTATCCGATCCACGACATTTCCCCTTTGCAAGTAGAACAGGATTCTAACTCATTTCCCTCCCACATCGATGGCATCCTCCTCCGGTGAAGAGCCGCCCGATTTCCGCATGGCGGAAACTCGGTGGACCCAGGTGATCCGCTCCAAGGGTGAATCTTCCGAAGCGAAGATGGCTCTCAAAGACCTGACCGCCGCTTACTATCAGCCGGTGTTTCATTTCATCCGAGAACGCTGCCGTAGCGCGGACACCGCTCGCGATCTCACGCAGGCTTTCTTTGCCCGCGTGTTAGAACGCTACGGATTTGAAGGCGCCGACCCTGAGCGCGGACGATTCCGTTCGTTCTTGTTAGGGGCGGTGAAACACTTCCTCGCCGATGAACACGCCCGCAGTCAGACGCAGAAGCGAGGCGGCGGGATCTCGCATCAATCGCTCGATGCCCCATCCACCACCAGCCTTCCCGGCATTCAGATTGCGGACGACAGCATCTTGCCGCCAGACGCGGCGTTCGATCATCACTGGGCCCTCGCTGTACTGGATCGTGCTTTGGCGAGAGTGGAAGGCGATTGCCGGAACGACGAGAAGCTCAAGCAATTCCAAATGCTCCAGCCGTGGCTGGCTGGTGGTTCGGATCAACCGCAATCCGAGGCCGCCTTTCAGTTAGGCCTGAGTGAAGCCGCGACGCGCGTGGCGATCCATCGGCTCCGTCAGAAGTTCCGCGATGCGGTGCGGGCCGAACTTGCGCAGACGGTGGGCCCCGGCATTTCCATCGATGAAGAACTACAGCACCTCTTCAGCGCGCTCAGCAACGCTCGTTGAAATAGAATACCGATTGTCGAAATCCTTGTATCTGGTTCCTCGTTTGCCAATACTTGGCGAGCGATGATTGAGGCGCCTTCACTCCAAGACTACGCCCAGGATGGCTTTCTCTTCTGCCCAGGCTTTGTGGCTGGCTCGGCGCTGGAGAGGCTGATTGCTGAGGTGGATCGGTTTCTCTCCGAGGTGGTGCCTACGATGCCACCTGAGCTTGTCTTCTATGAGGACAAGACGAATCGCTCGACGCTGAAACAGTTGCAACAGATGGGAATGTATGATCCGTGGTTCCACGAGCAATTCCATCATGGGCCTTTTCGGGAACTTGCCGAGACGCTGCTGCGCGGACCGGTGGTGCCGAAGAATTTGCAGTATTTCAATAAGCCGCCCGGCGTGGGGCAGCCGACGCCGCCGCATCAGGATGGCTACTATTTCAAGTTGGATCCTTGTGAGGCTGTGACCATGTGGTTGGCCTTGGAGCCGGTGGATGCGGAGAATGGGTGCGTGCGTTATGTGCGAGGATCGCACCATGGTGGGATCCGGGAACATGGGCGGACGCAGACTTTGGGATTCAGTCAGGGGGTGGTCGATTTCCCGCGCCCTGAAGACACCGCAGACGAGGTGGCGATGCCGGCGGCGGCTGGGGATCTGTTAGCCCATGACGCCCTGACCATCCATCGCGCTGAAGCCAATGCATCAAAGACACGGACTCGACGGGCCCTGGGATTTATCTACTATGGTGAGCGCGCGCGAGAAGATCGGGCGGCTCACGAAGCTTACCAACAACAACTGGCCACTGAACTCAAGGTGGCTGGAAAAATCTAACAAGTATTTATTTATGAAACCAACCTCTCTCATCTCTCTCGCAACCGTTTGGCTGACGATCACGACGGTAGTCTCCGCAGAATCCGCTCTGGAAGGTCCCCTTGATGCTTTCCTCGGAAAGCCGAGTCTGGAAATGTCCTCACTCTACGACAAAGAACGCTTTCCGAACGTGGTGGTGACACTTCAAGGAACGGTCATCGCGACCCTCGGCAATAGCCAAGTGTGGGCACGGCGGAGTGAGGATGGGGGGAAGACGTGGGGCGAGCCTATCGTCATCGCCAAGCCGGGTTTTCAGGGAGGTGGGCTCACGGTCGATGAGGGCACGGGGGACATCCTGGCATTCATCGAAGAGGAGCATCCGCCTGCGACGCTCACGGTGTATCGCAGTGAGGATGACGGAAAGACCTGGCAGGCTCAGGAGACGGTGATCAAGCCGGATAGCCGGGGGAATGCGCCCTCCATGCACATGAATGATCACGGCATCACGCTGCGGCATGGCAAGCATGCGGGCCGTCTCATCCGGCCCTCACGTTATTACGCGGGGAAGAATGATCGGGCGAAATGGCCGGAGCATTACACCAATGCGATCTACAGCGACGACCACGGGAAGACCTGGCAGACGAGCAAACCGTTTCCCGAGAATGGGACGGGGGAAGCCTGTATCGCCGAGCTTTCTGACGGGCGACTCCTCTACAATTCCCGAGTGCATTGGCAGGAGCGACCGAACAATCGGCGTCGACGCCATGCTTGGAGTGACGACGGCGGGCACACGTGGAAGGACTGGCAGATCATCGAGATCTTGCCGGATGGCCCGCAGGATACCAACTACGGCTGCATGGGTGGCTTGGTCAGGCTGCCTATCGCGGGGAAAGATATTCTCCTCTACAGTAATTGTGAAAGCGAGAGTGGCCGGGATCACGGGACGGTGTGGGCGAGTTTCGATGGAGGAAAGACGTGGCCGGTGAAGCGCCTGGTCTTCGAAGGGAAATTTGCCTATTCCTCGATGACGGCGGGGCGTCCGGGCACACCAAGCGCGGGGCAAGTCTACCTGCACTTTGAGGGCGGCCTCAAAGGGAGCTCGACCATGGCGCGATTCAATCTCGCCTGGGTGATAGACGGAGTGGCGACGGGCGATGGCGCGTTGCCGAAACTCGGCCACTAAGGCAAACTCTCTCTGGCTCCCTCGGCGGCGAGACGCCACCGCCACCTATCAGTGCCACTAATTGAACGCGGTCATGGCGTGATCGATGCCATGCGTCATCGCATCAATGACAGCTTCCACAGCACGATCAAGTGACTCCTTGACCAGCGGCAACTCATCGCCATCGAACTTGCCTAACACATGACTTACGACGCGACCGTGATCACGGTTCTCTTTGCGTCCGATGCCCACTTTGAGCCTGGGAAACGTTTCGGTGCCCAGATGTTGGATGATCGATTTGATCCCGTTGTGACCTCCAGCAGAACCTTGCTCACGAAAGCGGAGCCGCCCCAGTTCTATATCTATGTCATCATAGACGATGAGAATCTGATCTGAAGGAATGCGATAGAATCGGCAAACTTGACTGACCGCTTCACCACTATCATTCATGAAAGTGGTCGGCTTGATCAAGTAGCCTTCACTCGTTTTCAGAAGATCGGACTCAAGCCGGCGAATATGCCTGAACTCTGCCGGACCAAAAGGTGCCCCATTGGACGGTGGCAATCTTTCTGCCAAGCGATCTAAAACAAGAAACCCAGCGTTGTGCCGGGTCTCTTCATAATCTCGACCAGGATTGCCGAGACCAAAGATGGCTCTGAGTGCGGACACCGCAATGGCCTACACCTCCGCAGCTGCTGCCGCAGGACCATCTACTGCCGCAGCCTCAGATATGAGCGCTTTCATCTCAGCGACAATGGCAATCACCACGTCGCCACCCAGAACAGGGGTCACACCTTCTGGCCACGCGACTTCACTGACGTGGAATGGAAGACCCATGTCTAGATTTGTCACATCACCCTGGAGCTTTTCAGGAAGATTGGCTGGCTTGCAACGCACGTCCAAGGATTGCAATTGCTGATCCAAGAGGCCTCCTTTTTTAACACCTTCGCTCTCACCAATGAGCTCGATCGGCACGGCGGCGACGATCTCATCTTCTTCATTCACCACGCGGAAATCGATATGAATGACCGCACTGGTCAGCGGGTGATGCTGGACGGCCTGGATGAGTGCCAATTTGCCTTGCTCCTTAGCCCCTTCAATGTCCAGCCGAACGAGGACGTTGTCAGAAGCCGACTTGGCGAGAAGATCACGGATCCCGATGAAATCGACATCCACTCCATAATGATCCTGATTTCCGCCATAGACGACACCCGGAATTCGACCGGCGCGGCGCAGTTTCTTCGCGATGCCAGTCCCGGCAGCGTCACGTTTTTTAGCAGTCAAAGGTTGGATAGTAGCCATGGTCGTCGGTCAGTCGGTTTGGAAAAATTCAGTATGGGGAAGAAGCGTATAGAAACACAGATCTGTCACCCGGCAAGCGAAAGGACCCCGATCGAACACTCGGACGTTCGTGGACCTAAGATCTGCTGGCGAGAAGAACAAGCAGTCCCACTTACTCGGTCTCGCCGAGCGCGTAGCGGGTGAAGCGTCGAATGATGATATTCTCACCAAGCTCAACAATCTTAGATTTCAGCAAGTCACCCACGGTCTCGTCAGGATTCTTGATGAAGCCCTGCTCTAGGAGACAGGTCGTGCTGTAGAACTTGTCCATCTTGCCTTCGAGGATCTTCTCGATGACATTCTCAGGCTTGCCCTTCATCTGCTCGGCGTAGATCTCTTTCTCTTTCGCAGCGAGTTCTGGGCAGATCTCTTCGCGAGAAATACAGGAAGGCTGTGCGGCCGCGATGTGCAGCGTGACATCTTTGACAAAAGCACGAAAGACTGGGGTCTTGGCCACGAAATCCGTCTCGCAGCTCACTTCGATCAAGACGCCTGCGCGGTCGTGGTGGATGTATGAGGCGATGACGCCTTCTTTCGCCACGCGGGAAGATTTCTTGTCTGCGCTTTGCAGCCCCTTCTTACGAAGGATGGTCTCAGCTTTCTCGAGATCGCCATCGGATTCTTTTAGTGCGTTTTTGCACATCATCATGCCTGCATTGGTCTTCTCACGAAGTTCGGCGACGAGTTTGGCGGTGATTTCAGCCATAATAGTATATCAGTTAGAGTATGCGTGTTTCGGGGATAGTCTTACAAGATCTTTAGGAAGTTCCTAGAGACAAGTGACGAAACGGTCGAATGAGCCAATTGGTTAGGCGTCCACGACGTCCATCTCGGCGCGCTTGGCCGGGGTGAACTTGCCGCCACCTTGAGTGGCAGCAATGACCGGATCGATCAGCTTTTGCAAGATCACGCGAATGGAACGCAGGGCGTCATCATTCGAAGCGATCGGGTAAGTAATAGGATCGGGATCAGCGTTGGTGTCTACCAGAGCCACGACCGGAATCTTCAAACGACGGGCTTCTTTCACGGCAATGCACTCACGAGCGGAATCCACCACCACCAAGGCGTCTGGAGCCTTCTCCATGTCACGGATTCCTTCGAGATTCCGCTGAAGCTTGTTACGCTCACGGCCAAGAGCCGCCAGTTCCTTCTTACTCATGGCCTTGAACTCTGGAGACTTCTCGATCTTCTCCAAGTAATCCAGGCGCTTCACGCTCTGACGGATCGTAGACATGTTGGTCAACGTGCCACCGAGCCAGCGGTGATTGATATAGAACTGATTGCAGGCGACGGCCGCTTCGCGAACGGACTCTTGGGCCTGACGCTTGCACCCGACAAAGAGGATGCGCTTCTGATTGGCAGCCAACTCAGCAAGGAAAGAAGAGGCCGCTTCAAGCTGCTTCACCGTCTCGTAGAGGTTGATGATGTAGATGCTGTTCTTCTGCTCGAGCAGATACGGCTTCATCTTGGGATTCCATTTCCGGCGCTGGTGGCCGTAGTGAACGCCTGCTTCAACAAGTTCTTCGAGTAGTTCGGTAGACATAAAATTCGGTGCGTAAGGGCCGCCCATGGCGGACAACTCCATGGTGGAAGTCAAGAAGCATCCCTGGAAATTGCCCCTAATGAGCGAGCGGCCAAGTATAATCAGGCCTTGATCCCTGGCAAGTGGCAATCCTTCCCATTTTCAGAGGGTTCTACGGGCGAAATATGGGAAGTTCCATAGCCTCCGGAGTCCCGCGCAGCCATCATGCTTCGGCACTTTTCACAGCGCCCACCACGGGCCTTTGATCGGGCTCTGGGCTAGCCATTCGGAAGAGCTTTTTAATGTCATCCAGAATCAAGTAATTGATCGGAACCAGGAAGAGCGTGATGAAGGTGGCGAAGAGCACTCCATATCCGAGTGAGACAGCCATAGGGATGAGAAACTGCGCCTGCGTGCTCTTCAGCGTGATAAGCGGGTAGAGTCCAGCAAAGGTGGTAAAACTGGTGAGAATGATCGCTCGGAAACGGGCACCTCCTCCTTCAAAAGCAGCATCTAAGGTCTTCACACCCTCCCGACAACGCCGATTGATGAAATCCACCAGCACAAGACTATCATTCACCACCACACCCGCCAGCGCGAGCATGCCAAAGAAACTGAGCATGCTCAGAGACAGCCCATGGATCATATGCCCTAACACTGCCCCAACCAGTCCAAATGGAATCACCGACATGACAATCAACGGCTGAACGTAGGATCGAAACGGAATAGCAAGCATGGTGTAAATGCCAAAGATGAGCAGGATCCCACCAATCTTCGTCGTGTTGCCATTCTCCCGAGCTTCTCGCGCCTCGCCTTCGAATGAATAACTAACCCCCGAATACCCTAACAACAACTCATCCAGGAACTCGGTGATGGACGCGGTGATCGTGGGAATGTCCGCTTTATCTTTGTCGGCATCGGCCCGCACGTTGATCGCGCGATGGCGATCGATGCGTTGTATCCTGGGAAAGCTCTTCCCATTGATCGCTTCTGCGACGGCCGTGAAAGGCACCTCCTGACCATCCGGCGTCCGGATCCTCATGCCTTCCAAGCTGGCCAGCGTCTTCCGCCTCTGCTCAGGGTACCGGAGCATGACCCGGATCTCATCGCGCCCACGCTGAATGCGCTGGATCTCATCGCCGTAGAATGCTTGACGCACTTGACGAGCCAAGGCGGCTTCTGTCAGTCCGAAATTCTCTGCCGAAGGTCGAATCTTCAGACGGATCTCATTGTTTGTTTCATCGACACTGTCACTGATGTCAAACAAAGTCGGATACTCCGAAAGATGCGCTTTGATCTTCCCCGAGACTTCCGTGAGAGACTCCAGAGTCGGACCTGTCAGTTCGATATCAATCGGGTCTCCCCCTCTTCCGATGACCGCGCGGAAGTTGAGTTCTTTGGCACCCAGAATGGGCCCAATCCGCTTGCGCCACTCATTCGCGAAGTCGCTCGAAGTGATGGTCGAGGCCCGGTCCTCTGGGGCGACAACGTAGAAGCTCACCTCGCCAAGATGTTCCTGCCCGCTGGATGAGGCACGCCGCGTCGACGCCACCCCTTGACCTCCCACAGCACTAAGAATGTCACGAATGACGTAGGAACCATCATCATCACGGTATTCTTCTTTCATGTCTGCGGCGATCGATTGTATGCGATCAATGTGCCCCTTCGTCACCTCATAAGGCGTGCCTTCCTGCATCGACAACGTCGCCGTGGCACGCTCGCTCTGGACACGAGGGAAACTCACATAGCGCACCACGCCACTCATGATCATGGCATACACAATGGCGAATCCAGCGAGGAAGATCGCGATGGTGACATAACGATAATCCAAAGCCACACGAAGCACCGGCTGGTAGACATTTCTAACAAACCATTCGAGCCCTCCAGCCACCTTCATTTGGAAACGACTGAACACGCCATAACCACGTGAACAGAGCCTCACCAATGCCTTAGGCATGAAGAACCCTGCGATCCCTTTCACGATATGACGCAGACTGTGGCTAAGATGCGAGGGTAAGATCAGCTTCGACTCGATGAGTGAGAACATCAACACGGGGATAACAATCAACGCGATGTGCGCTTGAGCCTTTCCATGGAAACCAGTACCGAACAACAATGGCACAAATGCTAGCACTGTCGTAAGAATGCCAAAGATGACTGGCAATGCCACTTCCCTCGCTCCTTGGATCGAGGCTTCCTCCGGCGATAGGCCTAACTTCTGCTTGGTGTAAATATTCTCCCCGGTGACGATCGCATCATCCACCACCACCCCAAGCACGAGTATGAAACCGAAGAGGCTCATGATATTGATCGTGACTCCGAGGAATGGCATGAGAGAAATGGCCCCCAAGAAACAGACAGGAATGCCGATGACGACCCAGAGAGCGAGACTCGGCCTCAGGAACAGCGTGAGAACAAGAAAGACGAGAAGAAGACTCTTGGAGGCGCTATCGACCAACGTATCTAGCCGCCCTTTGACGATCTTGGCACTGTCAGTCCAATAAGAAAGCTCCACGCCTGGCGGCAGAGTGCTAGACCGCACCGCCATGTAATCCTTCACCTTCTCAGAGATGGTGATGGCGTTCTGATTGCCCTCACGAGAGACCATGATGAGAACGCATCGACGGCCATTGAATCGCGCCAGTAACGGGCTCTCATCGAAGCCATCTGTCACTTTGGCAATGTCTCCTAGCTTCACGCGCGTGCCGTCTTCCGCCGTCAGAATCACAATATCCTCAAACTCCGCTCCGGTGTAGGCACGAGCTTTCGTTCTAAGGACCACTTGGCCAGAATCGGTCTTCAAAGTCCCCGCTGGCACATCAATGGAAGAACTGCGCAAAGCCTGCGCCACCTGGTCAAACGTGAGTCGGTAACGCTGCAAATTCGATTCATCAATCTCGATCGCGATTTCGTAGGGGCGAGTTCCCTGCAGATCCGCCGCTGACACTTCGGGCAGGTTCCCGATATCATCGCGAATCTGTTTCCCTAACTCTTTCAGATCGCGTTCTGAGAGATCGCCAAAGAGAACCACATTGATAACCGATCGCCAGCCTTGAGCCAAAGAGATCCTTGGTCTCTCCGCCTCCACTGGGAACGTCGAAATGGCATCCACACGATTCTTCACATCATCCAGCACATCTCGACGATCGTAGCCATCGGCAATCTCAACGCTCACATTGGCACCACTTTCGCTCGCGATGGCGACAATCTTCTCGATCCCTTCGACATCAATGATCGCTTCTTCGATCCGCGTGAGAACGGATTCTTCCACCTCCTCAGGCGTTCCCCCTCGATACGGAACCTGGATGCTCAGTTGATTGATTTCCAGCGCAGGAAACACTTCCACCGGGATGTTTCCCATGTAGAGCGTACCCAATCCTGTGATCATGATGGCGAACATCATGAGATTGGCTGCGACGCCGTTCTTGGCAAACCAGGCGATCATAAGCGCGTGAGAATTTAGTTAGGTACCGGTGCTAGGTTTTCCCGCTTGGCCTGGCTTGCCCTTGCCCGCGATGCTCTTGGGAGGACCATCAGGTTTCCCCGGTTCAGGAGGCTCCACGCCATCGATCGTCGCCAGCACCGACGCCCCATCCGCAGGGAAAGCAATGGGGGTCGTACAGAGCACATCTCCAGGTTCCACGCCATTTCCTTGCGCGACCACCACGACGTCCTCGGCCATCCACATCGGCTCGACCCCACGTCGTCGCAACTTGCTCTCCTTATCAATGACAATGACCTCATTGTTCGAGCGCACGGCATTCCTCGGAAGCACGAAGACGTCCGTAAGCGTATTTCCAACGATCTCCGCTTCCACGAAGAGATTGATCTTCAGCGGAGGGGTCCCGTCCTTTCGTTTGGCGTAAGGATCATCGATCTGTGCCACGGCGAAGAGCTGTCGAGATCGCGCTTCTAATGCTCCTGCCACTCGCACAAGTCGCCCTTCCCAGACAACTTCTTTTCCACCAAGCCTTCCGATCAGCTTTACTTTCGGACGCGACGCATTCGGATCTTCGCGCTCGTTACGATAAGATTCTGGCAGATCGAGAAAGGAAAGATCCTCATTTCGAATCGGCAACCGAACTTCGACATAGTCGATCGCGTAGATCAATGCCAGGGTAGTACCCGTGTTCACATACTGCCCCACATCCACTTGTTTCTCCAGAATACGTCCCGCGTAGGGTGCTCGAATAATCGTGCGATCCAGATCGCGTTCCGCCTTCACAAGCTCGGCCTTGGCGGCGGCCACTTGAGCTTCCGCTTCTGCAAGCTGGGGCTTGCGCAAGGCCAAGGGGCTTGGATCACCTTTCTTGCCTAACCGCTTCCAGTTCTCCACCGCCTGCTGGGAGCGCGCGAGCTCTTGCTCAATGAGCGCCTCGGCTTGCGCCACGTTCCTCTGCGCGACCACAATCGTTGTTTGGTAGTCTAACGGATCTATCTTGAGCAGCACTTCGTCTTCCTCAAAGAAGCCACCCTCACGCAGAGACGAAGAGATCTCGATGATCTTGCCTGGTACTTCCGGAATAAGCGTGCTCTTGGTGCGAGGAACGACGACGCCCTGGGAGAGGACGGTCACCTGATAGGATTGCGGCTTCAACGCCGTTCCTTCGACACGCGTCACGGCTTCTGGTGGTTTGAACCCTCTTGGGTCCTTCTTGCTTTCCATCAACGTCTTCACACAGAAAGCTGCGGCGAGAAGAATCAATAGGGGCAGGACGACGCGAATAACTGGTCTCATGATTTCACAGCAAGGTTAGGACCATGATCGAAATCACCACCCAAGGCCAAGTAAAGATCTAAACGGTTCTGCAGCCTTTCGTTGCGGACGCGAAGCAGATTACTCCGTGCATCAAAGGCACGCCGCTGAGATTCCAGCACGGTGATGATGTCCACCAGACCCTTTTCATACTGTCCGAGCGCAAGCTCTTCAGCAAGATTCGCTTGCTCGACCGCCCCTTCCAGCTTCCTCTGCTGATCCCTATAAAAGCCCTCGGCCGCCAAGGCGGTCTCCACTTCGCGAAAGGCCCTCAATGCGGTCTCCGCATAGCGCGAGGCGATCTCTTCCAGCTGCGCCTTGCTCAGCTCGACACCCGCCACCAAGCGACCGCCCTGGAACACTGCCTGCCCCAATCGTCCTGCCAGATCCCACACCAAGGCTTTAGGATCTAACAAATCACTGAATTTATCCGTGGTGCTCGTCCCCGCTCCTGCGTTGATCGTGAAGTTCGGCAAGAGCGCTTTCCAACTCGCCCGCACATCTTCTGTCGCCGCAAGCACCCGTTGCTCCGCAGCGATCAAGTCAGGACGCCTCAAGAGAAGCTCCGAAGGCAGGCCTGCAGAAACCTGACGTTTCACCTGAGGGAAATCTGTCAGCCCTTGAATGGTCCCATCTGGATATCGACCTAGCAAACCCTCTAAAACGCGTTTGAAGGCATCCGCCTGACGCTCATTCGCTGCCAGAGTCGCCTCCGTTCTCAAGACATCGGCGCGACTCAAGGTGATCTCTAGCGCTGTGCGGTCATCGACATCACCGGCTTCGAGCTTGGCATCAAGGATATCCAAATTCGTTCGCAAGCTTGTCAGAGTCTGCCGTGAGACCTCTGCCTGCTGCCGTGACTCGACCAGATTCAGGACGGTGCTGACCACCCTTGTCGCCAGGGAAAGTCGCGCGGCTTGATAGTCGGCCTGCGCGGCTCGCAAATCTGCCAGGGTACTGCTTTTCAGATTGCGCAGCCGTCCCCAAAGATCGATCTCCCAACTGATGTCAAAGTTCGTGCTGAACTGGTTCGCCGTGATCTTATCGAAGTTCGATCCACGCAATCGCTGCGATCGCGATCCTGTCACTGTGACACCGGCCTGAGGCAACAGATCGGCTCCAGCGATCCTCGCCCGAGCGGACGACTGTTTCACCCGGGCAACCGCCGTGGCCAGGTCGTAGTTGTTTCCGACCGCTTCATCGACCAGCGCTCGCAAGACCTTTCCCTGATCAAAGTCATCCAGCCAACCCATGACGCTGCCATCTGGAATCGAAATCGCTGTCCATTGCTCAGGGGCCGTCGGCTTCGATTGAGGAGCAAGGGTCGTGAACGTGCCGCACCCTGCCAGCAGTAGAAGACTGGCCATTCCCGAGACGATCACTCGAAGAGGCGACATGCACGGGATGGAAATGGCCGGTGACAAGAATGTCAATCACCGACGTCTTCGGGACAGAAGACCCTCTAAGAAGATTTGGGAACCACTTCTTCGGTCGGATCAGACGCTCTTTTGACCTCCACCCAAGCCACTTGATGAAGAACTCTTTCCACAGGCAACACCCAATCGACCGGTTCGGGACCGCGAAGGCCAACGCCAACGCACGAAACACCGATGACAAATACCACGGTGCTCGACGCTATCCAAATCAGACAGGACAGGAGGTTCATGAAACACTCCTTCCATCAAGAGAGCGACGCGCAACTTTTAAATGCAGTTTATTTAGCATTAAAGCCTTTTCGACCCGCTCCCGTGCTGTTAAATCAGCATTCACTTTAAAGATCATCATCTGGCAGGGTCGCTTTGATTCGGAAAAATTGGCCACCCTGAGGGCCGCCAATGGGCAACACGTACGAGCCAGGCGTTAAAAGCATAGACTCCCACGAGCCCAAATCGTTCGATCTTTCAAGCCCCACCGTCAGAGGAGCGCTGCCATTCTCGATCGCCGGGCTGATCTCGAACTGATACTCTTACGTATTTTCCACAGAAAGCCCTCCAAAAGGTTGATGCCAAAGCGGAGGCCGGAGCGGATCGGTGCCGAAGATCATTTCCTCAAGGTTCGTGAAGCCGTCGTGGTCTGGATCAGCACTCGAGTCGCGGAGTTCACGGAAACGGTAACCAACGTCCCAATGATTCTGCTTCCACAGTTCATAAGTCGGGACCCAGCCTTGAAGACGAAGGCTGAACTCAAGGACCGGATAGTCCATCAAAGCATTGGCTCGGATGAAGATACGCTCACCTTCCGTCACGTGGAGAGACCTCGCTGGTCCCGAGTCAAACAGCTCTACCGACTCTCCTTCCCGAAGCAATTCCAAATAGACGTGATCCTCTTCGTGAATACTAGCCAAGCGTAGCGTGCCACTGCGCGGTGCCTGCCATTGAAGCCAACGCCTTCGAATCCTTCGAATCCTTCGTCATCCTTCGAATCCTTCGTCATCCTTCGTCATCCTTCGTCATCCTTCGTCATCCTTCGTCATCCTTCGTCATCCTTCGTCGCAGCATAGGCAAAGCCTGAACGGTAAGTGATCGAGTCTGATTGTCCCAAGTCGATGGCCTCTTCACGCGCGCTCGCCAGAGGTTGCCAATCGACTGCAGAGAGTGTCAGACCATAGAGAAATCGTGGGGAGTCTGTGCCAATGGTCAGCTCTTCCCCTGCATCGGCCTGGAGGTAGAAATTAGGAGTGGTGAACACTGAGCCGTAGATGACCAATGGCTCCAACGTTTCCAAAGCATCTCCACGATAGACCATCGTTCCGTTCGGTCCATCCAGCGCGTAGAAGCCGGTCTCCGGCACTTTCCATCGCCACCACTGAGAGGCTGCGGCGCCGATCGGATCCGCAGTTTCCGCCGTGGCGAAGTAATTCTGCCACGTCACCGAATACGGAAGATCTCCGTCAATGATCTCTGCTTGCGCAAAGTCATCATTGTTAGGATCAGAACCCATCTCTAAGCGAATCACCGCATCGAAGGAAGCTTCACCGCGAAGCGTGATGATGTAGGCCTCGCCCGCGACAACCGGGAAACCTCCTCCACCTCGACTCAAGCGATCTCGAAATTCCAGAGAACTCTCGTGATAGATCACGGCGCCTAAAGTTCCGCCGCCACCTTTCTCAACATTCAGGAAGGCCACTCCGGTCCTAAGTGCAGTCCACTTCACGGCCGGAAGCTCCTCTCCTTTACTTACAATCATGTCACTATCACGTCACTATAAAAATGCACAGATTCACCATTTCCCAGATCAACGGCACTACCAATATCCACCGAGGGGATACCAGTGACCTGAATGTATTGATTTCTGATCTGCAGTCGCTTCTGCAAGCTCTGCTCATCCTCACTGGCAACGGCAATCCGATAGGTTTTCTCCGCGTCCGCGTTAAAGATCACATAGTCACTCCCACTCGTGATTAGCATCAATGATAGAATTTCAGCGCCTTCATAGACAGAAACTTCGCCATCGGAATCGATTCGAAATTCGTCGGTAGCCTCAGGAATCCACTTCCACCAAATGGAACGGGAAGCGGTTGGTTGCTCGCCGTGAAGCGGCTCGCCCGGCTCACTCGTCGCCCCTGCCCGCAGATAATTCTCAAAACCAATCGTCTGATCGAACTTGCCAAGATCTAGCGCATTGCTGAACGCATCATTGGCAACCGGATCCGCTTGTTTGAGAGAAAACCGCACAACCTTCGGATCCAGTGGAGACCCGGCAATCTCCAGGATCACGGGTTCACCTGCCGACACGAGAAACAGCAGTTCCTCGCCAATGATGGTTCTTGGAGTGCCTCTCCGATCATCTTCGCCCGCATAAACTCGGAGATCCAAGCGAAAGTTGATCCGAGAATCCCCCCATGAAGCGTCAAACGAAGCCACTCCCGTGAAAGTCGGAGTCCATCGCCACCACCCTTCGAATTCCGAATGCCGATGTCGGGTCGACAACCCCGTCGGTAGACCTAGCACTTGGTCGCTCCGCTCGACACCGACACTCTCCCTAAATTCAATTACGTTAGGTCTACCAGTATTCCTCGCCGTCGGCCATGTCACTGGCAATATCTCTAAAGCCACCTCACCCAGCTCGAAGTTCCTTTCCCCGGTCGACACACCAATCTTCAAACCGTCCCCCGCCTCAAGCTCCATCAACTCTTGGAACTCGCCTTCCTATAAATCGAAAAACTGGATCGGATCCTTCACATCCCTTCCGATGGCGACCCTTCCATATCCAGGGGTACCAGGAACATTCCTCCACTGATAGGTCCCAGCGGCAGGGGCTGTCCATTCCCACCATAACGTAGACCGGGACACTAACACTCTCTCTTAATCCTGAATCCTTGCTCTCGTCGTGTCGCCCGAGAAGGTCACCGTCGCGTCATTTCCCAAATCGATAGCACTGTTAAACTCATCGTTCGCAGCAGGCTCGACAGCTCCAACTGAACCGCGATTTCTTCTCCAGAGAAACTCATCGCGTAAGTCGTGCCCTTGCGGGCTTCGAATCTCAGAAGAAGCGGTCCGCCTCCAGAGTTGTTGCCTTGTGAGAGATCTTTGGGATAGGACCGATGAGTCCCCTCATCGACGGACGCCTGAATCCACTCCGTTGCAGCAGTCCGCGTCGCATAGATACCATTCGCAGGAGCAGTCCATTTCCCCCAAAGCCCAAGGGCACTACTGGCAGGTTCGCCCAACTGCACGGTCGCTCCCTCCGAAGCCTGCCGGATCTCAAAACGCTCGGAAGAACCCAGATCACCAGCCTCTTCGAAATCATCGGCCAGCTGGCCAAAGACGCTCCCCAGAGCCCCCAAGCCAAACGCCACCAGGACCATCCGTCCCGTGCCGCGAAAGCACATCCATGTATCTCGAATGCACATTGTATATACAGAACAACCGCAAACAGCAAGCTGAACGTTAAAAAAGGGCGCTCATCGCTTTCGATTGCGAGGCGCGTGATTCCAGCGACTTTGCAGGATGATCCTTCGCTCTCTTCTCATTGCCGCCGTTTCCCTCTTCGCCATCAGTCACCTTGGGGCCGAGGAGAAGAAATCCGCCACCTTCGAAGCCGGTGGTTTCCAATTCGCCCTCACTGAAGGTTGGGCCAAGAAAGAAACGCCACGCGCGATGAGTGCCGGTGGACTCACCTACAACACGGAGGGTCTAGCGAAAGCTCTCGATGCCGATTTCTATCACTTTGGCAAAGGACAAGGGGGTTCCGTTGAGGCGAACATTGCCCGATGGAGAAGCCAGTTTGATGGCACCCCGAAGGAAGTTGAGAGGTCGAAACTAGCAGGTGGGAAGATCGAGTTCCTTCATCTTGAAGGGGCCCTCATGAGTGGACCTCCATTTGGAAAGAAGGTGCCCTTGAAAGATCACACCATGCTCGCCGCCATCATTGAAAGCGAAGATGGTCCTGTCTTTGTCAAAATGACAGGACCAAAAGATGAAGTGGCCATGACCATTGTCGCAATCAAAGCCTTGGTCGAAAGCGCTTTCAAGAATTGAGGTATTTCACGTGTGCAAGACGATGATCTTGTCGCCCGGGGTGACGATTCGTTGAATTACTTGTGGATCGGTTAGATCGACTTCTTCCCACGGTTGTCCGTCCTGAAATTGTCTACCAGCTTTGATTAGGCGCGATTTCTTGGGAGCCGCAAAGTCGGTGAAACCAGCCGCCGAGGCTAGCACATCAGCAACCGTCATCCATGGGAAGCATGGAACCAATCGCGGCTGATTGACTTCGCCATTGATGGTGACGTTGAGCCATGACAGCGCTTTCACTCGTGGGTGATTCTCTCCCAACCCGGATTCCAAGAGCATCTGCCGTTTCATGGTATCCATGACGATCTGGCGCTCCACTTTGGTCGACTGATCATTGCTACGAGTTGCCGCCAAGGTCAACAGCTCACTCGTAAGCCCTCCCAGTGTCTCAACGGCTCCCGAAGACTGTCTACTTGAATGCCCGCCTCGTCGTCCGCCTCGTCGTCCTCCTTGGCAGCCTCCTTGGCAGCCTCCTTGGCAGCCTCCTTGGCAGTCTCCTTGGCAGCCTCC
>JBLHHN010000036.1:0-29186 GCA_047616785.1 Verrucomicrobiales bacterium
AGTCTAGAGCAACACGGCCTCGACCGGTGTCCAGACAAAGGACTGCATGGATACAAACGCTACGCCGGGCTAGGAGTGCTGGCCTACAATTTGCACCGGATCGGCAAAGGGCTACTGGAGCAAGCCGTTGGGTCAAAAACGCGGGGACGAAAAAAGAAAGCGGCCTAACAAGGGATCGAAACTGAAGTGGGCATAAAAATCACACAACAGAAACGCCTGACGCCCTAACTATTTTTTTTAAAAAAAAACACCAAAGCATCCATGAAATTCTAAAAAAATCGAGCCTTAGCAATTGCTTCTCTCATTGTCAGAGGTGGAGCACACTTTAAAACTAACATGACGCTATTATCTGTCGACATTAGCGCTGTTTTCTCCCAGGCACTAGTTAGGTTTTCAAATCCAACCCTGCGAGAAGTTTAGTAGTCTAACTAAAAACAGCACGTGACCCTACAAATTAAGCGATTCTTGCGAACTTGTAGCGAGATTTATGCACTTTGAGGGTCACGTGTCCTCAAGGTAAGAGCGGAGTTCTTCCCGCAATTGCAGCCGAGCACGGAACAACAAGCTTTTCACCGAAGAAACCGTCAGGTCCATGCTCTTGGCTATTTCCTCATAGGGCAGATGTTCAAATCGCCTCAGGACGAGCGCCATTCGTTGCCGGTCTGGGAGCTTCTCCATCGCCTTGTCGATGGCCTCCTGCATCTCCTTATGAAGGAGGGCGTCCCCTGGCTCCACAGCCGTCGTATCCGGCATCGCAAGATGGAAGTCCTCAGCTTGGGCTTCAAGCGAGTAATGAGGCCGCCGCTTGCGTCGACGGCTTTCGTTGTAGACGAGGTTCTTGGTGATGGTGAACAGCCAGGTCGTGAACTTCGCACTGGGCTCGTAACGCGGGGCGGAGGACCACACACGGATAAAGACTCGCTGAGCGAGATCATGGGATTCATCCAGGTCCCCGAGCATCCGGTAGATGGTGCCAATGACGCTGGTTCGATGCCGTGCGACCAACTCCTCGAATGCTGGGACATCTCCCGTCTTTACACGAAGCATGCACTCCACGTCGATGACGTTGGTATCCACCGCTTCTTCTTCGCTTTTCGAAGCAGGCAGTTGAGGTGGCGTGGGATCGGCGTCCTTCATACGGTCGGTTCGAACATCACCACGTTTCGAGTCTGGTGAGCCCGGCAAGATGAAGATTCTGTTTCGCAGATCAACCTCTTGTTGAAGAGAAATCGTATTCTTGTCTGAAAGAGGCATTGAAGCGAAAGCGATTTGCCCTCCTTGCTACAAGGTCTAGAGATACAACCACTCTGTGAAATCATTGCCCCAAGAGACCGCATTTCTCGAAATTGGCCCCGGCCAAGTGGCGGTGGGCGAAGGCCCATTCACGAGCTTTTTCGAGCCACCTAGAGACGCTAACGCGTTTTATTGGAACGACTTCGACCTATCAGATCCGAAACCTTGGAAGGTCCCCAACACCTTCCGAATGGCTTCCAACGTGGGCCAATGGCCGATCGAAGATTTCCCCAATATCGAGTGGCAGCCTCCCTCTTTGGCGCCGTTCGAAGAGGCTTTTCGGGCCATTTCCGCTGGTTTTGGAAACGGCGCCAAGCTTGAGAAACTTGTTCCATTTGTCACCGAAACAGGCCGTCTTCGATCTGGAGACCTCCGGGCGCTCGCTTCACAAGCACTTGAGCACGGGAATGACTGTTCCCATGCATACGGGCATTGGGAGGCGACATCCGGATTCATTGGCATCACTCCAGAGTGCTTTCTGGTCGTGCGGGAAAGCTCATTGGAAACCATGGCCCTGGCGGGAACAGCCGCTCCGGCCGATGCCGATCGGTTCCGCAATGATCCCAAGCAGATCCGCGAGCATGCTCTCGTAGTGGAAGGCATCCGCGAAGCACTGGGTGAAACCGTGCGCGAAGAAGCTCGCGAAGTGTTGGAGCTGAATGGGCTGCAACACTTCCTTACCAGGCTCCGCATGGAGCTCACGGGCCCAGTCGATCTCAATACGCTCATTCGCCAGCTGCACCCAACGCCAGCGGTCGGGTTTCTGCCGCGCACGGAGAAGGTCTTCGACCTGCATCAGCAGATTCGTGCACGCCTGGCACCCCCATCGTCATTCGCGACACCGTTCGGTTGCTGGCATGAGGGCACCTTTCATTCCGTAGTGGCCATCCGTCATCTCTCTTGGACAGGAAACGAGATTGCCTTGCCTTCCGGTTGCGGTCTCATACGCGAGAGTGAGTTGGACCTCGAATGGGCCGAACTAGCGCTCAAGCGTCACGTGGTGAAGCAGTTCCTCAATCTCTAGCCCAATCATGTTTGCACAGACAGTCTTGCAGGCCTGCCTCGATCTCGGTGTGCGCGATTTCTGTGTCTGCGCCGGTTCAAGAAACAGCGATCTCGTGCACGGCCTGCTTCAGAATCGTGACAAGATCCGGATCCTCCCATTTTTCGAAGAACGCAGTGCCGCATTCTTCGGACTCGGTCTTCTGCAAATAGCGCGAACGCCGGTCGCCATCGTCACCACCTCGGGCACAGCCGTCGCCGAGCTGCTTCCCGCCGTCATCGAAGCCTACTACCAAGCCCGCCCTTTGCTCCTCATCACCGCAGATCGTCCCAAGCGCTATCGCGGCTCCGGAGCACCTCAGGCCATTGATCAAAGCCAGCTCTTTGGAATCTATGCTAGGGCATTCGACATCGAATCCGACGAAGACGTCATCGATCTCACCACGCTCACTCAGGATCAACCGATCCATCTCAATGTGTGTCTGGAAGAACCCAGTGCCGCTCCCCCACAGATGTCCCTCAGCGTGTCGGCCTCGACGCCCACCGACCTCTCAGTTTCCTCAACCGATCAAGCTCTGCTAGAGACCTTCCTTCAACAAGACAGTCCCCTACTTGTCATTGCCGGCTGCCTCAATCCTCACGAAGACCTCATCAATACCCTGCTTCACCTCAAGGCACCGATTCTCGCCGATGCCACCTCCGGGTTGCACGCAGAACCACGCCTTCATTCGCTCTTGATCCGTGGCGGTGATCAGACGGCGCGCCGATTAGCATTCTCACGCGTGCTTCGGATTGGCGGGGTGCCGAG
The DNA here is from genome assembly GCA_047616785.1 of Verrucomicrobiales bacterium. Classification (GTDB taxonomy): domain Bacteria; phylum Verrucomicrobiota; class Verrucomicrobiia; order Verrucomicrobiales; family DEV007; genus JAACDM01. The sequence continues at coordinate 3,104 of JBLHHN010000036.1, forward strand.
TTTTCGCACCTGGCGCGATCTGGAAACCAAGCCTGAGGTCGAGGTTTTCTCACTCACCCAACGTCCCTTCAGCGGTCTCGCTCGCCCCTCCCAATGGATCATGGGTGACACGTTTCCTCTCAAGCGGTCTCAGCAAACAACGCCTAACCAATGGCGCGAGCAAGAAGCCGCCAGCGCCGAGCGTCTGGAGGCATTGCTAGATCAATATCCTGTAAGCGAACCCGCCTGCCTTCGGCATCTTCTCTCCATCATCCCATCACAAGCACAACTCTTTGTCGGGAACAGTCTCCCGATTCGTGAACTCAGCCTTGTCGCCGCGCGCGCCATGCCATGGCCCGTGTTCTCAAATCGAGGAGCCAATGGCATCGACGGGAATCTCTCCACCTTCCTCGGCATCGCCTGCGGACCCCATGCCCGCGAAAGCTGGGGAATCTTTGGGGATCTCACGACCCTCTACGACCTCGCCGCACCCGCCATCCTCGCAGAGATGCATGAGGAGGCACCCATGAGGATCGTGGTCATCAATAACGGCGGCGGTAAGATCTTCCGCCGCCTACCTCATTTCCAAGGGCTTCCGCCTCAAGACACCGCCGTCGTCGAAAACCATCATCGCTTCGATTTCGAATCGTGGGCGCGATCGTGGGGCCTCGACTACCATTGCCATACAGACATCACAATCGATCCGCAATCGTGGCCCACTCGCGTTGTCATCGAACTTCGTCCCAATGCCACGCAGACGGAAGCCTTCTGGCAAACTTGGCAGGATTCCAAAATCAGTTAGGCGATATTGGTATACACCGCTTGGACATCTTCATCGTCCTCAATACGATCCAAGAGCTTCTCAATGTCATCCATCTGCTCTTCCGTGAACTCCACAGGATTGGTTGGAATGCGCTGCAAATTCGCCTTTCTAACTTCGATGCCCAGTTTCTCCACCGCAGCCGTCAGATTTCCGAAGCTGATAAATTCGCCGTAGACAAAGACCGTGTCTTCCGCGACCTCGAACTCCTCCAGCCCTGCGTCCATCAACTCCAGCTCGATCTCTTCCAAGTCCATCTCATCTGTCTTGGCGAACTCGATGACCGACTTGCGATTGAACAGGAATTCCAGTGAACCGGTTTGCACAATCTGCCCACCGTTCTTGTTGAAGTAGGTCTTCAGATTGGAAATGGATCGATTCGTATTATCCGTCGCGCACTCGATGAAAATGAGCGCTCCGTGAGGACCTTTGCCCTCATAGTTGATCTCAGAGATCGAAATCTCGTCTTTCCCAGAGGCGCGCTTGATCGCCGAATCAATGTTGTCCTTCGGCATGTTCTCAGCCTTGGCATTGAGGATGGCGGTGCGTAGCTTAGAGTTCGATTCAGGATCTGGGCCGCCTTCCTTGGCAGCCATCGTGATGGACTTGCCAAGCTTCGGAAACATCCTGGACATCTTGTCCCAGCGTTTCTCTTTCGAAGCGCGACGGTATTCAAAGGCTCTTCCCATAATAAATTCGGTCTACAAAGGTGTTCTGTCGTTTACCGAGGCCTCCCCAACCCGTCAACCAATACCAGCATCGACTGGTCTGCCACCTACTCAGCTACTCAAGTCGTTGCAAGTCCCTCATGCGGAAAGCTTCCTTCAGTCGCTCATTCATGGCGTCCGTCGTCTGCACATCGAGGATCAACTCGTGGGGAGCTTCGGAGATCTCGATGCTGTGCATGGGACCGTCTGGCCAGCGAAAGGCTTCGGCAAGATCCTTGAGACTGTTGATGTCCTTGCCATTCACTTTGTCGACAATGACATGGGAGACAGACTCGTAGCCAAGCGTCGCCGGTGTGCGAATGACGCGGCTGATAAAGACGAGCTTCTTCCGCCCAGCCTTCTCATAGTCTTCGGGATGTGCTAGTGCCCAGAGCAATCTCATGGGCGCGCGTTGAGTCCATTGATCACCAAACATCTCCAAATAAGATTTCGTGAGTTCCTGAAACACCATGCCCCCGGCGATGTAGAATCTAGGGCCTTCGTCGAAGAGGTAGGGATCGATCAGATAATCCTTGGGCGATTTGCGGAGCATCGTGGCCTTCAATTCCTTCCTCGCTCCATCGCGAAAGATGACCATCGGGATCTCTTGCCCCACTTGGCTGTCGCCACGCACGATATGACTCAAGCTCAGTTTCCCATACATCGGATGATCGTAGTTGCCACGCGCATCGATAGCGTGACCGCCGATCTCTAGCAGAACATCTCCTACTTCCAACCCTGCTTGATCCGCCGTGCTGTTGGGGGTGATGGAACTGACATAAACACCGGCACTATCTTGGTCGAGCTTCAGATACTTGCGTAACTGCTCATCTATAGCGCGAGAGAAAGCCAATCCTAACGTGGAGAAACCAGCGTAATCTCCGTCTTTCAGATCTTCCAGGAAATGCTCGATGATCGGCGCGGCAATCACGCGAGAGATCTGCTCATCTGAATCATAGCTCAGAAGAAGCCCGGCCAACTTCTCACCGTGCAAGACCGGCAAGACGAAGCTTCCAGCGTGGTATTGGAGTGATCCCTTGATGTCGTAGGTAAGAAACGGGGTGCCATCGAGAAAGTAGTTTCCAATCGAAACTTCTAACACAGGGCAACGGGTGTTCACGGCCAGCCCATTGTCTTTCACCTGCCACACATCGAGATCATCTCCGACATTGGCTGACGTGTCCAAGCTCAGCCCCACCATCTCTTTGAGGAAATCTGGCTTGTCATCGTCCAGTTTGATCAGTGCGAGGTTCGCTTCGTAGTCGACCACCGATACCTGCGCAGTGGCTTTCTCACCCGAAGTGGGTTTCTCCAATTCGACATACGTGGCATCCGCGACCATTTGAGCTGAGACGAGGACTTGCCCATTGTCTAGCAAGACACCCAGACCGCGCCGAGTGACTGGCTTTCCCTTTTCCCAGGGTTGGTAAAAGTTGTAGGCTTGAGCGGTGATATTCACGCGAAGAAGCGCGTCCCCGATCGTCTTCACGGCGGGCTTATCTTGCGCAGGCGACGCCGTAACTGCGGTCTCTGCTAATGTTAACTGGAGGCTTGCGCAGGCGATCACGACTAGCGGAACAGTCACGCGCCAGAGTGGTAGGGAAATCATGAGAAGGGAGTTCATCAGAAGAAGGAGCGTGTTCAGTTAGTTGAAGATCACGGGGGCGTCGCCATCGCTACCGCCAAGGTAGCTTTCCAAGCCGATCTCATAGGTTTCTCGAATACGCTGATTCGCCGCTTCCACGCGGCCCGCTTCGATCACAATGGGCAAACCTTGCCCAACAAAGTCGATGACATAGAAGTCTGGCTGCGCTTGCGGATGCAGAGCATCATACAAGTCTTGCAAGGTCTTAATCGCTTTGCCGTTAACCTTATCCACGACGGAGTCTTGGAAGGCTCCGAAGTTAGTATTGATGGCATCCGGCAAGATGCTCGTCATGACGATGATCTCTGGGCGCTCTTCAAAGATCTCGTCCTGAACGTAGTAAGCATAGAGGTAACGCGCCGCGAGACTGTTGATACTGTGGGCCGCCATGAGATTCCGATCCATCGGTTGAAAGGCGAGACCAGCGAAGGTTACATAGTGCGGACGTTTGTCGTAAGAGTTCGCCTGAATAAGATAAGCATCGAACGGCTTAAGTTCGATCTCGACCGTCTTGGGCTTGCGATCGCGGAGAATCTTCATTTCCACCTTCTCCCCTTTGAACTTGCGCTCGACGGTCTCATTCATATCGACAAACTCACCGTCGACTTCAACATGCCCGTTTGCCGCAATGGGATGGCCATCCACTTCAAGAAGCACATCGCCTTCTTGGAGAATGCCGTCACAGGAGCCATCATTCGTCACTGAGGCGACCAGTGTTCCGACGCGACTGTCCGCAGGCAGGCCAAGCGCCACGCGTTGCGCTGGATTGATCAAATCGAAATCGCTGATCGCAAGATCCACGTAGCGATCATAGCTCCCGTCCTCAATGTCCTTGAGGAAACGACGAAGCACAGGTGTCGGAATCATGTAACCCACATTCTGAGCCACCGCGCCGGATATGCCTTGGAAGGCCACGCCTACAACTTTGCCATCTTGTAGCACGGGACCACCACTGTTGCCCGGATTGATCGCCGCATCGATCTGAATAGCCAAGTGCAGGTCTGCGCCGCTATGACTGTAGGGTTGGAAATCGATCCGCGAAACAACGCCCCGCGTCGTGGAAAGCCGCTTTCCGCCTAACGGATAGCCAATGACCGTTACCGTGCTTTCCAATCTTGGAATGTCCCCAAGGTCTAACGGTTTCGCGTTCGCAAAGGGAATGGGATCAGTGCATTCTAGCAAAGCAAGATCACAATCGTGAGCGATGTAAAGAAGTTTGGCCGCGTACTTCTCTGGATCGCCATACTTCTTGATCAGAAGACGCGTGCTGTCGGCGACGACATGGGCATTGGTCACAAACTGATTTGGCCCGATCATGAAGCCCGTGCCACTGCCACCCGTTTCACGACCGCCATTCCATGGCTGCTGAAAGTCAGGCACCAAAGAAGCGCACTCGATCTCCACGATGCTCTCATAGAGATCTCGGGAAGTATTCGGCGGGCCTACTGGCGCAGGCGCGGATTTCGCAGGCGGCGCCGCTGCCTCCTCCGAAGTGACCTCAACGGGTGGTTCTTGAGCCTGGACGCTAAGACAGAAGTTGAGCAGCAGAATACTAGGCCAGATAGCCTTCAGGAGGATGCGATTCATGATATGGATGCTTGCTACTGTAGGGCCTCGCCCCCCGAGCGCAACTCCAGCGAGAAGAGGAGGCGCCTCTGTGGGAAACAGGGGATCTCGACCGCTCCCGTGCGTGTCCGTCATTCGTGAATACGCGAGGTTTCTCAAAACTGCTTCACAGACCTGATGCACCCATGATTCCGAACCGAAGTCAATTTTGAAATTATGGAAATTATGAGTCAATATGCAGGAGCACCTGCTGCGTAGATGACTTATTGCCAGGAAATCGCCAAAGTGGACTCCAAATCTGACAAAGCCTAGTTGACGTCTAAATCGATGACGTGTGAGGATGGCAGCCTTCTCATGATACGGCTAGTCAGTGTTATTCTAGGTCTCTGCTTATTGATGCCCACGGCATGGACGGTGGCCCAGGATGAAGGTGAGCCGATGACGGCGTTGGAACTGTTCCAGGCGGGGCAGACGGCCTATCAGAGACGCGATTTCGAAACGGCGCGCCAGCATTTCGAGCAGTTTCTTGAAGCCTATGGCGAGGCTGAGGAAGTCCAGGAAGCGGTGAAATCGGTTAGGCCGCTACTGGCGATCTGTTTCATTCGAACACGTAATTTCGACGAAGCTCATGAGGGCATTGATAAGGTTCTGGAAGATTCTAGCACAATGCGATCCATTCGGCTGGAGCTCACCTTTTGGAAAGGCGTCTGTCAGTTGCAGGCCGCCGACTACTCAGGATCACAGGTGACCTTTGGCACTTATTATAAAAAAGCGCCTCGCTCGGATCCGCGGCGGATGGAAGCGGCTATTCTCTTTGGCACGGGCTATATCCTTCAGGAGCAGTTTGCGGATGCCATCTCCTTTCTCGAAGAGCGGATCAAGGACGCCGAGGAGTCGGCGCCTGAAGCGGCGGCTCGTCTCATGACCCTTCAGTTGCATGCCTACTTGCAGACCAACCAACTGGATGAAGCGGTCGCCCTGACATTGCGCGCTGCGAAGCGGTTTGATCAGTTTGTCCAGATCATCGGTCTGCAATCGCTGATGTTGGAGTTGGGATCCCGACTTCTTGAGGGTGAGCGTTACTACGATGCGATCCGTTGTTTCCACTATGTGTGGTCTCACGAACGGCTGATCAGTCTTCAGACCAGTCGTCAAGAACGCTTGGAGAAACGGATCCGCACGTTGAAGGCTCGTGGGGATGCGGATGCGTTGGTGTTTCAGTTGGATGGGATCCTCACGCGGATCGAACGTGAGCTTGAGCACTTCTCTATGGTGGAGCACTACAATGCCGCGCTGCGTTTGCGCATCGCCACGGCCTACCTTGGCTTGCAGCGTTATCGTGAGGGCGCACTGATCATGGAGGGCATGTTAGCCCGCATGGAGCCTAACAAGATCGTCGAAGGGGCCTCGGTGAATCTGGTGCAGTGTTGGATGCAGGAAGAGCGCTGGGACCGCGCGGCCATGGCGGCGGATCTCTATCTGACGCGCTTTGGTTATGACGCTCCCAATGCCTCTGCCGTGCTCTTCATGAAAGGGCAAGCCTGGCAGAGTGCGCGTTTGTATGAGGACGCTCTTCTCGTTTTCGATGACTGCCTCTCACGCTACCCGAAAGATCCCATGACTCCCAATGCCTCTTTCATGCGAGGTATCTGTCAGTTGCAATTGGAACGCTATGAAGAAGCGATCACCATCTTTCAGCAAGTGCCCATCGCGTTCCCCAAGCAAGCGCAGCTTGCTGAGAGTTCTCTGTATTGGGAGGGGATGGCTCATTCGTTTGCCACGGAGCATTCGCGTTGCCTCGAACTCATGGAACGCCATTTGAAGAAGTTTCCTGAAGGGTACTATCGCGCTGATGCCGCTTTTCGAATCGCATTCTCACATCATGCTTTGGCCGACTACGGAGTGGCCGTGCCAAGCTTTTTCAAGTTTCTCAAGGACCATGCGGACAGTTCGTACGCGGATGAAGCGCGCCTCTTGTTAGGCGACGCCTACCTCGCGGAAGGTGAGTTGGAGAAAGGCATGGCCAGCTATGCGACGATCTCGCCTGAATCGATCCGCTTCTTTGAGGACGGCTATTTCAAAACGGGCAAGGCACTCAAACTCAGCGAGCGTTTTGAGGACATGGCCACACACTATCAAGCCTTCATCGATGGGCATGCGAGCAGCGCACGCTTGCCAGAGGCCTTGCATTGGCTTGCCTGGCTGAAACAACGTGAGGGGGACATGGATGGCGCACGCCGATTCTATTGGAAAGCGATCAATGAACACGGCGATGATCCTGACAAACCCTCGGTGCTGGATTTGGTCATGGGTCTAGAGAAACTCTACACCGGCCCAGACCGCGAATCGCTGATCGAAACCTGGACAGAAAAGCGAGTGGAAGCGTTGCAAACGAAACGATCGACCTTGGCCGTGCGCTGTCTCTGGGCCAAAGCGCTCGCGCTGAATCGGGCCAAGTCCGTGCAATCAGCAGTCTTGCTCATTGAAGCCGTGCCAGAGCTTCAGCCAGAGATTCATAGCGCCCGCATCCTCGTGGATTGTGCGGATGCGTTGCATTTTATGAGGGCATCCACGGAGGCGGCCGCGCTCTATCAAGAGATCGTCAAATGGCATCCCAATGCTTTGGAGCGTGATCGCGCGGATGTCGGGCTGGCCACGGAAGCCATGCGTGTGAAGGACTATGCGCAAGCGCTGAAACACCTCGAACGCGTGGAGAAACGTCAAAGTGGCTCTGTCCGCTTGGGAGAGATCCTCACCGCCAAGGCTGACTGCCAAGATCAGATGGGAGATCGTAAGAACGCTTTGGTCACTCTAGAGGTCTTGTTAGGCGACAAGACTGTTCCTAGTAAGACAAAGGTTGGGGCGCTGATGCAATGCGCGCAATGGCTCGTGGCAGGGAATGAGCTGAAGAAAGCCCTCGTGTATTTCGAACGCGTCTATCTTGTCTACGGACGCTATGCGGCCCAAGTGGCGACAGCGTATTGGTCTCGCGGGCAATTGCTAGAGAAACTCGGTGAACTTGAGAAAGCCCAGGAATTGTATCGCGAGTTTGTCTCTCGCGAGGAATTGAAGGATTATCCTGAATACGCACTCGCGGAGGCACGAGTCCAATGATAATGAAACGGATCGTCTTATTGGCGCTGACGCCTACTTTGCTGGCACAAGAAGATGTCCTCCATCTGCATTCGGGCGATGCTTTCAAAGGGAAGATCGAGAAGATCGAGCCCATGCGCGTCCGTTTTAAAGTCATTATGGATGGGCCACGCGGGCGTGGGGAGTCCATTCGACAAATCCCTCGGAATGACATCGCGTTCATCGACTTTGCTCAGACAGAAAACGAAAGCGCGACACCCCGGCGACTCTGGGACCGACACAAAGCGAATCTGGCCATCGCCAATAGCCCGGCGGGCGAATACGGCATCAAGCTGGTGACTCAATTGCTCCAAGACAAAGAGCCCTCCAAAGCCCGTCGAGCTCTAGCGATCATCGAAGACATCTCAGCGTCCGATTGGGACGATGAGAGGCGTCAACGCGCCCAGCGATTGCGCCTGCAAGCCTTGATCTTCACAGGAAGAGCCAGTGAAGCGAAGGACGCCGCGATCAAGATCCTAGGTCAATCCGAAGATCCCGAGCTCGTGGTGGAAGCTCGGCAAGTCCTTGGCCACGCAGCCTTCGACGCTTTGCGAACTTTGGTAGAAAAACACCCACGTTGGATGGACGATGACGAGATCCGTCCACAACGAGAGGCGTTGTTTCATGAAGCGATCGATCACTTTCTCTATGGCAGTTTGTTTCAAGGATCCTTGCGCGAACCCGCCGCACGTGGCCTTTGGCAAGTCTGTGAGATCTATCGACATGCCAAGATGCCAGCGAAGGCACAACCGGCTGCAGAAGATCTGATCCAACTCTATCCCCGTTCGCCTGAGAGTGAACTTGCTCAGACGTATTTGGAAGAATCTCACCTATGAAGACACCCTATCACCTTCTCCTCGCCACCATCAGTTGGTTTCTCCTGGCCACGACGGCATCGCATGCCCAGGACGACGCTGCTCCCGTGCCGGAACGCACCGTCTCGCTGCTCGATTACTACAATGACGGTGGTTGGATGATGCATGTCCTGCTGATCTGCTCTGTCGGCACCATTGCGGTGGTCGTTTATTGTCTCACACAGATCACCAAGAAGAAGATGGCTCCGCCACCTCTCACGGAGAACATGATGCGCTACATGGAAAAGCGCGATGTGACACACGCTTACGAGCTATGTCAGTCCAGCCCAAGCAGTTTCTCTGAGGTGCTTTCATCAGCTCTGCTCAAGGTGAACTTTGAACGGGATCGATCGAATAAGGATTCGATGATGGAGGCGGCGGGCGAGGCGCTCGATCAGGAAGAAACGCGCTACATGCTCTGGGTCAATTATCTCAATGTGTTTGCCACCCTGGCGCCCATGATTGGTCTCTTGGGAACGGTCGTCGGTATGATCGAGGCCTTTCAACAATTGGAACAGCAACGCTCGCAACCAGAAGAACTCGCGGGCGGGATTCGGCAAGCGATGGTCACCACAGCCGGAGGCCTATTAGTGGGCATCCCTTCCATGTTCTTCTACTTCTTCTTTCGCGATAAACTGACCGCTATCATCAGTCACATTCAGAAGAATACGAGCTTCCTCATCGATGTGCTCAGCGGTGAGGTGAAACTCTCAGGACATTCAGAAGACTGATTTCATGAAGCGTAAGAAACGCCATTACGGTCAATTGACCTTTCAGATCACGCCCATGATCGACATGACGTTTCTTCTACTCATCTTCTTCATGGTCACCTTCAAGATGTCTAAGGAAGAAGTGAAATTGGACATCGATCTGCCGGTGACAGTCACTGCAAAGACGACGGATGATATGAGCAATCGCGATATCATCAATATCGATGGAACTGGCGATTACTATTTAAAGAATGACAAAGCCTCCAAAGATCAGGTCCTAGTCCATTTGAAAAAGCAGTTCAAAGATTTCCCGCCGCTCCGCGTCTATATCCGAGCAGATAAGGAAACGCCGGCGAGGCAGTTGAAAGAACTCCTCCGCATGTGTTCAGAAGTGGGCGCGGTCGATATCATCATAGGGAGTTACAAATCCGAGTCCTCATGAGCATGCGCCGCCGCCAACGCCGAATCGATCTCGTCGAGATGCAGATGGGTCCCATGATCGACATGGTCTTTCTGCTACTCGTCTTCTTCATGGTCACCGCGAAACCGACCAAGCCAGAAAGCGACATTAAAATGACGCTCCCTGGAAGTGTCAGTCAGGAGACCAGTGTGGATCTGCCAGATGAACAGCGCATTCAGATCGAAGCTGGTGGTCAGGTCATCTTGAATGATATGAACATTGATCAGCCGAACGCGAGCGACATGCCTGAACTGGTGCGCATCCTCACCCGTTACAAGCAAGCCGCGGATCTTAGCAAATCGAGAGCGCTCGTCACCCTGGACCCGCAAGATTCTGTGCGTCATCAGCGCATCGTCGATGTGCTAGGGGCCTGCGCGCGTGCGGGCATCATAGGCGTGACCTTCGCCGACCAAACCTCTGAATCACTATGATCGAAGTCGACCGCAACCGCGTCTCTCCCAAGCGCAAGAAGAAGGCCGTTTCCAAACCGAAGGATCGGAAGAAGCGCGGATTGATCGTGACCATCATTCTTGGGAGCATCGCCGCGCACGCAGTCGGGCTCGTTCTCTTTGGCCTCTTCAAGATCGCCGATTACTTCAAAGAGCCGGAAGCCACCTTCGTCGTAGAACAGAAGATCTCCGTGCCTGCGCAAACCCGTGAGCACAAGATGAACATGGCCAAGCACATGGCGATGACGCCGAAGCCTGTCTTCAATGAGAAATTGGTGAGCATCCGGCCGACAGCCTTTGCCTTGCCGGACTTGCCTAAGGTGCCGATTGCTCAAATGATACCGTTAGACCCTTCGGAGCTGATCTCGGATCAATTGGCGAGTCTGTCAGGCAGCGCAGGACTCGGATCCGGGATGGGGAAGGGACTCGCCGGAGGAGGTGGCACCGGCAGTGGGATGAGCTTCTTTAACATTAAAGACAATGCTAGAAGTATCGTCATCATGATTGATGTCTCCGCATCGATGTTTGGCCGGACCGGAGATGTAGATTACAGCCAAAGCAAGTTGGTTCGCAAAGGCAAAGATCAAGCCTTCCAAGTGATCCGCGAAGAGGCCTTCAAATTGGTCGATAGCCTCAGTGTGAACACGCTCTTCGGTGTCATCCATTGGTCTGGCAGTGCTCGGCTTTGGAAAGATAGTCTCGTCCCGGCGACCAAAGAGAATCGCGCGCTCGCCAAGGAACACATTCAGACGAGAGTCGACTATAACAAAGCAGGTCCTCTTGGCGGTCGTCCCGGCGGCACCCGGCATGATTATGCTTTGGAAGCCTTGTTAGCGCTGCGGCCTGAAGTCGCCTTCATGCTCACTGACGGAAATGCCACGCGCAGCTTGGGACGCGGCAAGTCTGAGACCATCGAGGCCAATGCCCTCTACCAGCTGATCGACAATGCGGCGAAAGACCTTCCGAAGATTCCTCGCATTCACACGATCTACTACCTCACAGGCAAGGACAAACGCGAGGAGGAGCAGATGTTGAAAGGTCTCTCTCGGAAGACGAAAGGCAAGTTCAGCAAGCAAAAAGCGGCCAAGGGCAATGCGCGCTGAAGTTGCGCACGGCGATTTCAATCGTAAGCTCTGGCATGAAATGCCGTTTGCTCGCGCTCATTGCTCTGTCCTTCCTGACTTCCTTCGCCTGGGCGCAGGTGGTGGCGGTGCCCGAACTGACTCCTCAACCAGTTACGGACCCGCCAGCAGGGGAAGAGCCATTGCCAGAGCCTACCATAGACGCCTTGCGAAAACTAGTTGGCGGGCTGGCCTCGGAGAGTTTTGAGATTCGTGAACGGTCCCAAGCGGCTCTCGACAAGTATGCGGATCAGTTTCCCGACCTTCTGCGCGAAGGCTTATCCAAGGACTATGTCAATTCGATCGATTCCGAAGTCCGCTATCGTTTGGCCAAAGTCATCTACGATGCAGTCGTGGAGGACATGGAGCACAGTGGCTTTCTCGGCATCATCATGCTCGCGAGTTCTGTCCAGATCGAAGGCAAGGTTGTTGCTAGCATTCAGATCAACCAGGTTCTCCTCAACTCAGCCGCCTCTCGCGCAGGCCTACAAGCGCGCGATCAGATCATTCAAGTCGATGCCATGACGTTCGACGCGGCTCCCGCGAATCGCGCCAGACAACCTCTCAGAGCCACAAACTCACCCAATTTGCTCAAGTTCAAGGACTACATCGGCGGCAAGAAGAACGGAGCGAAAGTGCAACTCAAAGTTCAACGCATCGTCGATGGCCAGCTCAAAATTCTTGAGGTGGATGTGAGGCTCGGCCGCCGCACACGCGAACTGATGGATTCCGATGAGAAACGCCAAGAAGAACTATTCTTCGACCAATGGATGGAACGCCAGAAGACGAAGACGCCATAGGAAACTGCCCGCGATCGGACAGATCAGACTAACGCAACCCCGAAAAAGTCCTTGAAGACATCTCTGTAAACGTCTTGCTTGAACTTCGGAACCCACTCTATCAGGAACTCATCGGGTTTGATCCAACGCGTTTGTTGGAATTCTGGATGCTTGGTCTCGATGCAGATCTGGTCCTTTTTCCCTAGGAAATCACAGAGGAAATAGGTCTGTTCTTGGCCTCCGTAGTTTCCAAATTTGAGCCGACCTTCGTCAAATTTGTAGCGATAGCCACCACGCTGCTCCACAATTTCGCAGAGGTCACGCGTGATACCAATTTCTTCTTCAAGCTCCCGATAGAGCGCTTTCTTCACGGATTCACCTTGATCCAGGCCGCCTTGGGGAAACTGCCAGGCGCCTTCAAGGCCGACGCGTTCACAGATGAGAACGTTCCCTTTGCAGTCCCTCAAGATGCCTGCGACATTCGATCGATACTTCAAGCCCATGGCTTGATCCTGTCTTAGCTTCCGCGTCCCGCAAGCCCTATCTATGTCCTCCTTCCTTCAATCGAAAACCAACAGGATCATTCTCGGAACCGTCCTCCTCATGGGGTGTTTCTTGGCCTTTCGTTGGACCTCAAGCAGTCAATTGGAGAAGCAACAAGCTGAGCTTATGTCAGGCATCGAAGACGCGCGTTGGGGACGTTGTGAGAGTGGAATCTCTGAGAACTATCTCGACCGTTGGGGATGGAATCGCCTAGACTTGATAGCCGTCTTCAAAGACGTGCGAAGCCAGTTCCTTGTGCTTGGCATTCATTTTGACAATCCCGTCTGGGACATCGCCGACCGCAAGGCGACCATGGTGGCCCACATCCGCCTGGAAGGAACGCCCCTCGGTGTAGGCAGCGAGATCCAACGGATGGTGAAAAGAGAGAAATCACCGCTGACCTTCTCATGGGAGAAAGAGTCATGGACGCATTGGTCGTGGAGGCTTGTTAGGATGGATCACCCAGAACTTGAGATTCCCGATTCCTACACGCCTGGCGATCTCGTGAAGGCGAGGAAGGGCCAGTTCTCATTTTAAAGGCCAAAAAGTGAGATTTTAGCCCGATTTCACCTCAAACAAGCCCGACCGACAGCCTTCCGGGCTGCGCCGATCTCAGCCACCGCGAAATTAGTCCTCGCCTCAGCTGCGAACGGGAGGAAGCGTGGGATTCTTTCGCAAACGGAGAAATTCGCCTTGCTTAACCATATTATTCATAAATTATAGACTCAACCATGAGTTTAGCCATCATCACTGGGTCTGCAGGCCTTATCGGATCGGAGGCCTCCAAGCATTTCGCCAACCAAGGGCTCGATGTCATCGGGATCGACAACGACATGCGGAAGGTCTTCTTCGGTGACGAGGCTTCGACGGCTTGGAATCGGCAGAAGCTTGAGACGGACCTGCCCAACTACAAGCACATGTCGGTCGATATCCGGAGCCGCGAGGAGATCGATGCCCTCTTCAAGGAGCATGGCAAGGAGATCAAACTCGTCGTGCACACGGCAGCACAGCCGTCCCACGATTGGGCCGCTCGCGATCCGCACATGGATTTCACAGTGAATGCCAATGGCACGTTGAATATGTTAGAAGCAACTCGGCAACATTGCCCTGAGGCCGTCTTCATCTTCACTTCTACAAATAAGGTCTACGGTGACACGCCGAACGATCTGCCATTGATCGAAACAGATACGCGTTGGGAGATCGATGAGAGTCACGATTACTACCGTGGAATCCCCGAGACGATGTCGATCGATCATTGCAAACACAGTTTGTTCGGTACCTCGAAAGTTGCTGCCGATGTATTAGTGCAAGAGTATGGCCGTTACTTCGACATGCGCACCGCATGTTTCCGCGGTGGTTGTCTCACTGGGCCGAGCCATTCCGGAGCGGAGTTGCACGGCTTCCTTAGTTACCTCATGCGTTGCGCCTGCACTGGCCGCGAGTACCGCATGTTTGGCTACAAAGGAAAGCAAGTGCGTGATAACATTCACAGTGCCGATCTCATCGCTGCTTTCGACGTCTTTTTCAGAGCCCCACGTTCAGCCGAAGTCTACAACATTGGCGGTGGTCGGCATTCCAACTGTTCTATGCTCGAAGCCATCCGTATGTCTGAAGACATCACGGGCAAGCAGTTCAACTCGACCTACGTCGAAGAGAATCGCAGCGGCGATCACATCTGGTACATCAGCGATCTCACACGCTTCAAGGAGCACTACCCAGACTGGGAGCTTCAGTATGACGTGAAGGGAATCTTGCAAGAGATCTACGACAACAACATCGTGCGCTGGAAGGTCGCATCCTAGGCAATCCTGGGATCATCCAGGATCGGCGTGAAGAGGTGGACGATGCTTTTTAATACCTACCAGTTCATCTTCGCCTTTCTGCCAGTCACGCTACTGGTCTTCTTCATCCTCGGCTCACGTGGGCAGACGAGTCTCGCCATGGGCTGGCTCGTCCTGGCCTCACTCTTCTTCTACGGCTTCTGGAATCCCGCCTATGTTGGACTGATCATCCTCTCGCTCCTGGTCAATTTCGCCTTTGGCCGAGCGCTGATACGAGAGGACCTCGCTCAGGGAAAACGGCGCCTTCTTGTCTGGCTCGGAGTCGGGCTGAATATCGGTCTGCTAGTCTACTACAAGTACGCCAACTTCTTTGTCGATAACCTGAACAGCCTCGCGGGCACGAATTTCCATCTGGAAAAGATCGTTCTGCCGCTGGCCATCTCGTTCTTCACTTTCCAGCAAGTCGCCTTCATCGTCGATGCCTACCAGAGGAAAGCGCACGAGGCCAAATTCCTTCCCTACTGCCTCTTCGTCACCTTCTTTCCGCAGCTCATCGCCGGACCTATCGTCCATCACGAAGAGATGATGCCGCAATTCTTGGAACGCGATCGCTTTCGGTTCCAGCTCAATGACTTCAGCATCGGGCTCACCATCTTCTTGTTAGGCCTGTTCAAGAAAGTCATCATCGCAGATGAAGTTGCGGGCTACGCTTCCGCCGCCTTCACAGGAGCAGAGAACGGATTCACCCTGACATTTTTCGAGGCATGGACCGCTTCCTTGAGCTACACCATGCAGCTCTACTTTGACTTCTCCGCTTACTCAGACATGGCCATTGGTTTAGGGAGAATGTTCGGCATTCGCCTACCCATGAATTTCAATTCCCCTTACAAAGCCACCTGCATCATCGATTTCTGGCGCCGTTGGCACATGACGCTTTCGCGGTTCCTCCGTGATTATCTTTACATTCCGTTAGGCGGCAGCCGTCAAGGCCCAACTCGGCGACAGGTCAATCTCATGCTCACCATGCTGCTCGGCGGCATGTGGCACGGCGCGGGCTGGACCTTCATCGCCTGGGGTGGCCTGCACGGTCTCTACCTGATGGTCAATCACAAATGGAGAGCCTCACGGAAATCGAACCGAGAAACACGGCCCGTCGGGAGACTGATGACCATCGCCTACTGGGCACTCACCTTGCTCGCCGTGATGGTCTCATGGATCTTCTTCCGCGCCGTTTCATTCGATGGCGCGCTCGCCATTCTTAGCGGCATGTTTGGCCTCAATGGCATGAGCTTGCCAGGCGGACTGGCATCATCGTTAGGTAGCCTCACCACACTCACCGGAGGATGGATCGACTTCGAAGGCATCCAAGTGAATGCCTTCCCGCTCGGGGTGACCGCCGCTGCCTGGGCTCTCGGCGCTTCGCTCATCGCCTTTCTCGCGCCGAATGTTTGCGAAATCATGCACCGCTTTGAACCCGCCATCGAGACCTACCCAGGTGAACTCAAGAGTTGTGGAAAGCCATGGATGGCCTGGCAACCGAATCGCCGCTGGGCCGCCATCATCGCGCTGATGGGATTCTGGACCCTGGCCAATCTCACCCGCGTGAGTGAGTTCCTCTACTTCCAATTCTAACATGGCCACGGAAACGCCCCCACCTCGATTTAAAAGCTACCTCGCGTGGCTCTTGGGAGGGTTGTGCATGCTTGGGGCGGCATTGCTAGTCTCCGCTCACGTGTTCCGAGAGCAGCTGCCCCCACCGCCTTTCACCGGAAGCATCTCCTTTGACGAGAAAGCCGTTTGGCTCTCCAAGCACCTCAGCGAACCCTGCGACATCCTCGCCATCGGTTCGTCCATGACGGTGAACAATCTGGACTCCTCTGTCTTCGTCGATCATTCTTTTATCAATGCCAGTTCATGGGGCATGAAGATCCAACAAACAGATTTCTTTCTAGAGACGCTGCTAGGCTATCTCTCACCAAAGACCGTGATCGTGATCACCGCTGCCATCGACTTCGAACGCGACTATCGAGGACGTGAAATCTTTGACCAGAAGAAGCTCACCCGATTCTTTGACGATGGAAATCTCTTCCGAACCCATCTCCAATACATCTCTGCCATGTATCTGTTAGAATCCATCGGCTCCGTCACGCGAGATCGCGTGGGCCGTCAGACTTACTACTCCCTCGATTTTGACGCAGGCGGCAGCGTCCCTATTGACCTCGATTCAGAAGACTTTGAGAGGCTCACGGATCGCTGGGAGAAACCCGTCGCCCAAGAAGAAGCCATCGACGAAGCCAACTACATCGGACTCGCGACCATGGCGAAACGTTGCCGTGAGCGAGGGATCCAATTCATCTTCGTCCAGCCGCCCATTCGCGAAGACATCCTCACCGAGAAAGACCGCGAATTCCTCACCAAACGCCATTGGCCCCGGCTATCGCAAATTTGTCAGGATGCCGATGCGAGCTTCCACAACTTCCACGGCAACCTGCATCTCAAAGAAGCCGACTTCGCAGATTCCACCCACCTGAATCGCCAAGGAGCGCAGAAGCTCAGCCAAGAGATTCTCAAGCGCGTCGCTCCTACCTCGTAGGCCGACTGGCCGCCACTCTTGCAATAATCGGCCCCTCGACGAATTTGTTGTCCCATCCTGTCCTTCAGCGATAGCTGATTACCATTATGATCCGGTTTCGTTCGCTTTTCATCCTGCTGATCGGGAATTTCAGCGTGGCCTCGGTGGCTCTTTCTCAAGAACTGGACCTGGAGTCGATGCGCCCCAAAGTCCTCTTTAAGGAGGATTTCGAGACTTATGCGGAAGGCTCGGAGGATATCGGGAGCACGCCCCTGGAAATTCCTTGGCCAACTTCAAATCCAGGCGTGGCAACCATACAATCTCGCCTGGTTTCGGACGGGATCTCAAGCAAACAGCTCGTGACGACCGGTGGGAAGCTCTACTGGTCAAGCAAGTGGACCCGGGTCGAGCAAGCCGAATTTGGGCAAAATGAAGCTCACCGTGACGGCGATTCCCAATGAGGAGAGCGACTTTGGCAATGACTCCGTCTTGCTGATGACGACCACGCCTACGAGCAAAGGCTTGACTCCCCTTCATGAACTGAACAAATCACCGTCTTCATTCGGATCGTCTGCGGCAGCCCTGCGATTGGATGCAAGAACTTACCACTTCGACTCTTTGCCAGGACACCTGAGAGAGAATGCTCCTGAGCCCACTGATTTGCAATTGGTGCTGATTTCAGATTCCTCTAACGGTGCGACGTTCTCTTTCGACGATCTTCAGCTACTTGAAGAGAATGTGAATCTAGAATTAAAAGAACTGGATCCTTTACCGCTGACGGCGGTAATCGAAAGCTTTCCGGATCCTTCTACTGGCATTCTTACAAAACCCTATTTGAACTTCCCCGTTCGCTACCAAGAGCCGTCTATCGATCGCACTTCGTTGGGAAATGATGATCTTCTTTTCCGTAACTCGACTCAAGAGGGAAACGATGTTCGCCTCGAATTCTTACGCCATGAAGACCAAGAGAACGGTGAGATCGTGGCCCACTATCGAATCCTAGAACCAAAGGATGGTTGGGAATCAATTGCTAATCCCCGATACCTCTACATGCGTGCAGGAGGCATCAGGGCCGAGAATGGAGCACCCTTCGAAGATCTACACATCGATTGGCTAAACATCCCACCATTCCACAAAGCCCAATACTTCGGAACGAGCCAACTCACCCAATCGGATGCTTTCATCGATCTACCGATTCGATTCACGTCTTGGAAAGAGATCGACGTCGAGTCTTTAGGAGATGATGACGTTTTCGTTTCTCTCAAAGATGAACAGAAGCTGTTTGCGACATTGATAGAGATAGAGATAGAAGAGATCCGTGACCATGGACGCGACGTCACTGCTATCTTTCGTTTGGAGCGTCCTTCCTATGGCTGACCTCAGTCAAGGTTGGGGAAGTCGGCAAGCCCTCCATCCAGCTACGGGCTCAGCATGCAGGTCACGGACCAGACAAGACCAAGCTTTGCCAATGGGTCCTCAGGCTCTCATGTCCTCACAGCAGGCGGCACAGCCTCAATCCGAATTGAACGTTCCCCCAGGTGAGTATCTCGTTGCCTTCGGAAAGGCAGAAGCTCTCTCTTGTCGATGAGCAATTCGAGGTCACCTTCATCTATAGTAGTGAGAGTCCCATCATTCTAGAATCGATTGATGACGGAGATATTAGCCTTCTCCATACGAATCAAGCAGGCCAATTGGTAGACGCGGTTCCATCTCTGGACGGGAAAGAAATGACGGCCACCTTTGCATTCGATCGAGATGTTGAGGCAGGTGGACCTCATCGAGGACACCAATTTGGTCGTGCTGGGCAAGCTTTTGCGTTCCGGCTTGGGGTGTGCGCGATGAAGCAGGCGCGCTTTTCATTGGTGACTCTTAGGGTAATTTATTGGTCACTTTTGAGCTTCCTTTGGAAACAGTAACCACGACATTTCTCCCTAAATCTCAGTTCAGTCCAACCCTCGATACCTATCGGTTTGCGATTCGCTACCACAGCGAGCAAGCTCCTATCAATGTCGCTGATCTTGAGTTGCTCAATCATCTCTGGGTGACCAATGAAGGCGCAGCGGTGACGGTCCATGAGATCATTCCCAGCAATGACGGACACACAGCGGACGTGGACTACGTGCTTTCGCCTATTAACGAGGATTGGCCCAATAGTGTAAGTATTCTAAAAAGGGCGGGTGCGATTCGCGACTTGAATGGTGGGAGCCATCTAGCCGGCTTCTTGACATCTCTCAGTCAATCTAGCAGTGCGAATGTCCATGAGGTTTCGCTGGTAGGTGGACGCTTGATCGAAGATGATCCGCTGACACATCGACTATCCTTTTTCAGTTCTGATACCAGTCAGCTGGATCAGTCGGTATTGTCGTTTGGTGGGCGTTCTGGAATGTTTGCGTCTTTCGAAGAATCCGAGGAAATCTTTCCTTCGCTTGTGGGAAGATTGCTAGAGATTGCCAGTGGCATCGCGACCTTTGAGCTCGATCGACCTGACCCGGATTGGGGCGCTTGGGAGGCCAATCGTTTGCCCTATTCCTTTCATCTGGCCGAGGGTGAAGGGGCCAATGGCGGCTTGATCACGTCCGGTCATGTCACCGTGCATTCCGAGCTTCATCCCCTACCATTGCTCTTCAGTTTCGAAGAGTGGGTGCGGCGATTGGAAGAGCAGGCCGATCTTCCTGAAGGCAGTCTGGAGGGAGATGCCGACGGTGATGGCATGGATAGTGTCGTGGATTACGCTCTTGGTTCCGATCTACAAGACAAGAATAACACTAGCAAACCCACCACAGCAGTCGTGGAGAAAGACGGCCAACGTCACCTTGAGTTGGAGTTTCCTGTGAGATCAAACAGCATCGGTCTGAAGCCAGAAGTGCAACATTCCACAGACGGCGTCGACTGGCAGACTGCCGACGAGGACTTTGAGGTCGTCGATCGAAATCAAGTCCAGCCAGAAGTGCTTCGCCTACGCATTCAGTGCAACGAGCCATTGGCCGCACGGGCACCCGTTGGATTCTATCGCATCGCGATTGCGCGGTAGACCTATAGTTCGACTTTCTAAAGTCGAGACCAGGGTTGCACATCGACTCGAGCATCATGGCACGGTCAATCGCATTCAGCTTATGGCTCTCTGGCCGCCAAGTTCTCAGCGCTGGTAGATGGGGAGAAGTTGATAGGGCAGGGTCAACGTGAGAATGGCGAGGGAAGTGAAGTAGACATCTCCAAAGCTATTGTCTCGTCCGCGACTCGAGTACCAATGGCCTTCTTTCTCCTGATTACGGATCAGTTCAGCAGCGACGACTGGAAAGAAATCCTTCCATTAATGCCCACCCAATTGCGCCATGGCTTGGGTGCAATAATAGGCAGTGTAATAGTAGCGGTTGTCCTTCTTATAAAAGGCATGATCTAACGGATGATCGAGAAGCCAATCCCCCGCTTCTTTAGCGCGCTCGTCATTGTAGGGGCCACCAAGAGACAATGACAGGGATCCGATGCCGGTCATCGCTTCATTCACCTCTTTGTGATCTCCAGGTGAATAGCTGAAGACACCATCTTTATTCGGCAGATAACATCGCATGACATACTGCATGGCGGCATCGATGAATTCTTTGGGCACATCAAACTCCGCGTTCTTCGCTGAGCGCAGGAACATGAGTTGCCAACCGGTCACCGAGAGATCGGATTCCACTTCATCACGTTTGTAGAGATAACGCCAGCCGCCGCGATCGGTATCGCGCTCTTTCCGCGCAAACTGCAAACGCCATGAGAACTCTAGCCCTCTCTCGATCGCGACGCGAATCTTCTCGGAACGTTCGCCACCGCACATGCCATAGACTTCACCTAACATCAGCCCCGCGATGGCGTGATTGTAAGTAGCGGTGTGCGGCGCTTGACGATGCTCATACGGTGGCGGCGCATCCACGTACGTGAATAGCCCGCTTTGACGTTGCGTTCCTATCACAAAGTCAATAGCCCTCTCGAAGGCTTTCCCATACGGCCCTACGCTTGGGAGATGCCCACGAGACAGGTAGGCCATGATGGCAAAGGACGTGATAGCCGGCTGCCCCAGATCGCGAGACTCGAAGCTGCCGTTCGTCATCTGCTCGCCAGCAAGCCAGACCAAGCCCTGATCCACGCTGGCCTCGACTCGCGCCCACTCTCTGACGTTCAGGGCCTCCGGCAGGCCTGATTCCTGCGCATTTCCTGACGAAAAGAGGATCACTCCGATCATCCCCAAAGTAAGAATACGTAGGCACCCAAACATCGCAGCAGAGGCTACTTCAGAAGCTTGTCCGCTGCAAGAAACCTCGTAGACTCTCGTCATGATTGCTTCGTTTCGCCCCCTCCCCTTTCTTGCGGTTGCTGTTCTTAGCATGGCTACCATCGGCCACGCTCAAGAAGCTCCCGAGGTGCGTGAATTCAAAAGCAAGTCCGGATCCAAGCTGAAAGCAATGATCATCGGCATGGACGACACGGGCAAGGCCCTCTTGCAACCCTACAAACCCAACGCCGTGCCGATGAATAGCCTGAGCAAGGAAGACCAAGTGTACATCAAAGAATGGAAGGAACGCCAAGCAAAGGAGAAAGAATGGGTCCGTCAGGGTTGGCTGAATGAGCAGTATCAAGATCCAGGGATCACCATCTTAAAAGATTCCATGCGCACTTTGGAGAAAGACAAGTGGAAACCTTACGAACCTCAGAACATCGAGAACCTGAAGATCATCGCTTACTACTTCACCAAAGAAGCCCGCGAGGATAAGTTCATCAACCAAGTCTCCGAAACCTATAAGAAATTGCGCAAACGGACAGACGTTATGGAAGTGGTCTATGTCACTCTGGGCGCTTCTGACAAAGCGGTGCGTGACTATGTAAGATCGAAGGAACTCGAATTCCCGGTGCTGGATCCTTCCATGATGGGCTTGCTTCGCCGAGATGTGGTGCAGTCTCTTTTCAAAGGAACCTATCCTCAGTTGGTCGTCATCGATCGCAAAGCCAATCTGTTAGCCGATTCGGCACCGAAGAAGGACGAGCGTTCCAAGAGCACGGAGACTCTGGAAACCTTCGAGAAACTCGTTCGCGCCGCGATGCGAGATGAAAAGAACCCTCCGAAAGAAGAGGAGTAGTCCTTGATCGCCCCGCAAGTCGACGCGAGAAATAGCCCATATGAGCAGTCTAGCACCTGAATTACACACGTTACTGAATCAGCAGATCAATGAGGAAATGTCCGCTTCCTACAGTTACCTCGCCATGTCCGCATGGTTCGAGGACACGCCCTATGGTGGCTTTGCCCATTGGATGCTGGCCCAGAGTCAGGAAGAGACGCTTCATGCGATGAAATTCTATCACTTCCTCATCGATCGTGGGGCCAAGATTGAACTCGCGAAGATCGAAGCTCCGATTCTCGACTATGCCAGTCCACTAGAAGTCTTCGAAAAGAGCCTGGAGCAGGAACGTCATGTCACGGCGACCATCCACACGCTTTACGATGCGGCGGAGAAACATCGTGACCACGAAAGCAAGAATCTCCTCAATTGGTTTCTTGATGAGCAAGTGGAGGAAGAGAAGTCTGTGCAAGACATGATCGATCGTTTGCGACTGGTCGGGGACAACCCACTTGGGCTCCTTCAGTTAGACCAAGAAGCCAGTCAGCGGAAGCCTCTGGTCAGCGCTCCTTCTGGACAAGCCTGATGCGACGGCTCATCGCAGCGATGTGGTTGTTCGCACTCCTACCTGCAGCGTGGTCAGACGACTACCAGCCCCGCAATTCGCAGCGTGCGGGTGAAGAACCGCCGTCGCCTGTCGAGGTACTCTATCAGATGACCCTCCCCGAGGGTTTCGAAGCGACGCTCTTCGCGCACGAGCCTGCGGTGCGGCAACCAATCGCCATGACCTTGGATGACCGTGGTCGGCTCTGGGTTGTGGAAAGCTACTCTTACGAAGAATGGCAGGGCCGTGGCGAAGATCGTATCATCATCCTGGAAGACACGAACGGGGACGGCAGACATGACAAACGCACCCTCTTCTACGATCAAGGAAAGCACTTCGCCGGGATAGCGTTAGGCTTCGGTGGCGTGTGGGTGGCGGATGCGCCGAATGTGATCTTCATTCCGGATCGCGACGGAAATGATGTCCCAGAAGGACCTCCTGAAGTGGTGCTCGATGGCTGGTCCACGGAAGCAGAACACAACATGGTCAACGGTCTCACTTGGGGGCCTGATGGTTGGCTCTACGGTCGTCATGGGGTGCTCCAATGGTCGAAGGTGGGCGTGCCGGGTACGCCAGAGGAGGAGAGATCCGATGTGAATTGCGGCATTTGGCGTTATCATCCACAGCTCAAGCGATTCGAGAACGTCGTGCGCGGGACAACCAATCCTTGGGGAATGGATTGGGATGAACACGGCGAGATGTTTATGTCAGGAAATGTCAATGGGCATCTCTGGCACGTCGTTCCTGGAGCTTTCCTGGAGCGCATGCATCCGACCACGCGGACGCCGTTTGTCTACGAGCGCCTCACCATGTCCGCGGACCAGCCGCACTACGCGGGCTCGGCCAATTGGAAACGCGAATGGAATCGTGGCACGATCGGTCGCGATGCAGAGAGTCCATTAGGCGGTGGTCACTCACATTGCGGTGCCATGATCTACCTCGGAGATCAATGGCCGGACAAGTATCGCGGGGTGATGTTCATGGCCAACACTCACGGACGACGCGTGAACATGGACCGGCTGACACGCCGCGGCGGTTCCTATGTCGGCAAGTATGAAGGAGACTTCATGCGCGCGAATCAATCCTGGTTTCGCGGTGTCTCTCTGCTCTACGGACCAGACGGCGCCGTGTATTTGTCAGACTGGACGGATGACGGCGAGTGCCATGATCACGATGGCGTCCATCGCACTAGTGGTAGGATCTATAAGATCACTTATGGGCAAGGCAAGACATGGCAGGGAGATCTTGCCAAGGAGACCGATGAAGCACTTTTGAACCATCATCGCCACAAGAACGCATGGTTTGAGCGTCAGAGTCGCCGTGTGCTTCATGAGCGTGCCATTTCCGGAAGACTGGATGGCGAGACGATTCCCACACTGCAGCAATGGCTCACGGGGGACGCGGATGCCCAAGTTCGGCTTCGCGCTCTGTGGACATTGCATGCCATCGGCGGGCTCGATGAAGCCAATCTCTTGATAACCTCGCAAGACGAAAGCGAGCACATACGCGCCTGGACGGTGCGTCTGTCAGAACCGAGTATCCCCAGGCTCGTCGAGATGGGAATCCACGAGGGTTCGTCGTTAGTCAGGCTTCATCTCGCTTCGGCAGCACAACGGTTGGAGGTTGGAAATCGAGGGAGCCTGCTGGCTTTGTTAGCAAGTCGCCAAGAAGATCATCAAGACACCGTGATCCAGCACATGCTTTGGTATGCTTTGGAACCTACGTTGGCCTCTGCTCCCGCGGCCTTGCTCGATTGGGATTGGTCGCCCAGCCCATGCCTTCAAGGCCTGATCGCACGTCGGCTCATGGAGCCAGACTTGTTGGCCTGGCGGCCCGTTGTGAAGATGCTTGATGGAGCGCATGCACCTGCCGTGTTGGAAGGTGTCGCTATTTCATTGGGCAAGCAACCTGGCGCCACCTTGGATCCCGAGTGGGAGCGTGCCTTGGATGGGGCTCTGGTTAAGATTCTGAAAGAGTTTCCCGAGAAAGGCCTAGCATTGGCCGTCACGTTGAATCATGCCCCGACGATTCGCCGACTGTTATATGCCGCTTCGAAAGGACGCCAGACTGCCGATGAACTGAGAACGCTGGTCCAAATCGACCACCCCGAAGTCGACGCGCTCTGTCTGAAACTCCTGAAAGAAGGACCTGCCGAACTTCGCACGATCGTGTTGCCCAGCCTTCCCGGCCGCAGGCTTGAAGGCTGGCAAGGGTGGTTGTTTACGCATTGGAGTACATTGACAGACATCGAGAAGCCTCTGGCCCTAGACGCTCTCATCGTGCGTCTGGACACCGCAAAGGAAGTGGGCCAAGCCTTGGCTCAGGGACGGCTGGTTCGAAATGACATCAGCGCAAGCCAAGCGCAGAAGATGGTGGCGATGAAGGATGAAGCTCTCAATGCCTTGATCGAAACGCACTGGGGCAGTGTCCAACAATCAAGCCAAGCCAAACGCGATGGGATCGAGCGCTATCGCGCCTTGATTGCAATCACCACGCGAGAGCAGAATCTGAATCTGGGAAAGGCCATATTCACCAGCACCTGCGCGACCTGTCATCATCTCTTTGGAGAAGGTGGCAAGCTTGGCCCGGATCTCACCGGCTCCGATCGGGGAAGTCTCGACTATCTCCTCAACAACATCGTCGATCCCAGTGCTAGTGTCGCCTCGGATTACCGTCTGAGCGTCGCCACGGGAAAAGATGATCGCGTCATCGCTGGATCGATCGTGGAAAAGAACAAGTTGGAGCTGGTCCTCCGCACATTGGCGGGCGAGGAGCGCATGGCGATGGACGATCTGCGCAACCTCACCACCTTGAAGACGTCACTGATGCCAGAGGGGCTTTTAGAAAGCCTAACCGATGATCAAGTGGCGGATCTCATTGGTTATCTACGCACCCAAGTGGCCGCTCCGTGATGCGCATCGATATCATCACCATCTTTCCTGACATTTGTCGCGTGCCGCTCTCAGAGAGCATCATGCAGCGCGCGCAGGACAAAGGAACGCTCGATCTCCATGTGCATGATTTGCGCGACTTCACCACGGACAAACATCGCAAGGTCGATGACGTGCCCTATGGCGGTGGCCAAGGCATGGTGATGAAGCCAGAACCTTTCTTTGCTGCTGTGGAAGCCGTCCGGGATGCGAGGCTCGTCTCCGAAGTGCTACTCATGACGCCTCAAGGTCAGAGCTTCGACCAACGCATGGCCGAAGACCTTGCGGCCCATCCTGATCGTCAATTGATCTTTCTGTGTGGACATTACGAAGGCGTG
>JBLHHN010000037.1:0-28762 GCA_047616785.1 Verrucomicrobiales bacterium
CGAAGCGCCCGACCTCGTTCATCATGATACACAAATTCAGAGGCATCCTGGTGATGCGTCGCGGACGAGAGAGATGCCTCGCGAGCCCGCTATCTTACGAGCAAGGACAGTACCTAATCGCGCTTTGGCCTAAAAGGAACAATCTTCACAAGCAAACCAAATCCACCAAACAAGAACACAAGCTAACACTACGCCATCTAAGCTGAATTGCCACTAAATTGCCGGGCAGGGTGCGGAATGTGTGCTCTAAGACACCTAGCCCATCAATAGCGATCTTGACGACATCCCCTGACTGCAGGGTGAAATCGGTCGACGGGACAATGCCAGTCCCAGTCATGAGCCAGCAGCCATCGGGAAACTCATTGTCGCGGAACAAGAACTCTGCCAGTTGTTCAAACGTGCGTTTTAGCTGAGTCAGAGCCGTTTCATCCTCAAAGGCGACTTGCCCGTCACGGAAGATGCTCAAGTGAATCTTCGTCTCCTTCGGAAGTGGATCGCAGACGCATAGAGCAGGGCCCAGGGCGCATGATCCTCGATAGACCTTGGCTTGAGGAGGATAGAACGGATTCTCGCCTTCAATCATCCCAAGCACGAAACAAAGGACACCGGATGTTCTAACGCAGCCTATTTCTCAGAACCGGAGAGAAAAGGGAGGACATAGTAGAGGAGGTAGGCAAAGGAGGTGATGAAGGCTGCCACATAAGTCCAAGCCGCAGCGTCTAACACTTCGTTAACCCCCTTGTGTTCGTCATGGACGATCATGCCTGACGTGGTGAGCATCTCTTTGGCCCGTCGTGTGGCATCGAACTCTACTGGCAGGGTCACCAAGTTGAAGACCATGATGACGCCCCAACCAATCGCCATGATGGTGAAGCCGAAGCTCCCTGCGAAGATACCAGTGAAGATACCCACCAATGGCAACCACATGACGATCTGACTGGCTATCTGGGTTGCACTCACAGCAAGCATGCGGACTTGCAGAGGGGAGTAGGCCTGGTGATGCTGAATCGCGTGGCCAACCTCATGAGCCGCTACACCCAGAGCAGCTACAGAGTCCCCGTGGTAGTTCTCTTCGGAGAGGACGAGGCGTTTGCGTAAGGGATCGTAGTGATCGCTGAGCATCCCTTGTTGAGCGACCACCTCGACATCGTCGATTGCATTCATTTGGAGGATCTGCCGTGCTGCTTCAGCTCCAGTGATGCCGGATACGGTACGAACCTCGCTGTATTTGCGAAACTTGGTCTTCACCCGCCACGCTGTGAAGAGCGACAAACCGAGAGTACCAAAGAAGATGAGTAGATAGAGTGACATATGGAGAACGAACGGTGTTAGAATCGATTGGTAAAAGTGACAGAGATTACTTCAGAGGTCCCGGTAGATGCGTCGAGCGAGGCTGCCCGGTTTGCGCTGCCTTCTAAGCGAGGGGAGAAGAATGCTGCGAGCCAGTGCCTATTGTGAAGTTGAGGAACGATTTCATCGGTGGATTTGGTGATTTAGTGAATCTTTCGAAGTCTCTGGAGACGGACGGCTCAAGACTGGCGAAGGCTGTCCGCGAGGAGCTATCCGTATGGCTGTCGGGAACATTCGTTGTGACCGACAGGGCGTTCTGACACAGCCGTTCCAAACGATCCTGCTGCACTGGGCCGATAGCTTTTGGAGAATACTCCTCCAGGATTTGTAACTCGAGAGCGAGGCAATGAAGATGGTCCTCCGCTCTGTGCAACAACCACTCGCTTTGAGGCAATAGCGTTGCGTAGCGTCGGCAATCATACTGCGCACGAAGCAGACCAGAACGCAGCGTTCCGAACTTAGCTGTTTCGGCAGGGAGACTCGGTGGCGCCTTGATAGTTGCAGTAGAGGTCATGGCAAATGGTGTCCCGTGCGTGTTCATAATGTAAACCTTATCGTGAATTTTAGAACCGGCTAATTGAAACATGATACAAATTGCCTGTTTTGTGGTGTGGGCAACCAAGAATGTGTCACCGTGTGCTGTCGGACAACGATGACGGGTGTGCCCAATGGCGCGTTCTCGAAATAAACTTCAGCCATGTGTTCAGGAAGACGGACACAGCGATGAGAGGCCGGGTAACCTGGCAGAAACCCTCGGTGCATCCCGATCGGACCATTGAAGCGCAAGAAGCAGCCCATATCAGCCCCTAAGTATCGGGTGCCAGGAGGGCGTCTGTCTTTGCGATTATCGATGTCCTTGACCACCACATTGCCAGCGGTATCGACGTAGTCGCCGTAGCAGCTTGATCGGTGGTTAAGAGCCTTCTGAGTGACCTTGAACGTACCGGTAGGCGTTGGATGCGATGCTGTGCCGGTCGAGACGGTGCTGTATCCAACGAGGGTATCGTCTTTGTAAAACGAAGCACGTTGGTCGCTGAGGTCGAGGACAATCTTATGGGCGCCAGTGATCCCGTCACCATCCCAATGGGCATCAGACATAAGAGGAGAAAGGGGCGCGGAAGCCTGGGTCGCAGCAGGTGGGCCCAACCCATCAAAGTAGCCCCTGCTGAGGTTTCGTGGAACAAGAGTACAGGACCAGCGCGCCGAGGAATGTCACCAAGCTGAAAGCCTTCATTAGAATACACGATTTAAATTACATGCACAGGCTTAGTGGATTCCGGAGAAGGGATCGCGTTGTGGATCCGCCTCGGAGGGTGCGGACTCCAGAGATACCTGGTAGACGAAGCCGGGGTTCTCCCACATCTCCTTTGGAGTCGGGGCTTTCTTGTAGGGCACAGTGCCCTGGTGCAATTGGATGGCCCCAGCCTCATCGAGCGTGAGGTAGCATTTCTGCGGAAACTCGCTGGCTCTTGGCCGCTCCAACTGGCCAAGCAGGAACCACCCGTCCTCGGTATTCTCGTCTAGGGCGTGGATCAGCATCGAGCCGTTCTGGTAAAATGTATCCAAAGGGCTTGTGGCTATGAGTCCCGCCCTGGGGACGCCGTCTGAGTTGTCTGAACGGAAAGACTCCGTCAGGCAGTTTCCCGCATTAAAGACAGTCTCCTCGTGCCCGGTGTTCGCCACCAATGTGACCACTCCGACTGCGATCCGGTAGTTGAGCACCCATGTACCGTTCTCATCCTTGCTCACTAGCGGCGTTCTTGACGGGTCGATTGCTGACGAGGCATCGATGGAGTTGCCTCCGGTGC
Organism: Verrucomicrobiales bacterium; assembly: GCA_047616785.1. GTDB lineage: Bacteria > Verrucomicrobiota > Verrucomicrobiia > Verrucomicrobiales > DEV007 > JAACDM01. Next base: position 3,159 of record JBLHHN010000037.1, read on the forward strand.
CATATACCAGGAAGTGTGCTGGCCCCCTATGGAACGCGGGAAAGCCATCGGCGTCGGAGCCCTTCGCCAGGTCCTCGAGAGCAGGCTCGTTGGAGCCATTCTTCCTGCACAGGTAGAGCTGGAACTGCTGGCGGTGATCGACCTCGAACTGGACCCATACATTGCGGCGAAGCTCCTCGCGGGTGATCTGCAACTCCTCTCGCAGCTGCTCCGCGATGAACGTCCCCCATTGGTGCGGGGTCCCTCCCTCATAGTCTTTTCGAAGCACTGTCACCTGGAGCGTCATTCGATCCCAGGCGGTACGCGCCTTGCCGACGGGCTCCCCGTCGAGCTGGTAGAGCTCGGTACCGACCTGGAAGATCTCCGTTACCGGCTCTTCGCCGAATGGCACCATCCGGGTGAACGAGCAGGGCAGAAAGAAGAAGAGATTCTTGATATCAAACTCCAACTGATCGAGTCCCTTCTTCATGAATTTGACTGCGGCGTCCTTGTCGAAAGCGAACTGGCGTAGGCGTTCGGCGTAGCAAGCCCCAATCGAAGTCGAGAGCTTGGCGAACTCCGGATCGAACGTGATCCTCTCGCGGTTCCAGGTGAATGACGGCAGGGTGCTCAGCTCCGAGCGCAGCTCACGCATCACCAGGTCGAGATTACACGACTTGCCTGAGAGGATAAGCCAGTCGAGCTGCGGCTCACCACCGGCGGCTGATCTCCCATGGAGCCTAGTCGCCACGAGCCCCTTGGCGAGCATTGCCGCTTCGTGGATCACGGGCTGAACGACGATTTCGAATTGTTCGCGAGAGAAGGCGAGATTCAGATCCTCACCCAACCCCACCGGGAGGTCATCACACGCCGTGAGCACTTCCCGGCATTCTTCCTCCGAGAGCCTGAAATCCAGTGCGGTTTCGCCGGTCTTCACCCCTGAGCTTCCGAGGTATATCTTGGCGGCCTCGGCGTGCTTCCATAGGAGTCCAAAAGCGCGTCGTCGTCCTGCTGAATCTGTCGTAGCGCTCTCGTCCGGATACTTCCAGCGTGTGGGGATGATTGCGTTTGCGACGTCGAGCAGGTACTGCCCGTGGCGTCCCGTCAAGTGCGAGAGGTCAGCGAGCGAACCTTCAATATAGGCGTCTCCTTCCATGATTATCTCCTCGCCCTCAGGGTTCTTCCGGATCTCTTGGAGCCAGACGTTCCTTGTATCGACGGGGAAGTCTTCCATGTGAGACAGGAGTTCGTCGGCGAGGATCGCCTTCATGGCTTGGAACACCCGAAGCGTTATGAGTTGGCCGCCTAACTGAAGGTGACCTGTCGACCCAAGCAGCTTCGGCGTCATCCGGTAGTAGCGCCCGTGTCCGCCACGACTGTCCTCATCCTCCTTGGCCAACGGGTCCTCGACTTCGAGCGTGAGCTCTATCAGAGCCAGGTCCGTCGTGCCTCCACCGATGTCGAAGACGAGAATGTTGTGGCTCCAACTGGTGGGGTTCTCCACGGGACTCGGGTGACTGCGCGATCTAAATGTGTCGAGCCCGACCTGCAACGACCCTCCGAGGTCGTAGTCCCTCATCAGGTAGAAGATCGCAGACGACACGGCCTCGTCGTAGTCCGTCCACACCATGGTTCGAAAGAGATCACGTCCGTACTTCTCGTACTGTCGCCGCACCGAGGGCGGCGATACCGTCGGATAAGTCAGAATCGCCCGGCTAAAATCGCCTTTGGAGAATTCTTCGGGAAGCCTCTGGCGGTGTTCGTCGGTAAGATCGCGGAGCCTTCTCCAGGCTGACTGGATCAGCTCTTCTGCCGACACTCGGTCGACCTGACCGTTGGCCTCGACGAGGAAACTGTGTTCCTGGCCAATGTAGCGCTTTAGCGTCCGGAACGAGCGCACTGGTCCGTCCTTATCGATTCCGCTTGAGATCTGATGGGCGTCGGCGCCCAATTCGACTCGCAACGGGTGCAGATGGCTGACCTCGAGCTCGCTGGAGATCTCTAGTGCCAGGGTATTGTCGCCGACATCGAATTCCACTGGCCTGAGGTTTAACGCCTCAAGTGGCGGAACCCGGAAAACGTCATCGAAGAGCTGGTGCAACCATTTCAATCCCCAGGTGCGCAGCTCCTCAAGGTGAGTATCGGCCAACCTGGTTTCGAGTCGCCCCAGGATGACATAACACGTTTCCGCGTTGCCCTTGCGGAAGGCATCCTCGACAACGCGGCGGCCGCCATGATCGCTGATTTGGTCGCCAATCGCATTCAGCGTCTCGTTCCAGGCCTCACAGAGTTCGGCCGGAAGCCCTGACTCGTTCTGCGGATTGCGCGTACCATCGAGCGTTTTCAGAAATTTACGGCAAAGGCGATCAAACTGTTCCTTCGGGAGTCCGATGAGGGGCTTTACGTGATGGGGATCGAAAACGGTCACCGTCGAATAGGAGGTGCCAAAGTCGATCGAGATCCAGCCGGGATAGTCGACCGAGACTCCATTTGCGGCCTTTGCGATTAAAACCGAATGGCGGATCGGGGCAAGGTCTGCCACTTCGATCTTGAGCTTTCTTCTCACCGAACCGAACTCGTGAAGGCTGCGTTCCTCCGGCTCAGTGAGATCGATTAGGATGTCCTGGTACCAGACAATCTCGTCGCCGTCCTTTGGCTGGGTACGCGAATCGGCATTTAACCCGTCCCTAGTTTTCGGTCGGTGCAACTGGAAGAAAACGTTCACTCTTTCGACCGCCGCGGCGAAGGGGTCTTCTTGGTCGTTTTCCGTCTCTAGAGTAACTGATGGGCGTTCACACGAGGGCAAGCCTCGCACAGTGATTCTGAGTTCCGCTTCCTTGTTAGGCGTGACGATGAGCTCGTGTGGTTCGACCACGATAGAGACGATGTTCTTCGCCGTTGTTGGACTGTCCGGCTGGGCTGCGCCGATACCGTTTGCTCCGCCTTCATTGTTGGTGGAAGCGTCAGTCTCCGGCTCAGCTGTCGTAGCATCGAATTGGAGTAGCGTCGTGGACGTGAGGTCACTCGAACCGAACGAGAAGAGGCCTGTGTTTGCGTAGCGCCCCGAGATTGTGAATTCCACAGGAGTTCCTAGTTCCTCGGCCTTGATCGTTTCGGGGTATCTAAAGCGAACCGGCTTCGTGATCTTGACGGGCAGGCGCTTGGACAACCACCCGTTGATTGCTTTCAAGTCGTGATCCGCGATGGCTTTCGAGTGAACTTTGAGCGACCGGATGTTGATCTTCTTTCCGCCGGCGGGAACGAACTCAATGGTGGGGACTTTGTGGGTTTCTCCGTTAGAGGCGTCATAGATGACTCCAGATGGAGTCCTAGATCCGTTCTCCTGAGGCAAGTGTATGGTGATAGGCATGGCGTAAGTAGATAAGATGGTTCTGGTGTTAGGGAGTGCGGGGCGCAGCCGCCAGTCCTCTAGTAGCTGTAAGCATCAATACTCCTGAGGCTGCTTGCGACGTCGCCGGATGCAGCGCCAATGCCCTCAGTATCGCCAGTGTCTCCGCTTAGAAATCCGACGAAGGCGCGATCCTCTGAGAGGTGTCGGATTTCACCGCTCAGTTCGATGAAGGTGTCGATGAGCGAATCGATCGCTGACTGGTTGATGCGTCCGCAGATCTCGCTGAACTGTCGGCTGAGAGCTTCGACGAACTGCTGGTTGAACTGACGCAGGTGCACCTGGTGTCGCGCCTGCCTCTGGGTCTCCGACGCTAGATCCGGGCTCCAGGGAAGAGCTCTTCCCAGCGACATGGGGAACTGGGATCGCCAGTATTCCTTCTGTTCTTCCGGGTCGCCTATGGACGCCGCTTTCCTGCAGTCTTCGAGGAGCCGGTCAATGAGTCCCTTCTTTCTGAGATCGAGCGCGACCTCCAGCATCTCTATGTCGTCCGCGTGCTCTTCATCGGCTTCCTGTCGGGCGATAGACGCGTAACGGCGGAGTTCCTGGGTCAATTCGCTCTCATCGATCACTGTGGAGAACTCCGCCATCCACTGCTCGAGCGCCTCCCGCGCTTTGCTGGACGTGTAGTCTGCCAGACGGCTACAGCTAAGAAGATAGGAACTTTCGAAGTCGCTGGACGAGATCGGAAGGTTTGAGTTGTCCTTGCGCCTGCCTGTGAGGAGCGAGCGATTCTTTGGCCGTGGGGGCGCGATGAATCCGTCTTCCGAGGAATTGAGCAAGAGGCTCCATTCCTTCCATTTTCCAACCTCAATGACCGAGCGTTCATGGATCATTTCGTGGAGGTAGGTGCCGTCGATTTTGAGTTCGCGCGCTTCCTCTCTGAGGACATGGCTGAGGGAAGCGAACTTCCCGACAAGTCGGTTCAGAGCATGGATGATGATCTCGCGTGGGCTGTCTGCGACGGATCGGTGCTGGTTGCGCTCCAGTAAGAGGCACAGTCCCTCGACCTCTCTCGAGAGGCCGACCCCAAGATTCGATGCGCGCTGGCTAAGCTGCTTGATACCGTGGTTTGCCGCATGGTGCTCCAGGACACCACGCAACGACTGGAGACTGCCATCCTTTGTGAAGTCGGTGAGCCATTTGCGCAATATACTGGCGTCGCTCAGTGAGGTCGCGACCTTATTCCAACGGGAGACAGACTCATTGATCGAATGGCGATTTGCCTCGATGCGTGGATCCACCGCCTCACTATGGGTGGCCGACTTCTCGTGCAAGACCTGAAGGCCACGGAGTGGTGAGAGCAAGATGATGCGGTCTGAATTTTTGGTGAACGCCTGGGCACTTTTGATCAGAGTGTCCAGCGCGGGCACTTGCTCGAAGATTTCATGATCAGTGATGGGCGCCGTCAGCGGGAGCTTGTCTAGGAAAGTAGCGGCTTGCTCGTCGACGGGCAGTTGATCGAAGCGGCTGATAGCGGTGAGGAAACAGTCTGCAATGTTGCCTGCTCTCTCCTGTTGCATCATTTGGTAGAACTCGTTAACACCCCCGGCTCCGGGACGCTGGCCGTTAAGGAGAACGAGGATCGTCTGGACGTCTTTGAGTTCCCTCTGGCAAAGATAGCGGTCCCGAACACCGGAAGTGCCCGCGCCGAGGCCGGGAAAATCGAGCAATACGAAGTCCGACGTCAATTCCCAGGCATGGCGCGGCACGAACACCGTGATCTCACAACGCTTGACTAGCAAGAAGGCCTCACCGAGTTGCTCGGCGGACGGGTCGGGCGAAAACACGGCGGAGGGTGCGACCGTCAGGTCCGCGAAACGCATGCTGCTGATGTCTTGAGTCATCCGTGGAAGCTGGAGACCGTTTCTGGCAACCTCGTGCGAAACCTTAACACATCGACCATAAAGCGTAGGACCGAGAGCCATATCGGTGCGTGTGAAATCCACCAATTCCTTGAGGAAGTGACGCTGAGCAGGATCCTGTGTATCCTCCCAGCAAGCCCGGCAGCAATCGATCACCTGCTGCTGGAAATCCTGCGCGGCGGTCTCCAATTTCGCAAATTGGCGAAGGTGCTTCTTTGAGAGTTCTGTGGCGCGGATCCTAACTGTAGCCTTCCGGAGGAAGTGCTCGTAGCACTCCATTACTCCGTGGCGGTCAAGATACTCAATCTGAAGATCGCCAATCTCTGAAGCGCTGACACCCTCCGCTGCCTGCTTCAATTTGAGGGCGGTGACATTCCCTGTCGTGGGAATCTCGCTGACTGGCAGCAGATCGGCGCGCTCGATGAGCGCTCCCAAGAGGAGCGACTTCCCAGCACCGAACTCGCCAACTACCCCGATCCGAACGGGCTCCTCTGCTGTCCGAATCAGCTGCTCTGCAGCGCGGAGAACGACCTCCTTCTTCTGGGCGATCGAGCCCACATCCGGCAACTCCAGAGTAGTGAGTAACTGCTTCACTTCGATGGCGTAACGATGAGCATCATGTATCGCAGACGCTGGGACATGTCTGGGTGAGTTCATCTGCTCTGTGTTCACTGTGGAGCCCGTGTTAAATACGGTCGGAAGCAAGATTGACATGGTTCGAATGTTGCGAGCATGTGTTGAGCGTCAACGGAAACATGTAACAATTTTCATGCTTTTAATGGCGTTTTCTAGAGAACCCTGTTTCTCTGGCTGAGCAGAGCTTTGATTGACAGTGCAGTTTTGACGCGAGATCTTGGAGAAAGCGCCTATTGAAGCGGTTATTAGCTTCTTGTTGTGGTCTCAGAATAGCCTGCCGATGCTAACGTGATTGAAGTTGCATAAAACTCGGCCTGATCATCCGGACCGTTTTCTAACCAACCAAGCACGGGAATTGGGAGAAACACGGCCTTGCAGATTTTTCGATGTATTTCTATTGCATGAAAAATAATTCATGTTATTATGGATTGTAATGACGATAACCACCCCAACTAAATGCCGATTGAACTCAAGTGGGAGATCTTTCTGTGGGGCTATCGGCACCAATGATCAGATGCTATGTCGATCTTAGAAAGCCGCGAGAAACACATTTGGATGAGCGAGCAGTGATCGCAAGATCCGAGTGTGGCGTTCAAGCAGGTTATGATTTTATAGTACGCTGACCGAGGTGGTAGAAGACTACATGAGACGCCGGATGCCTTCGAATAGGACGAGCGAGAGATTCTGGTGAAGGGCGCTGTCCAAGCCATTTTCAATGTTGGGACTGCGGGCAACGCGATTTGCTTGATCACTGCGGCGAGCGGGGCTCTGTTGAGCTACGGGCTAACTAGGGTTCTCAATCGTTATCTACAGCACGGCGCTAGTTTTCACTCCCGTTGACATGGAACCCTTTTTGATTGTATGCATGTGCTAGGCTTCGCTTTGCCCTTAGCAGTAATCTTGCCATTTATAGCTGCGTTGCTTATTGCCTTGTCGGCACGGAACAGCCGTGTGGCGTCATGGGGAGCGGCGCTGGCGGCGTTGGTAGCCTTATTGGTGTTGATTCCGGGTATGTCGCCCGTGTTTGCCGGGCAGACTCTGATCCAATCCTGGCAGTGGGTTCCCGCCATCGGGCTGGAATTTGCTTTCCGCTTGGACGGGCTGTCCTTGCTTTTCACACTGATGATATTGGTTATTGGCCTTCTGGTAATTTTATACGCTGGCTATTACCTGTCGGCGAAAGATTCGAGGGGACGGTTCTTCGCCTATTTGCTGTTGTTCATGGGGTCAATGCTAGGGGTTGTCCTCTCCGAGAACCTACTGCTAATGTTAGTTTTCTGGGAGCTGACTGCGCTGAGTTCTTTTTTGCTGATCAGTTTTTGGCAGCATCGTGAGGATGCGCGACACGGAGCCCGCATGGCGCTGGCGATTACCGGTATGGGCGGACTGGCGCTGCTAGGTGGCGTGCTGTTGCTGGGGCATATCGTCGGCAGTTATAACCTGACGGAGGTGCTAGCGGCGGGTGATAAGATTCGTGCTCACGACTGGTATCTTCCCACCCTGATCCTGATTCTTATTGGAGCGTTTACTAAATCCGCCCAGTTCCCGTTTCATTTCTGGCTGCCTCATGCAATGGCTGCGCCAACGCCGGTTTCTGCTTACCTGCATTCTGCAACAATGGTGAAGGCGGGCATCTTTCTGCTAGCGCGGCTGTTCCCGGCGCTAGCGGGCAGTTCCGAATGGTTATGGATTGTGGGGACTGTTGGAATGTTGACTCTACTGCTGGGCGCATTTGCCGCTCTGTTCCAGCATGATTTGAAAGGGCTTCTTGCTTATTCAACGATTAGTCACCTCGGGTTGATCACTTTGCTTTTTGGGCTGGGCACGCCTTTGGCTGCGGTGGCGGCGCTTTTCCACATCATCAATCACGCAACTTTTAAGGCATCGCTGTTTATGGTTGCTGGGATCATCGATCACGAAACGGGTTCGCGTGACATGCGCAAACTCAACGGCCTTCTGAAGTACATGCCGCATGTGTCCATACTCGCGATCATCGCGGCAGCGGCCATGGCGGGAGTACCCCTCCTGAACGGTTTTCTCAGTAAGGAAATGTTCTTTGACCAGGCTGTGGTTGCTTCTGGTGCTTCGTCGTGGGCGCTGGCGATTCCGATTCTGGCGACGCTCGGGGCTATTTTCTCGGTCGCTTATTCACTACGCTTTGTTCACGACGTGTTCTTCAATGGCGAACCGGTGGGATTGCCACGTACACCGCACCCGCCTCCGCTCTATATGCGGATACCGGTCGATTTTCTTGTGATCATCTGCCTCGGCGTGGGCATGCTGCCTGCGCTGACAATAGGGCCTTTGCTGGCAGTGGCGGTGGAATCTACAATTCAGGGCAAGCCGCCTTACTATAGCCTGGCAATCTGGCATGGTTTCAATCTGCCGTTGATGATGAGCGCCATCGCCCTCATCGGTGGTGTCTCGGTTTACACGTTTCGTCGGCGTTTATTTGCCTGGAATGAGAAGCACCTGGCGCACTTGGACTCGCGGGTTGTCTACAACAGAGCGTTGCAGGGTTTGCTCTGGCTGGCGACTAGCATTACTCGACGGTTTGACAAGGGTTCGCTTCAACACATGGTGGCCTGGACGCTGGGTGCTGCAGGGATGATAGCCGTGGCAGGCTTTGTGTCGATGGATGCTCCGTTGTTTGGCGACCGTGCGTTGATGGATTTTGATCCGGTCGCACTACTAGCTTTTGGCGGGCTGATGTTGGCTAGCGTGTTCACAGTGGTGATGCATCGGCAGCGGATGATTTCATTGATCATGCTGGGCGTGGTGGGGCTGTTAGTTTCGCTGGGTTTTGCCAAGTTTTCTGCTCCTGATCTGGCACTGACGCAACTGTCGGTGGAAATTGTCACCGTGGTGCTGCTGATGCTGGCCTTGTTTTTCCTGCCGCAATACACCCAGGCGGCTGGTTCGAGGTGGCGGCATTTCCGTGATGCTGTATTGGCGACGGGGATTGGTTTGGGGGCGGCGTTATTGATGCTGGCGGTGCTTACTCGCGACCTGGTGCCGATTTCCGGCTATTTCCTGGAAAATAGTGTGTCGGGAGGTGGGGGCACCAACGTTGTGAATGTGATTCTGGTAGATTTCCGGGGCTTTGATACCTTGGGAGAAATCGTCGTGTTGTCGCTGGCGGGACTGGGGATCTTTGCCTTGTTGAGCAAGATACGATTGCACGCCTCAGCGACGGACTTGGAAGGACGGGCATGGAGTATAGATAGCCATCCGATCATATTGCAGAATCTTTCAAGGCTGCTGTTTCCACTGATGCTCTTGTTTGCCGCCTTCGTTTTCTTTCGTGGGCATAATTTGCCTGGTGGTGGCTTTATCGCCGGTTTGATTGCGGCGCTGGCCATCGTGCTGCAATATTTGGGCAATGGGATCTCATGGACGTCTGCACGTATTCGCACCGACATGCATCAGGTGATTGCGGCCGGGTTGTTTTTCGCGATTGGAACAGGCCTGGTCTCGGTCTTCCTGGGGTATCCGTTTCTGACTTCCGCCTTCACCTACGTGAAGTGGCCAGTGGTGGGCAAATTTGAAGTCGCCAGTGCTATGATCTTCGATCTTGGTGTCTTCCTGGTGGTGGTTGGTGCGACGGTGATGATCTTGGTGGAACTGGGCAAGCTGAATCTCATGCAGGCAGCGCCTGATAAGGGTCAGAAAGGAGGGCGCTAATGGAGGTTCTGATTGCTATAAGTGTGGGCGTGATGACGGCGTGCGGTGTGTATCTGGTGTTGCGCGCCAGTACCTTCCCGGTGGTGGTTGGACTAACGCTGCTGTCGTACGCCGTGAATGTGTTTCTGTTTTCGATGGGACGCCTAAAAGTGGGTGCGCCTGCCGTGATCGACCCGGTGGCGGATGGTTATGCCGACCCCTTGCCACAAGCGTTGGTTTTGACGGCGATCGTCATTGCGTTTGCCATGACGGCTTTTGTGATCGTTCTGGCGTTGAAGGCGCGAGATGAATTGGGCAACGACCATGTGGATGGCGAGGGCGGTAACCTTCCCGACAATGAGGAGACAGAAGGATGACGCATTGGGTCATTTTGCCAGTGTTGTTGCCTTTGATTGGCGGGCTCCTGCAATTGGTGATTCGCCGATTTAGCTTTCCTGTCCAGCGTGTGTTGGGTCTGGCGCTGGTTGGTGGGTTGCTGACGGTGAGCATCAAGATGCTGCTGTTGGCACAGGCGGGTGAAACTCAGGTCTACAACCTGGGTAGCTGGCCAGCACCATTTGGAATCGTGCTGGCGCTTGACCGGCTGGCGGCCATGATGGTGTTGCTAACGTCGTTGCTGGCATTGGCAGCACTTGGGTATGCGAGCGTCATGCGAGTGGACGAACAGGGCTCACACTTTCACGTCTTGATTCAGTTACAGCTGTTTGGTCTGAATGGCGCTTTCTTGACTGGGGACGTATTCAACCTCTTTGTGTTTTTCGAAGTACTGTTGCTGGCATCCTACGGCCTGGTACTGCACGGCTCAGGGGCGAGGCGCACACGTGCCGGATTGCATTATGTGGTGATCAATCTGATAGGCTCTACGCTGTTTTTGTTCGCAGTAGGGGCGCTGTATGGTGGCCTTGGCACCCTAAACATTGCTGACATGGCGTTGAAAGTGGCTGAAGCGCCTGCTGAGCGTAGCGGGCTAATTGCGGCGGCGGCGCTCTTGCTGTTAGTCGTGTTTGCTCTGAAGGCGGCGATGTTCCCTCTGTATCTTTGGCTGCCTCAGGCCTATGCCAATACTTCGGCACCCGTGGCCGCTTTCTTCGCCATCATGACTAAGGTCGGGGTCTACGCGATCATTCGCGTGCATGGCACGGTATTTGGTGGGCGGGCGGGCGAACTGGCCTGGCTGCACATGCCATGGGTGCTTTCAGGCGGAATGATTACCTTGGTACTCGCGGCGCTCGGCGTGGTGGCGGCACGCGGTCTGCGTGAACAGGTGTCCTATTTGGTGCTGGCGTCCGTAGCGACCCTGCTGATTGCGGTAGGCTTGAACCGGCCCCAAGCACTTGCTGCTGGACTGTATTACTTGCTGCATTCGACTCTTGTGGCAGCAGCTTTCTTTCTACTGGCTGACCTAATCCGGCGCAGCCGAGGCGCAGCCTCAGACCGCTTCGATGCGGCTGTGCAGATGCAGGACAGGAAGTGGTTAGGAATCGGGTTCTTCTTCGCTGCTGTGGCGCTGGCAGGTTTGCCCCCCATGTCGGGTTTTATCGGCAAGATCATGATTCTGGATGCGGCGTTGGAACATCCTTGGCGCTGGTCGGTGTTGGCGAGCGTGCTGACAGCTAGTCTGCTCATCTTGGTGGCATTGGTGCGTAGCGGATCTTTTCTTTTTTATCGACCGCAACAGGTAGCATTGATAGAGGATGCTCTGATAGTCGAATCCCCAAAGAAGTCAGCTTTGTGGCTAATCAGCGGCCTGTTAGTGATGTCTCCGCTGCTCGCGTTATTTGCTGGCGAGGTGATGAATTTCACGACGAAGACTGCCACTCAATTACAACAAGTTCCGGCGTATATTGAAGCCGTCATGAGGAATCCAACAATCGGTGGCTAAGAGATGCGCGTTATGAAAAAGCTGTTTTCACACCCGTTCTTGACCGTTCTACTCGTAGGAATCTGGCTGTTGGTGAACAATACCTTGGCGCCGGGGCATATTGTGTTGGGAGGGATTTTGGCGGTCTTGATCCCTATTATCACTTCTGAGTTCTGGCCGGAACCGGTACGTTTGCGAAGTCCCGGACTGGTGATCAAATATATTTGTCGGCTGGTACTGGATATTCTTACAGCGAATGTGCAGGTAGCTGTCTGGATCATCCGACCAAACCGGCAGCTGCAACCGGCTTTTATTCACTATGAGTTGGCGCTTCGCTCGCCGCTGGCGATTAGTGTGCTGGCCAACACTATTTCCCTAACGCCGGGCACCGTATCGTGCGACGTGTCTGCGGACCAACGCTATCTGCTGATCCACAGCCTCCATACGAGTGATGCGGACAGTCTGGTGCGGCAGATCCAGAAGCGTTATGAAGAACCCTTACTGGAGGTTACAAAACTATGCTGACACCCCTGAGTCCCATCCTTGACACCGCCCTTGATATCGCTGTATTGATAGTGAGCGCGGCGTCGGTATTGTCCCTGATACGGTTGCTGATTGGCCCGAGTATACCCGATCGAATCCTGGCGTTGGATACGCTATATGTGAATTCCATCGCCCTGGTTATCCTGTTCGGACTCGAACAAGGAACCATGCTGTATTTTGAAGCAGCACTGCTGATTGCTGTGATGGGATTCATCGGCACGATCGCGCTGAGTAAGTACCTGTTGCGGGGCGACATCATGGAATAACCGAACCATGAATGAAACACTCGACATTCTGCTGGCTGCCTTGTTGCTCATTGGTGCTCTGTTTATCCTGCTGGGATCCATTGCGCTGGTGAAGTTGCCTGATTTCTTCATGCGCCTGCATGGGCCGACCAAGGCGACGACACTCGGCTCCGGCGCGATTCTAGTTGCTTCCGGAATTTATTTTTCCGGCCATGTGGAAGGCATCAGTCTCCACGAGATCCTGATCACGCTGTTCCTGTTCATTACGGCTCCGGTAGGCGCACACCTGATGGCAAAAGCAGCTCTACATCTTAAGCTCAAGCAAGTGAAACGCACACGTCACCTGACTCCCCCGAAACAACCATTGATGGTGCGAGGCGATTCGGCAATCGCTGCCCGGCACGGCCTTAGTGCGCGGGTCATTGGACAGGGTGGGGTGCTTGTTTCGATCTGGCTGCTCCTCAGCGGCGGTGATCTTGGAGCTCTAATGATCGGAGTGCCTGCGGTCGCTGTGGCGATCTTTCTGATCCACTCGATGCCCAATACGCAAGGCGTTTCGATTCGACCATGGAGGCTGGCGAGGTTTGTGCCGTTCTTTCTGAAGCAGTCGCTCCGAGGGGGCATTGACGTGGCATTTCGAGCGTTCGGAGCAAAACCTCGATTGTCTTGTGGGGTGATCCCGTTTGAGACTTCCCTGCCAGAGTCGGCCCGGGTATTTTTTGCCAATGTGATTAGCCTTCTGCCGGGAACCCTAACAATACAGATCAAAGGGGATTCTTTACTAATCCATACATTGGATCATACGAAGGATGTTGATCAGGATTTGCGAATACTTGAGGCGCAGGTCGCTCATCTCTTTGCCATTTGTTCGCCTAAATCATGATGGAGAATGTCTATCTCGGTTTTGCGCTTTTGATCCTGCTGACCGTTGCTTGCGGAATGTTTCGTGCGTTGAGGAGCCCGACACGTGCTGACAAGATACTCGCGGCATTGCTGTTAGGGACTGCTGGTGTTGCGATTCTTCTATTGTTGGGTGTCGGGTTGGAGAGGCCGTCTTTTTTTGATGTGGCTCTGGTTTTCGCACTGCTGGCTCTGGTCATTTCGGTAGCGTTCGTAAGGACGGCGTGGAGCGCAAACATGGAGGACGCTCAACACGATGATTCTTAACACCGTTACGATTCTTCTCCTTACGGCAGGCGCTGCATTTTTTATTGCGGGAACTGTCGGACTCTTGCGCTTCCCAGATGTCTATTCACGCCTGCATGCACTGACCAAATGTGATAATCTGGGATTGGGGTTCATCGCTCTCGGCCTGGCGATCCAGTCGCCATCGTGGATCATTGCGCTAAAGATCATTGGTATCTGGATTCTTGTCCTGGTGGCAAGCGCGACCGCTGCTCACCTCATCGCCCGCCGCGCATGTCGAGTTGGTATCAAACCGAGAAGGGATACGGAATCCTAGTGGCATTGGCATTCGACATCCTTCTGGCGCTGATCCTGTTAGTCATGGCGTGGAATCTCCTCAGGTGCCACGACCTGTTCCAGGCTGTGGTTCTGTTTATCTCGTTTGGCTTTCTGATGGCCTTGGTCTGGGTGCGGCTGAACGCTCCAGACATCGCCCTGGCTGAAGCAGCTATCGGTTCGGCCATGACTGGGGCATTGCTTCTGGCGGCCTTGGGAGAGTTCAAACCGTCGGAAAGTGTCGACGTTGCCGGGAACCCTGTGATTGCTGGGCTGCTGTGCATAGCCGTTGTGTGCATGTTGGGATATGCCGTTCTGAATCAGCCTGCAGCTTCGGTAGGGTTGCGTGATGTCGTTGCCAATAGCACTGCGGAGACCGGGGTCAGCAATCCGGTCACGGCGGTGCTTCTCAGTTTTCGCGGCTACGATACGCTATTGGAGATCGCCGTCCTGCTCATGGCGGTCTTGGCGGTTCTCTCGATTCGCAACACTGGCCCCGCATTTGTTCATAAAGCCTCGGGGAGTCCGGTGCTGGCGGCGGGCGTACGAATTCTCGTGCCATTGTTAGTCATCGTCTCTGGTTACCTGTTGTGGGTTGGGGCGCATGCACCAGGAGGAGCGTTTCAAGCAGGAGCGGTGTTAGCAGGAGCGATGATCCTTGCGGCGTTTACAGATGCGCAATGGATCCACCGAATCTCGGCAACCACTTGGAGGATCGCCCTGGTTTTCGGACTCGTGGTGTTCATTCTTGTTGGAGCGGGCACGGCTTTAATCTATGATTCAATGCTAGAATATCGCAATGATGTTTCGAAATGGTTGATATTAGCGATCGAATCTGCGGCTACCATTTCCATCGCTTGCTCGCTCACGGTTCTACTGGTGGGGCGTTTCACGCCAGACGTTGAAATGGAGGGTGAGAAATGACCATGACCAGCCCTTTGATTTACTCGTTCGTCTCAATCGGTTTGTTCTCGATCGGATTGTTCGCCCTGATCTTTGATCCGCATGTCTTTAGGAAAATCCTAGCGTTTAACGTGATGGGTGGTGGTGTCTTCCTCCTGCTGATTGCTTCTGCGGCAAGCGCACCAGAGGGAGCGCCTGATCCCGTGCCCCATGCGATGGTTCTAACAGGGATCGTAGTCTCGGTAAGTGCAACGGCTGTTGGATTGGCGTTGGCGAAGAGATACCATCACAAGACCGGGCGCACCTCGATGCCTGGGGAGGAGGACGAGGAATGACCGGATCGCCGGAACCATGGTTGGTGCTGATCCCGCTTTGTGCCGCGGTATTAACGTTTCTCTGTACACGTGCAAGTGCGCTGATCGGACTAATTGCGGCAGTCATCAATGGAGGATTGGTCTTGTGGTTGATCACATTACTCAAGGCCAGCGGTGTCCGCAGTTCTGCAATTGGTGGTTGGCAGGCGCCGCTCGGAATCGAGCTCTATGCGGATGGACTGAGTGCCTGGATGTTGTTGATCGCGGCAATCCTCGGAATTGCGACGCCAGTCTATGCCTGCAGGTTTTTCGAGGGTCGTAAAACATATTTCTGGCCATGCTGGTTGCTGATGATGGCTGCAGTCAATGGGCTATTTCTGGCGCGTGACGTGTTCAATCTCTACGTGACCCTGGAACTGCTCGGCCTGTCATCGGTCGCGATGATCGCACTTTCTGATAGCCGAGATGCACTCGCGGCGGCTCTGAGATATTTTTTCGTTAGCATGTTGGGATCGCTTTGTTATCTGCTGGGAGTCGCCCTTCTCTACGGTGCTTATTCAACAGTCGACATCGATGGGTTGCGCGCAGTGTTAACAGATTCACCTATGGCTCTCGTTGCTGGGGGTTTCATGACGGTCGGTTTGCTATTGAAGACGGCTCTCTTCCCTATGCACTTCTGGCTTCCGCCTGCACACGCCAATGCTCCTGCGCCGGTGAGCGCGCTGCTCTCAGGTCTGGTGGTGAAAGCCTCTTTTTACATTCTGCTGCGACTTTGGTTTGAGGTCTTCCCTGCTGCGATCACTTCGGGCGCCGCGAATCTGATCGGTATTCTGGGAGGTGTGGCAGTCATCTGGGGTGGCATGCTCGCACTTTCCCAGGATCGTGTGAAATTGATAGTAACCTATTCCACAGTGGTGCAGATCGGCTACTTCTTTCTGCTCTTCCCGCTGACGATGAATCCGGCTTCGGCGGATCTCGCCCGGCAGGGGGTCATCTACATGTTGCTGGCTCATGCTGTATCCAAAGCGGCGGCCTTCTATGCTGCCGGAAATTTCTTATACGCGCTGGGAAGCGACCGGCTCGAAGATCTTAAAGGAGCTGGACGAGCCGTGCCGGTTTCGATGTTCGCTTTCGGTCTCGCGGGCGTCAGCTTGATGGGCCTGCCACCTAGCGCTGGGTTTATTGGAAAGTGGAAGATGCTAACGGCATCAATCGAGGCTGGACAGTGGTGGTATACGGTTGTCTTGCTGGCGGGAGGCCTGCTGGCAGCAGGTTATTTCTTTCGTGTGCTTGCCTTGGCGTTTCAGGAGCCCTCGAAGGAGTGTGTCAGGATCCCTGCTACGATGCAATGGGCAGCGATGGGGCTTGCGTTAGCAGGTGTCGCGCTGGGATTCCTCGCTCCACAGTTACTTGAGCTGCTCGAAATTGGCGCTCCATTGAGACCATTACAAATGGGAGGCAATCCATGAATTGGGATCGGAGTTACCTTTATTTCATTCTGCTAGCCTCGTTGCTCACCGCGATCGTTATCTTCTTTATTCCAGAGAACCGTAGTCGGTTGCGGACGGTGATCAACCTGATCGGAGCAACGTTCAAGCTTGTGCTCGTCATTCTTCTGATGGAGGGCGTCTCACGTGGGATCGAGTATGAATCTCGCATTAGCCTGCTGGCTCATATGGATCTTGTGCTGCGCGCCGATAGGCTTGGGCTACTATTCATCAGTTTGTCGACCGTGCTCTGGTTTCTGACAACGATCTATGCGATTGGCTACCTCGAAGGTTCAAAAAATCGGAGTCGGTTTTTCGGATTCTTCAGTCTCTGCGTTTTCTCGACCGTCGGCGTTGCTCTCGCGGGCAATTTTATGACGTTCTTCATTTTTTACGAGCTTCTGACCTTATCTACTTATCCTCTGGTAGTGCATCGTGGCACACCTGATTCGCTCAAAGCCGGACGCATCTATTTGACATACACCCTTGGCGGCGGAGCTTTCTTGCTCGTCGGCCTTGTCTGGCTTAGCACTTTGGCTGGAAACCTTGAATTTCAGGCTGGCGGTTTTTTGGGAAATCTCGCTGAGAGCCATCGTCTGGAACTACAATGCATTTTTGTTTTGATGATCGCCGGGCTCGGGGTGAAGGCGGCACTCGTTCCATTGCACGGATGGTTGCCGCAATCGATGGTCGCTCCCGCGCCGGTTAGCGCGCTCTTGCACGCAGTCGCGGTCGTCAAAGCGGGGGCCTTTGGGATTGTGCGCGTCTTTTATGATGTCTACGGGGTGAGCGCAGTAAGCAAACTTGGTGTCTCGGCGGGGTTGGCGGGACTGGCTGCTGTAACGATTATCTGGGGCTCGGTGCTGGCTTTGTTCCAAGATGAACTCAAGAAACGCCTCGCTTATTCGACTGTTAGCCAAGTGTCTTACATCATCCTTGGGACGGCACTCATCGGACAGCTATCGACGATTGGCGGTCTTGTCCACCTCGTGCACCAGGGGCTCATGAAGATCACTCTATTTTTCTGTGCGGGTAATCTCGCGGAGACTTTGGGAATTCATCGCGTTCGAGAGATGTCGGGCGTTGGCAAACGGATGCCCTTGACTATGGGTGCCTTCACGATTTGCGCACTCGGCATGATCGGCGTGCCACCGATGGCTGGGTTTGTAAGCAAGTGGTATCTGGGTATTGGTAGCCTCGAGGCTGGTGACTGGTGGGTGGTGGTCGTGCTGGGTACGAGCAGCCTCCTGAACGCAGCCTACTTTCTCCCGATGCTATATCGGGTGTGGTTCTGCAAACAGGAGGGCGAGTGGCCAAAGGAACAATGCAAGTGGCGGTTTGAGACGCATTGGATGCTTTTGGCTCCCCCGGTCATCACGGCTATCATTTGCATCTTAATTGGAGTCTTCGCAGAGTCGCCGTGGTCGCCACTTGAGTGGGTGAAAACGATTACAGATGAGGAGTACGCACCGCGATGAGCAGCGCCGCCCACAAGGCATCTATCGGTTTGGTGCTTCTTACTGCGGCTAGCGGTTTGTTAGTGGCGCTATTCTGGACAAATGAAACGATCGTGGAACTAACTTGGCTCGGCCTCGGATCCAGGTTCGGGTTGGATGTTACGGGACGAACGTTTCTGCTTTTCACCTCGATCCTATGGTTGCTCAGCGGAGTCTACGGCCTGGGCTACCTGAAGAGTGATCCCCGGCGTCTGAGCTATAACGCTTTCCTTGTATTCGCAATGATCGGCAACTTCGGGCTGATCTTGGCGCGTGATGCCGTCGCCTTCTATTCGTGCTTCGCCCTGATGAGCTTTGCCTCATTCGGACTCATCATACACAATCGAGACGAAGCCGCGATCAAAGCGGGAAAAGTTTACATGATCCTTGTGATCCTTGGTGAGATTTCGCTCTTCGTGGGATTGGTCAGCATGCTCGCTGGACATGGGCTCAACCTGTCGTTGCCGGTCGCTCCGGGAATCGTAACAAGCCAGATGACGGTCGCCTTGCTGATCGTTGGGTTCGGGATTAAGGCGGGAGTTGTCACTCTGCACGTTTGGCTGCCTCTTGCGCACCCGGCAGCCCCGCCGCCGGCGAGTGCTGTATTGAGCGGAGCGATGATCAAGGCTGGCCTATTGGGGTGGATCCGCTTTCTGCCACTGGGGGAGAGCGGTTTCGAAGGATGGGGAACCTTTCTCATGTGCGCTGGTTTGGTGGCCGCATTCTATGGGGTTGCGGTTGGTCTGGTGCAAGCGAACCCAAAGACGATCCTTGCCTATTCGAGCATCAGTCAGATGGGATTCATGACGCTGGGGATAGGCGCAGGACTCTTGCATCCAGAGTTGTGGCCAGCACTACTGGTCGCGGTCACGATTTACGCTTTCCATCACGGATTGGCGAAGGGAGCCTTGTTTCTCGGAGCTGGTACCGCGCCCGGGGGGATGCCACGAATTGCCTGGTTGGGGATTCTTCTCCCTGCACTTTCTTTGGGCGGGGCACCTTTTTTGAGCGGGGCAACTGCTAAGGGCGCTTTGAAATCTGTCTCCCCATATTTCTCTCACGATTGGCCTCTGGTCTTGACCGTTCTCCTGCCAGCAGCTGCCATCGGCACTTCCTTTCTGATGATTCGCTTCATCATCGTCGTCCGCTCCTACCATCTGATGTCGCAGAGTGACAAAGGAAGGCCTTGGATGTTTCTGGGGTGGGGAGCGCTCGTCGTCTGTTCGCTTTCGCTAGTGTGGCTCTGGGATCCAGCTTCCAGGTTTGCCTCCAGTTCCCTCAAGGGTTCCAAGCTCTTCAACGCTGCTTGGCCAGTTCTGGCCGCTGTCGCTGTTGCAGGAATCTTTTTTGGAACAAATTGGTCTAAGGCACAATCGCTCGGGGGCAAGATTCCTGCAGGCGACTTGCTCCTGCTTCTGGAGCGGCTAATCATTAGCGTTTCAAAAACGTTGCGCATGTGGAGTAGTTCGAAACCGAGGCCTCGAATCCCGTCTATCAGTATGCTAGGCATGTTCGAATGCGTGGTGAATGTGGAAAGGAATCTAGCCCGCTGGCCGACGGCGATGATCTTGCTTCTCGCCCTTCTCGCAGTGATGTTCGGCCTTGTCTGCTGGATCCGATGAATTTTATGCTCCCCATCGTTGCTCGCGCGGCTCCCCACCGCAGGGCCGAGTTCGTGCAAGCTTACGCAGCCAAACAGCAAGGCGAGAATCGGGTTCCTCGCGGTCGATGCGTATTCGCGCTGATCGAGGTCATCGTCCTCGGCGATGGCCTTGTTGCCGCGGTCGGCGTCGCATTCGAGAAACCTGCCATGGCGTGGATGAGGTTCTCGGAAGCTCTCTCGGCCATGCGAAGAAGATCGCAGCTGAGGGTTTCGAGAGCCTCATTGAAGCCGCTGAAGATGTGAGGATTGGACGTTTTCACCGGAGATGGATGGAGTGGGGGATCAGCCGAAGCGACCACCGACATACTCCTTGGTCTTCGTGTGATTCGGATTGGAGAATATGTCGGCGGTTAGGCCGTGCTCGATGAGTTCGCCGAGGTAGAAGAAGGCGGTCTTGTCGGAACAGCGGGTTGCCTGTTGCATGTTGTGGGTGACGATGACGATCGTGAATTGTTCTTTGAGGTGGGTGATGAGTTCCTCGATTTTGATCGTGGCGATGGGCTCGAGGGCGGAGCAGGGCTCGTCCATGAGGAGGATGGAGGGCTTCACGGCGATGGCGCGGGCGATGCACAGACGGTAGCTCATGGTGGTTTGTCGTGTTTATGGATTGCTCGGATACCCAACGATTTGGATTTATGTTTCTCGAATCATGTTTCTAATATCTTTATAACTAATTTGGGTTAACCAATGCGTTGTTCGTTTCCTCATGGCCCCAATCCCCGGCTCCTTGAACTTTTATACCAATGACTCCTTTTCGCCGACCGCGCGTCTTAACTTAAGGCTCGTTTCAGTGCTTCTTTGCCTTTCTTGCTCTGCTTCGGATTGTCGATTTCTGGCTTTCTTCCGTTCAATGGGAGCGCAACCTTCCGAGAACAACTCTTTTTTGCAAGCCGTGACCTGTGAAGGGGCAAGCTTATGTTCCGCAGCGATCTCGTCGGTAATTTTCAAGTTTTTCCGGCGGGCTCTGCGCACAATCACAAATCCTACAACCAGGATAAAGATTCCAATAAATGCTTCCTTTGTACTGTGATTGACTAACGAATCCCCCATAATGACGAACCCAATGGCGTAAGCGAAGGTGATGAGCCAGGACACACTTAGATACGTGATGAAAGAGATTTCGCTCAGCGCGGTGGCATAGTTCTTGACGAAAGTTGGAACCCCCGGTGTCAAGCGAACTAGAAAAAGGAAGTGCAATGCTTGTGTGGGGTCATGTTCGGGCCATTTGATATTCCATTTCCGCATCTGACGACGAATCGGTCGACGCAACCACCGATTGGCTAGCCAGTAGCTAATTGCTAAATTCGCGGCGATGCTCAAGGCGCAACCAGCAATAGCCGCGACTGGCGTGAACGCGATTCCCGCAATGATGAAGAGAGGCGTAGTTGGCACTCCAACTAGAGGTAGAAGTGCTAGTCCGATGAAGAACGGAACATAACTCACCTGTCGTTCTCTGTCAAAGACGTTCCAAAGTTCTAGGATGTCCCAGAGGAGGGCTCCTGCAAGAACGGCGAGCACGAGAGCGCTGCCGCTTCGAACGAGGCGACGGGTGTCGAGCCGTAACAAGCGGCTAGGAGAGGATGATGGTCGCGGCATGAGGAGATCGAGTGGAATGTCGTTAACCTTCTTCTAGCGATCTTCTCAGATCGATAATGGCGGCATTGGCCCTGGAAATGTAGGAGGCCACGACCAAGGAGTGGTTAGTGAGGATGCCAAAGCCGCTGCTGTTGAAAATGACCGGGCTCGTTATGGCTCGCTGGGCATTCTCGAGTTTTTTAACGATACGCTCCAGCATTTCACTGGCATTCTTGCTTTTCAGCACGGCGTCAAAGTCGACTTGCACGCCACGGAGAGTGTGAATCAGTGCCCAGATGTAACCTCGAGCTTCGAAGAAGTTGTTATCGATCCTATTCCATGGTGTGGGGTCGATTACTTCTACGAGATCATCTTCATTTTCATAGATGAGCTCGCGCAGGTAAGATTCCCGCACACTATTGCTCAGGCGATGTGATAGACTACCCAGCCTCTTCTCAACCGTGGCGAGATAGAAGTTAAGGTTATCGACGCGATTGAAGAATTGTGCTTCGCCTTTCTGGAGCCGGTCTATGTAACGTTGAAGCGCTGCCTGACCCTTAGCAAACTCATCCTCCGTAGAGGGGAGCATGAACCGGGTATGATCGAAGTGAAACTGTGAGTCTGCAATCATCAGATCTTGGTCCTCCAAAGACTGCGATTGCGCCCGACTGAAGTCGTTTCGCAAGGACCGCACCGCATCTCTAAGTTCGGTAATTACTCCAAATTCCCAACTAGGCATGTTATCTAAGAACACAGAGGGTGGCATCACGTCATTGGTTAGATAACCGCCAGGCTTGTTGAGAAGCGTTTCGCTGATTTGATAGATGGCTGCGGTGGTTCGATAGCCAGGCTTCAGTGGTCCTGCCTCAGCTCCCGCCATCGTCATCGCTTTCGTCTCGACGTCAAAAAGTTTGGGCGAGCGGCTGAAGTAGACACATATCGCAATCAGCATGAGGGTGACAATGCAGCCTAGAAGCGATCCCGGTAAGAGGTAGCGCTTCCACTTGGATATTGGCTTGGGTTCGTTGATTACGAGAGCCGTTTCCTTCTCATTTGAATTGACTGATAGAGCATTCATGTATTAGGGGCGTGGTTGAGTGTGTTAGTCCGGAAGAGGTGATTTCCCAGTCCGCGTATTATCAGAATCGGTCCCAGAGACGCGCAGTTGGGTCTCTTGATAACTTCGACGTTCGAGTTCCGCAGTTACAAGGAAATAGAGAGCGGCTACAGCCATCCAAGGAGGGGTAATGTACAAGAGTATTATTCCCAGGGCCGCGAACTGTCCGATTCGGCAGGTGATCGTATGGCTTAGGGCGGAGCTTGTGAAGCGTCCTAGCAGAACCTTGATCACATAGGCACCGGCAAGTGGATAGACGGGCAAAAGATAGAACAATGCCAATGCAAGACTGGCGAGGGAGAATCTTGCCGCGATCATGGGTCCGGTCCACCAGTCCCAGGCTGCAAATACTCCTTCAGCGCCTCCTGCTCGAATGAGGTGGGGCAGTGTTATTAGTCCCGCCACTGCGTATACGATCGGAATGATACATGCAAGCCCAGTTCTCTTTGCTGGCACTAACAGCTGCATTTCGCGCGGAAGCAAGAGCCCAAGGGGACTAAACACCCAAACTTCAGGAGCCAGGCCGAAGCGTTTTGCTGTAAATCGAAAACAAATGGCGGCAGTCACAATCAACATGATCAGCCCCAACGCGAGGCCAACGGCTGCGTTATGCGGCACCCAGTCGCCTCCCAAGAGCGGCCACGCTCCCAGAGTACCACCAAATGCAAAGACGACGGTCCAATGCAATTTCGTGGACTGCAGAAGGTGAGAAACGATGATCGGCTTATTCATGGGTTTATTGCTAGAATGCGAATCCGGATTCACGTAAATTATATCATGTTTCATGACGCACGGCTTATGTGACAAGTCAACGGTGTAGTTCAGATTCCTTGCTGGCGCAAACTAGGGCTGCGTCACGAACAAGAAACACTTGACATGATATCTTTTTCATGTATATCCTTTCGTGACATGAACCGATTCAAGAGCATTCTCTTTGTATACTGCGGCAACTCTGACGCGAACTTAGAGGCCCTTCGTCAGGCCTTGGAGCTTGCCGAGACCAATCGGGGAAAAGTCTCTGTGCTCACGGTGCTCAAGCGATTGCCTGAGGATTGGCACTACAAGATTCCTCTTGAGCGGTACCTTAAAGAGCAGGTCGAAGCCGATGTGCGGAAAGTGGTGACGGAGCTTGGCGGACCGCTCTCGGCGGTACCGGACATTGCGTTTGTTGGTGGAGAGCCATTCATTGAGATTGTCGGGCAAGTAATGGCCCATGGTTATGATCTGGTCATCAAGGCTACAGAAACGGTCTCGGAGAAGCGAATCAAAGGTTTCCCTACCACGGATATGCGTATCCTCCGAAAGTGTCCTTGCCCGCTATGGCTTTTCCGCGGAGCCAACAAGCGCGAACATCCGCTGCGCATTCTTGCGGCCATCGACCCGGATCTTGAACGCCCAGCGAGTGATCCTATGGCTCGATTGATTCTGGAACTCGCATCCAGCCTACGTGAAAGGACGAACGGAGTCCTAGAGATCCTTCATTGTTGGGAGCTGGAGTATGAGGATGCAATGAGGCACAGCCCGTTCCTTCGAGTTAGTGAAGAGAGTCTTGATGAGCAGATTCAGAAGATGGAAGCACTCCATACCGGGGCGATAGCCAAGGCAACATCTGACTTCGCCACTCATCCCAGCACTTCCATTTCCACGATCAAAGGGAACCCAGCTGACGTGATTCTTCGCAAAGCCGTTGAGGACGGTGTCGATTTAATCGTCATGGGTACGGTCGCACGCACTGGCATCCAAGGCCTCTTCATCGGCAACACTGCGGAGTCCATCTTAACTCAAGTCGAGTGCTCGGTGCTCACGTTAAAGCCAGAAGGATTCGTTATTCCAGTAGCGCCATCCAAGTCCAACTGATTACTTCAATGCGTAAGCCACACCTTTCTCGCTACCTCATTGCGGGAATAACCACGCTGATACCTCTTTGGGTCACCTGGCTAATCTTTCGTTTTCTCTTTGGCCTATTCAGTCAAATCGGCGGACCGCCGATCGATTGGTTCGCTCAATTGATTCAGCCGATGATGCCCTCACTCTCCTCCATTCTTGAGAGTAGAACGCTCCAAGGGTTTCTCGAAGTCGTCCTTGTCATCGCCGTCATTTACGGAACGGGATTAGCTACTTCCATGATGATCGGACGCCGTGTCATCCTTATCTGCGAGCAATTGCTAGATAGAATTCCAATCGTAAAGTCAGTCTACGGTTCAGTGAAGAAGCTTGTGTCTGTTCTCAACGAATCACCAGACAATGACCTACAACGCGTCGTGTTGATCGGCTTTCCTCAGCCCGAGATGAAAACCGTGGGACTGGTGACGCGGAGCTTCGAAGACGCGAACACAGGCCGCAAGCTCGTTGCCGTTTACGTGCCGACCACCCCCAATCCCACATCAGGCTTCCTGGAGATCGTCCCAGCAGATAAGGTGATTTCGACTGATTGGACAATGGACGAGGCAATGTCGTTCGTGATTTCAGGTGGCACTATCGCACCCGACAGAATGACTTTCGATCCCATTCCTTCGTCGGTCAACGGTTCGAGGAATAGCATCGAGCCAAAGGGTGTGACCTGGATATAATGTGATAAAGAGAGGGCTATCGGGAGCTTGTTTTCACGGATGCTCCATGAGTCCTGAAATCGTGATTTATGACGAAATACCAAATTTGGAGATATTTTGCCAGAATTCGTCCCACCGTTTTGTCGTCTGCCTCAGGGCGCTTAAACATAAAACCGTATCAGCCCCTTTTTCTGGGTGTATTCGGGTTTAGCAACGGGTATTTCGTAGGATCGGCTAGGGTGGGTTTGGCGTTGGCGTTGGTTTAAGGCCGAGGGGGATTTCCCAGGGGTTGTTAGAATTCGCTGGATGGGTGATTGTTATGTAGCAGGATTGGAATGATCTGCAATGGTTGATTTCCGTTTTCTAAGGGGAATTTAAGGCTGTATACGAGATTCGCAACGGCTGTTCATCCAGTTCAGTGCGATGTTAGTATAAGTTTTGAGAAATTCAGTAGAGCCGCACTCAAAGAAAATCTCGACATGGGCTCGTGTTTGTCTTCTTGCGAAGGTGAACTCAAACAACAAACCCATGTCAGAGCTAAAAGGTATTTCCAAAATCCTTGGATTCAAGGACGTCCCTCCTCAACATCCCAGCGCTCATGGTAGAGCGCCTTGAATTCTTCTGCCCGATACTTATCTCGGTCGATCAGATTGGTGATGAGCACCTCCACCTCGCCCGTATCGAGAAGCACACGAACAAATCGCAACCGAACAGTCTTGGGAATTGCCATGCCGTGGCCTTTGAATTCTTCAATCAGGTCATTAGTAAACGTTAGGGTGAACTCACATTCGCTCTTGCCGCTCTCCACAAAATCCTG
>JBLHHN010000038.1:0-28132 GCA_047616785.1 Verrucomicrobiales bacterium
CATAGGGTGCCCTTACGAAACGGATGGGCGCCTGAATCGCGTCTGCTGCCTGCTTTAGGGCTCTTTCGGCTTCGGGCAATTGGAGAGCGCTCACGATTGGAATACCGGCGCGGAAGATACCTGCCTTCTCTCTTGCGATGGCGTCTAACGTCTTCCCAAGAATGTGGGTGTGATCGTAGTGGATGGGGGTGATGACAGAGACGTGCCGCGGCTCAAGGGCGTTGGTGGCATCGAGCCGGCCGCCGAGCCCCGTTTCGAGTAAGAGACATTCAATCTGCTGTTCGTAGAAGTGGGCGATGGCGAGAGCGAGAGTGATCTCGAAGAAACTTGGATGAGGGTCCCAATCGGAGACGATCTCTCGAAGGTGGCTTAGCCAACGATCCATGTCTTTGTCCGGAATGGTCTCACCATTGACCCGGATACGCTCCTGGAAACGCACCAAATGGGGTGAGGTGAACAAGCCAGTTTTGAGTCCATGAGCTCTGGCGATGGCGTCCATGAAGGCGCAAACGGATCCCTTCCCGTTGGTGCCTGCAACGTGGATCGTGAGTGGCGGCGTGCGCGGAGTTGGCAGCTCAGCTAACAAGCGCCGCATGTTCTCAAGACCAAGCTTGATCCCGATGCTTTGCAGTCCGTAGAGCCAATCGAGCATGCTCATTGGGGAAATGAGGGGTCTGCTAGGCCGATGCCCGCGACTTCTCGGGCATCATGAATCCAAGAAGCGAACTAAGAGTGCGACGCATGTCTTTGCGTTCGATGATGCGGTCGACCAGCCCATGGTCTAGCATGAACTCAGCAGTCTGGAAGCCAGGAGGCAAGTTCTGGTGCGTCGTTTCTTTGACGACGCGTGGCCCGGCAAAGCCGATCATGCATTTCGGCTCGGCGATGATCACGTCCCCAAGGGTCGCGAAACTTGCGGTGACGCCTCCTGTGGTGGGGTGAGTCAGCACGGAAATGTAGGGCAGCCTAGCTTCGGCGTGACGTCCTAACGCTGCACTCGTCTTGGCCATTTGCATGAGGCTAAGGATGCCCTCGTGCATGCGGGCACCGCCTGAAGCAGCGAAGACAATCGCGGCAGCGTTCTCCGCCGTGGCGCGTTCAATGAGGCGCGTAATCTTCTCGCCGACCACGACTCCCATGCTGGCTCCGAGAAAGCTGAAGTCCATGACGCCGATGCTCACAGGATGATTGCCGATGGTGGCACGTCCGGTTACGATCGCTTCGTTGAGTTTCGTTTTTTCACGGTAGTGTGCGACCTTCTTGGCGTATCCTTCGAATTCGAGGACATCGACCGTGACCAACTCGGAATCTGTTTCTTGAAAAGAATCTGGGTCAGTGATGAGTGTTAGCCGATTGGCAGCGGAGAGTTGGAAATGATGTGTGCAGTGATGGCAGACACGATGATTCTTTCTTAACTCAATGTCATGAACGACATTGGAACACGAAGGGCATTTGTGCCAGAGGCCTTCTGGCATCTCTTTCTTTATGCTCCGAGCAAAGCCGAAAGGTGGTTTCTTGAAGATGGGCATAGGAACGAGGAATGGGAGAATGGATTCTAGCCCCGGGCTAGAGTGATCACAACCACCTTCTTTGCCCCGGCAGATCGTAGAATGGCAGCGCATTCATTCGCAGTCGAGCCCGTGGTGAAGACGTCGTCGACCAGTGCCACAGTGCGCCCTCTCACTCGAGAAGCGCGCCAGCGTTTGAGGGCAAATGCCCCCTTGAGATTGACTCTGCGTTGATCGCGGCGATAGTGTGTTTGTGAGGGTGTGTAACGCGTTCGGCGCAGGGCACTGACAATCGGAATCCCTCCGTGGCGTTTCAGCTCAAGGCAGAGCTCTAATGATTGATTGAACTCGCGCTCACGATAGCGACGTGGGTGGAGTGGGACGGGAACTGTGATCCAACCGGGCTCTAAAGAACGGATGCGATTGTCTTCTAAGACTTCCGCGAGGAACTGACCTAACACTGGTCGAAGAGAGAGTTGGCTCTGGTATTTGAACCGATGAATCATATCGCGGAGGACGCCCTTGCTTTGATAGGGAGACACAGCAAACTCGAAGGCAAAGTTCTGCCCTCGACAGGTCCCGCATACGAATCGACTGGGGCCTGCGGGTAGAAACGATTCGCCACAGACTTGGCATCGTGGGTCTTCGCATGGCCACAACTCTGTCTGGCAGGTCTGACAAAGTTCCAGCCCAGATGAGCCGATACTTCGGTCTTGCTCAGCGAGTTCCGCACACCCCGGACAGTGGGGTGGGTAGACGAGATCAATGGCGGTAGAACCTAGCCCTTTCCACCAGGACCGCTTCATGTCTCAAGGGCGCAACCAGGAGTCGGTCACGTACTCAATGATCTCCACCTGGGCAGGATTGGACGCGCCGGCCGGATAGCGGATGTCCACGATCACCGAGATTTCGAATTCTCGATCCGACGTATGAAGTTGGTTCTTCTTTTCCATGCCTAAAAACTTATCAGTCAGCCGACGTAAGTCCGTGTTGTTGCGTTCGAAGTAGCCGTAAAGGGTGTGTTTCCGTGAGGGATCTTCGATGCGTAGCGATCGATATCGGGCCTTATCAAAGGGCGCCTCATAGTAGCTGTTGTCAGGGTCCGTGAGATAGACGCGCATACGCGCCGTTCGTGTGGCCTTGCTCGAGATGAAGTCTGCCCAGGGCATGGAGCTGAGGCCGACCAAGCTCTCCCAGTCAGCTCGGTAGCCGTGCGTATCCGTCTTTTCAATGTAAAGGGCAACACTGTCAGAGCCCGTGATCATTTGGTAGCGGCTGAAGTTCTTGGGCAAGGAGCTTTGGATTCCAGTCACCGGATTGACAGACTTCACACTGAGTTCCGGCAAGTCGTTGCTTCCGTAAAATGCGCGAATGGTGGGCTCAAGACGCTTGGGATAGCGAACGAGCTTAAGCAACTGATCAACCGTGGTGGCGGTGATGAATTCGTTGATGAGGGCATTGCGATTGCCAATCGTGTTGCCGATGGGTTCGGAGTCGGCGAAGGCATCACCGCTATGGGGTTCAGGGTTTGAGTCACCCTGGTCCGTGCTGTCACGAAACATCTTGGACGCGCCCCAGAGTGAGAGGCCGATGATGGCAACACTGGCTAGGCCGCCAAGAAGGTAGAGATTGAAAGCGCGCTGTTTCTCTGTGAGACGCTTCTTGCGGGTGCGGACGCGGATCCGTTTGTAGTTTCCTCCGCTTTGCTCTTCGATGACCGCATCGAGTTCAGTCTCGTCTGGCTGAAGGGCTGTCGTATCGAGAGATTCCACGCGTCGGCGCTCAAGTTCCAGAGCAGAGCGCACGGGCAAGACCGAGGTTTTAGAGTTGCTGTCTTCGGGCGAGTGGCTCGTCGGTGTCAGTGACAGTTTGACCAAGCCTTCGGAAGGAAGGCTAGAGGTAGTAGGGCGACTCCGCGTCTTGGGCCGTGTGGACGGCCCAGCTTCATCGTCTTCACCAGCTTGGCGTGGGCCCCGCCGACGTGCCCGTTTCCTAGAAGGTGTCTTCCGAGAAGGAGGAAGTACCACATCGCGATCGAGGAGAGGCTCGAAGACACTATGGCAAGAGGGACATTCAATGTCGTGGACGCCGTCTTTCCGATCCAGCTTGATGGTCTGCTCACAATGCGGGCAATTAAAAATCAACCAATGATCCACCACCATCACCTCACTGGGTTTATTGGTCTGGGTATCGTTCGATTGGGCGTTCTCAGCAGGAGAGGACATCAGGATAGTTTCGAATCAGATGAATCGTCGTCGTTGTCACCATCGGGACGGGTCTTGTCGTCTTTCTCTTTGTTGTCCGAAGTCGGCTGATCGTCAACCGAATCACGTTTCTCACGATCATCAGAAATATCCTCATCAGGGCTGTCATTGCCACTATCCTTGTAGTGATGGTTGTGAAATTCGTAATTGCTGTATGGACTGACATCATCATCGTCTTTGGCGTCATCTGCCTTCGGCTCGAAGCCCTCTTCATATTCGGGCTCTGCGTCGTCGTCCTCCTGCATGGCGTCGTTGTCCGCATAGGCTTGACTAGCGCTTTCATTGTTGGTCGGAGTGTGGCCAACGGTCCCCAAAGGCAGCGTGGACGGCAACGCGACTTCGTGCGCTTTGGCCCGTTTCTCTCGAGCCACGGCTTGTTCGGCTTCTTCTTCTGCTTCGAGTCGCTTGCGTTTGCGATCAATGAAGAATGCCATCCAAATGCTCATCTCATAGAGGAAGACCATGGGCCCGGCTAAGAGCGTCAATGTGAAGGCATCTGGCGTCGGCGTGATAATCGCTGCGACGGTGAAAATGATAATGACCGCGTAGGCGCGCGTGCGGGCCATGTATTCGTAGCTGAGCAACTCCAGCTTGACCAATGTCAGGACG
The DNA here is from genome assembly GCA_047616785.1 of Verrucomicrobiales bacterium. GTDB lineage: Bacteria > Verrucomicrobiota > Verrucomicrobiia > Verrucomicrobiales > DEV007 > JAACDM01. Next base: position 4,382 of record JBLHHN010000038.1, read on the forward strand.
ACGACAGGGAGTTCGAAGCTTAGCCCGAAGATCACCACCAACTGACTGACGAAACTGACATAGTAGCCAATTCGCCAGTCGGAAGCCACATCAAGACTTTCCGCATACCCGTGCATGAACTCCAAAACCCTTGGTGTGACGAACCAATAGGCAAAGGAGGCACCACCGAGGAACAAGAGGAATCCAACTCCGACCGCGGGAAGGATTGCGCGTTTCTCTTTGGCAGTGAGCCCCGGAAAGATGAACTGCGCGAGGAAGTAGAGCAGCAGAGGAAAGGCAATGACGATACCCGCAATGAGCGAGATCTTCAAGGAGAGCGTGAAAGCTTCGGAAATGCGCAAGGCGCTCATTTCAATCATGTTACCCTGACGATCGACTTTGGCTTTTGGATTCAACTTGACCATCTTCAAGACCGTATCCCGCAGCCCTGGATTGTCCTTGATCGCGTCATTGACGAAGGTTTCTCGAGTCTTCTCATCGAGCACGAGCGTGGCATTGAAGATGGGGAGTGCTTCAATGAAAGGGCGCAACCCATTGTCTTCTTCTGTGAGAGCGGCACCGAGAAAAGCTTCTCGTATGGCGGGATCAAGACCTTGTGCCGTCTTGGCCATGGTCTGCACTTTCCGCCACTCTAACTTATCTATTTCCGCTGGCAGTTCGATGGTGGCACCGAGGCCCGCGAGTTCGACGGGCTTCTTGATGAAGTCCATCAACTGCTCTCGAAATACGAATGAGGCGATCGTGACTACGATGAGAGTCCCGATGATCTTGACCAGCATCTGGCGAAGCTCTTCCAGATGCTCAAGAAACGGCATCTCGGCGTCATCTTTGCCGCGTTGGCGTGATAGCTTCTGACGAGCCCCAAAGATCTTTGCTAGGATTACTTTCATAAATGCTTAAGCCATCCCTAGCAACGTCGTCCAACGCGAAAACTCTGCGGCGAGACGTGAGGGGGACGGCGCGCCGACATTGTCGCGTGCGGCGAGGGCGGTTTCCAAATCGAGCACTTGGAAGACGTCGGATTGGAAGGCGTCAGAGAACTGACGAAACTCATCCAGGGTCATTTCTGGAAATGGCTTCTCATGCTCTAACGAATAGGCGGTGAGCTTGCCGATCACTTCGTGGGCTTGGCGGAAGGGCACCTCAGCTTTCACAAGATAGTCGGCAAGATCGGTGGCTAGGAGGAAAGGATCGCTGGCAGCCGCGCGCATGGAGTCTTCCTTCACCGTGGCTTGCGCCATCATTTCGGCGAAAATGTCAAGGCATTGACTGGCCGTATCGATTGAGTCAAAGAGTCGCTCTTTGTCTTCTTGCAAGTCCCGATTGTAAGTCATGGGCAGCCCCTTCAACGTGGTGAGCAGCGCGATGAGATTGCCAAAGAGGCGTCCTGTCTTTCCGCGGGTCAGTTCCGCGGCATCGGGATTCTTCTTCTGCGGCATGAGACTGGACCCCGTGGTGTGGGCGTCGCTCAGTGCTAGGAAATTGAATTCCGCTGAGACCCACAAGATCACATCCTCGCTGAGCCGCGAGAGGTGAACCCCTAACAAGGCCAAGTCGAACAGAATCTCCGCCATGAAGTCACGGTCACTGACCGCATCCATGCTATTGTGGCTGATCCGAGAAAAGCCCAGCTCTTTCGCCACCGCTTCGCGATCAATGAGAATGGTAGAGCCTGCCAGCGCCCCGCTTCCCAAGGGCATGCAATCGATCCGATGACGCGCATCTTGCAGGCGTCCATGATCGCGATCTATCATTTCCACATAGGCTAACAAATGATGCCCAAGGAGAACGGGTTGGCCGCGCTGCAGATGGGTGTAGCCAGGAATTACTGCGTCAGCATGACGTTGACTCATGGCCACCAAGCTTCTCTGCAGATTCCGCATCTTTTCGGAAATGGCATCCACTGCATCCAAAGCGTAGAGGCGCATGTCCACCGCGACCTGGTCATTTCGACTGCGTGCGGTGTGGAGCTTGGCGCCGGCCGGACCGATCCGATCCGTCAGCGCTTTTTCGATGTTCATGTGGATGTCTTCGAGATCGATGCTGAAAGGAAAAGTGCCCTGGGCAATTTCGTTTTCGATCTGATGCAAACCCGAGGCGATCTCGCTGGCTTCAGCTTCGTTCAAGATACCAGCGCGCACGAGCCCATGTGCATGAGCGATGGATGCCTGGATGTCGTGACGGTAGAGACGCCAATCAAACGAAATGGACTCGCCGAAGCGCTTCATCAAATCGGTAGTCTCTTCCTGAAATCGGCCCTTCCACATAGAGCTGGAACATGATTCGCGCGGTGTCCCGTGCAAGTCCTTAATCTTTAGCCACCGTGGTGGTGGTCTGCGTCTCGCTGCCGTTCTTGCTGCAAGCACCGAAGCGCTTCAGCTCATCGCAAGATGCCTCGATCCGGATCATCTTGCGGGAAGGCTTGAAGCCGAGCCGTCTCGTGATGCAGTCCTCCAGGAGATTAATATGATCGTCCTCGAACTCGACCACCTTGTCGCAGTCCGTGCAGATCAGATGATTGTGATGAGGGTGATCAAGGAAGTTCGGATCGTAGTGCTTGTTCTCTTTTCCAAGATCGATCTCAGTAAGCAAGCCACTTTCCACAAGTAGCGAGAGGGTCCGATAAACGGTGGCACGCGAAGTGGAAGCGTCATGCTTACGGGCGCGATCCCAAAGTTCGTCTGCGGTGAAGTGCTCGGAATTGGCAAACGCCGTTTGCACGATCGCATCTCTCTGGGGCGTCTGGCGCAGGCCTTTCTCTTTGAGAAAGGTCTCAAACCGTTCTTGGACGTCCACAAGTTGCATCGTGCGCGAAGATATCGGGAATAAGTGGAATCGTCAATCGCTACACAACGTAGCGACAGAAAGAATGCCAGGAAACTACGGCAAGATCGGACATGCTACCGTTGCTCCCTTTCGGGCCTGGCGGGATTCGCAAGCCGAGATTCCATAGTCCCTGGCGAGGTTGCGATAAACCGCATCCGACCTGGGGCAAGATGTTTTTCCCAAGAAAGAGTTGCAGAGGCGTTTTAGCGCTCTAAATTTAGCGTAATTAGCAGCAACAGAAAGTTGATTGGATCGAGGTCGCAAGAGCCCTCAAACGCCTTTCTTTCCCGAGAATGTTCGTAGAAAAGGGTTGCCAAACCTCCGTTTCTTGGACACAACATCGTTCTTTCCGAGTCCTTTCTCTCTAAGTAACGCTCTATCGGAACACCCGTAACCACTAAAAGACACCCCATGCACAACATGTTAACCACTTTGGCGCTGATCGCTATGATCGGTGCTTCCGTCCTGAGTTTTATGAACAAGGACAACCTCGGAAAGGCAAAAGAGGATCAGACAGCGAAGCAGAACAGCTTAGAAGTCACTGAGAGCGAACTTGAATCATCCAGGAAAACCTTGGGGGGCCTTGAAACGCAGGTCGCCACCGCGAAATCTGAAGGTGAGAAACTAGCCGGTGAAGCAGAAACGCTGTCATCGCAGATTGAAACCAAGGACACTGATTTAGAAACACTCGAAGGTGAGCTTGAGTCTGCCAAGGCGGAACGGGAGGATCAGAAAGATAAATTGGCCAAAGTCGGTGATCTTAATGAGGCGGTGAAAAACCTGGAAAGTCTACGCGTCGAGAATGCAGCCCTGACCAACAGCCTAGCGAGCCTGAACAGCCAGGTAGAAAGTGGCACGGAAGCCTCCAGCAAGCTGCAGACTCAGATCGACGGGATCAGCAAGCAGATCGAGGATCGGAAGAGCGGCAAGCTGCCTGAAAATTTCTCAGCGTCTGTTTCCCAAGTTTATCCTAAATGGGGGTTCGTCGTCATTGGCGCTGGAAATCAGCAGAGAGCTGCTGAGGGAGCCATCTTGTCCGTTAAGCGCGGCGACCGTGAGATTGCCAAATTAAAGATCACCGATCTCCTGCAGAATCGTTCTGTCGCTGATGTGGTCCGTGGCAGCCTTGCCTCTGGGGTCCAAATTAGCCCAGGTGATCGTGTCTACCCGACCGTCGCTAAATAAACCCTATTTGAAAATTTCGACCCTCTCTAAACCATGAGTAAACTATTCCTCATCCTCGCCATTCTAGCTTCCGGAGCCGCTTCCTATGTGGCCTGGGAGAACAAGCAAACCTACGGCGAGGTGACCGACGCTAACAAGAGCCTTGACAAAGAGCTCCTCGGATTAAAAGAAGAGAATCGCAGTGAAATGGCTGCTATCGATGACGCCAAAGCGGACCTTGCTCGCGAGCAAGACACTCGGGATACAGCCGAAGCGCGCTTCAATGTCTACAGCGATAACCTAGCGACGCGCACAAGGAAGATCGCAGCGACCCGTATGGAGTTGAATGGGATTAATGGTGAGATCCAGGAAGTGGTCAGAATATTGGACGACATCGACCTTCCTTCTGCAGGGGATCTGACCACAGCCTTGGAAGATGAGTCCGGTAAGAAAAGTGAGATGGAAGCGCAGATCGATGAGAAATCTATTCACGCTGACAGTCTTCGTAAGCAGGTTAATGACAAGAAGGGTGTGCTCGCTGCTCTCAGCAAGTCTTTGGTCGAAGATGCCGCTTCCTTTGGGGTGAAGATCAAACGTGCCAGCATCTCTGCTGTCGATCCCACCTGGGGTTTCGCCGTGATCAACACCAACACCGCTGGGATCAATGTGAATGACCGGGTGATCGTCGAGCGTGGTGGTCAGCGCGTTGGCATGCTAGTAGTCAAAACGGTAGAAGGATCCAAAGTGGTCGCTAACATCGTCCCTGAAACGAATACAGGCTCAACCGTGCAGCCAGGTGACAGCGTCATCTTTGATCAAGGGAAGAAGCAAGGTAGCTAATCCCCTCAACCGCGTTTAAACTGTTTCCAATGAAAAGCATCGTGATCAGTTGCCTCCAATGTGCCGTCGCCCTCGGCATTCTCACCCTCTTCGGTGGTTGCGAGCATGCGAAGTTCAATTCAGATCATGGTGGGCAGACCAACCCATGGGCTTCTCCAGAAAGCTTTGAGAATTCCGGAGCAGGCACGCCGTTAGGGCTGATGGGTGGTCAGGGGCGTTAGATTCAGCCCTGCCCAGTTCAAGTTTTCAGATAGGGCGGCCAAAATAATGGTCGCCCTTTCTCGTATCTAGGCATTGCGAGGATCCGCCAGCGGCCTTTCTTCCTAGCATGGCAAACAACGTTCTCGGTGGTCCGCTCGCCGTCTGTTCCCAAGACCCCGTCACAGGGTTCTTTCGTGATGGTTGCTGCAACACCAACGCAGATGATCAAGGCATGCACACGATATGCGTCGTGATGACAGATGAGTTCCTCGAGTTTTCCAAGGCGCACGGAAATGATCTTTCCACGCCGCATGAAGCCTATGGATTCTCCGGGCTGAAATCAGGAGATCGCTGGTGCCTTTGTCTTGGTCGTTGGGTGGAAGCCTACGAAGCGGATGCCGCGCCGCGTGTTGTTCTCGAAGCGACCCACATTTCGGTCTCCGAATTTGTCGACTTGGAAATGCTGCAAGAGCATGAAGCCTAACGATAAAACCTTCTTCGAACGCTCTATCGAGAGTGAGTCGCCTCCGATGCGGCCGTGGTTCGAGGTCGACTGGGCAACGGAGCGTGATCTGATTTTCGCGGTGGGATGTCCTAACAAACCACATAATCCGCGCGCCGACGCGCATCCTGATACTTTCACTAGCGGTCTCTGGCAGCATGATGTGGGCGAACTCTTCATCAAACACGCCGAGGATGACCGTTATCTTGAGATCAATCTTGGCCCGCGTGGTTCATGGTGGGCCTGTCTTCTTGGCTGTTACCGTCAGCCAGCTGGTGATCCTGAACAGGCACCTTTTGTGCCAAAGAGTATCGCGTCGGAAATCACGGAGACCTCTTGGGAAACGCGTCTGACCATTCCCGCAGAGTTCTTGCAGACGGCACTTCAGTTGGGCGCGACGTCTCGAGTGAACGTCTGTTTCATCCTCGGTCCTGCCGATGCACGGCACCATTTCTCATGGGCACCACTGCCGCATGATCCGCCGGACTTCCACCATGTGGAAGACTTTGTGCCGCTCTGTTAGTTTGGCGTGCCGCGATTCATCTTGATGTGGATGCCGTCGCCGGGATAAGCTCCTCGTTGCGATGATCAAGCTGCGAATCACGACCTTTCTCCTGCTTGTAAACGCAGCGCCCTTGCTTGCTCAAACCGGTCTCGTGCTCAATGAGATCGTCTCCTCGAACATCACGGGCATTCCGGATGAGTATGAGGAAGACCTTCAGAATTGCCCGGTCCCTGATTGCGAGGGCTGGTATGAGGACCTTGGTCGATCCATTCATGATGGCGAATACCCCGATTGGATTGAGTTGTTCAATGGCACTGACAATGCCATCGATCTGACAGGCTATGCGCTCACTGATAAAGAGGACGACCTTGAGCCTTGGACGTTCCCTGAAGTGGAAATAGCGCCTGGTGGCTATCTCATTGTCTTTGCTTCAGGCAAGGACAAGCGTGAGACTTACATGCACACGGATTTTAAAATCAATCGAACAGGGGAAATAGTTAGCCTAACGGATCCTACGGGTCAGCTTGTGGACCTCGTCGATACCGGAGAGATCCCTGTCGACTATGCCTTGGCCCGGTCGCCGACATCGCCAGAAGAGTGGATCATCGTCGACACGCAGACACCTAATGAACTGAATCATCCTATCGCCTTCACAGGATTTACGGATCAAGTGACCGCCGATCCGCCAGCTGGATTCTATGGGCGTTTCCCCAAGGTGAGCCTCATCAACTCTAAGGCTGAAGCTGAAATCCGCTACACCACCGACGGGAGCCTGCCGAGTAGCGATTCTAGCATTTACAAACAACCGATCACCATGCTCTTCGGTGGTGATGTGGTCATTCGTGCTCAGACCTACATCGCTGGACGGGCCATGAGTCCTGTCGTGACCCAGAGTTACCTCACGGAACGCACCTTCAACATGCCGGTGGTTTCTCTGACCACCGCTCCCGAACATTTATGGGATGATGACCTGGGGATCTACACGCCAGGTCGGAATTCCAATGAAGGCGGCCGCGTCGCGAACTACTGGAATGAATGGGAGCGCCCCATCCATGTCGAGTTCTTCGAGCCTGACGGAACTCTAGGATTCACGGCGGATGCTGGCCTGAGGATCTTGGGCTGGGGCAGCCGATCCAATCCTCAGAAATCACTCGCTGTCATGTTTCGCGATCGCTACGGAGTGGACCAGTTGCAGTACCGCTTGTTTCCAGACGAAGAGATCGAGGTCTTCAATTCATTCGTGCTCCGTGCCGCCGGCAGTGATTCGCGTGCCAACGGAACGTTCTTTCGCGATCCATTCGCGAGCAGTCTGCTTACGGGGCGCAATGTGGACAAGCAAGCCTTCCGGCCTGCCGTGGTCTACATCAACGGCGATTACTGGGGCATTCAGAACATTCGCGAGAAGATGAACGAAGATTATCTGGCATCGCATCATAACATTGACCCGAAGAATGTCGATGTCATCAGCCGTTACTGGCGAAGGAGGCACCCCGTTGTCATCGAAGGAGATAACGAGCGCTATCTTGCTTTCGAAGCCTTCTTGGAAGCCAATGACTTTAGCAATGCGAGTGCCTATGAAGAGGCACAACGACACATCGAACTAGACAACTTCATCGAGTACATCGCCGCCCAAATCTATTTGGCCAACTTCGATTGGCCGGGAAACAACAATAAGAACTGGATGCCGCGAACGGACGACGGGCGTTGGCGTTGGCTTATGTATGATCTCGACTACTCGTTTGGCTTTGATGGGAGCAGCAATTTCCGTTTCAATACCCTAGCACATGCCATGGCGCCGAGTGGAACGGGTTGGCCGAACCCGGGTTGGACGACACTCATCTTGCGCAAACTTGCTGAGAATGAAGGTTTCCAACATGCCTTCGCCAATCGCGTCGCTGACCTTAGTAACAGCCGATTGGGAGCCGTGCAGGCCATTCCGAAGCTGGACACTTTGCGAGCGCACTACGCGTCCGAGATGGAGCATCACATCAATCGGTGGAAGCGTGAGGGCCAAGGCATTCCCTCATTGGACGCTTGGGAAAGCAATATCGGTACCATTCGAACCTTTCTCCAGCGCCGCCAAGCTGAGATTCTTGAGCACGTCCGCGCTGAGTTTCAGTTAGGCGAGATCACCGAAGTGAAACTTGAGATCGACGATTCTACTGGGCAAGTGAAACTCAATTCAGTCACGATCCATGACTCGAATTGGACGGGCCGATATTTCGATGGCGTGCCTATCACCCTCACCGCCTTGCCAAAGCCCGGCTACCGATTTGCCACTTGGGAAGGCTTAGATTTGACCGAGTCTTCAGTCACTTTGGTCCCTTCCTCCATCACCAACACACTCAAGCCCGTCTTCGAAAGGGCTCCGGCAGCGCTCAACAAGATCCTCATCAGCGAGATCAACTATCATTCTTCCGCCGATCAAGGATCTGGTGATTGGGTGGAACTTCGCAACACCTTTGGCCAACCCATTGATCTCAGTGGCTGGGTCTTTCAAGACGGCTCCACGTCTAATCGATTCTTCATCCCGGTTGGCACCACGATCCTTCCTGATGAAGTGATCGTTCTCTGTGAGGATCAAGATACGTTCCGATCCATTCATCCTGATGTCGTCTGTGCGGGGAGTTTCGGTTTCGGCTTGAGCAACAGTGGCGAACGCTTGCGTCTACTGGATGCCGAAGGCCAGCTCATAGACGAAGTGACCTACAAGGATGCCGCCCCGTGGCCAACGGAAGCGGATGGCGCGGGTGCCACGCTTGTTCTAACCGATGCTGTCAACGCCACTTGGAAGAGTGCGCCTGATCAAGGCACGCCTGGCATTGCCACCGAACTCGTCGCCGATGCCATTCCTCCTTCCTTGGGAATCCGAAAGGATGGTGCTCAGCTGTTCTTGGAGTTCGATGGAGATCCAGAAGTGAGCCTGGAACGGTCGGACGATCTGCAGCTGTGGAGGCAATGGGTGGGAGATTCACTCATCATCGAGAATGCATCGCCCGCCGAATATTTCCGCATTCGCAAGTAGGTGTCTGTCACTTTATCGCTACGACTTCTCGACGGCGGGTTTTATCCTCGCCTATGCATTGTCTTATCCTGTGGATCGTCATTTCGTGCAGTTCGGCATTGGCCCAACATGGGCATGAACATTCTACTGCGATGGGTTCTGGCCGTGCCATGTGGATGGTCGGTGGAGAGTCTTTTCAAGCCTCGATCCGGTCAGTGGACGGCGGGAAACTAACACTTCACTTGGAGGATGGTTCATCCAAAGAACTGGCTCTGGCCAAGCTCGATGAAGCTCATCAGAAACGTGTGCAAGGTTGGCAGCATGCGAATAGAGCGCCTGAAGGATTCGGCGAACCCGACCGTGTGGTTCGGTTACAGACCCTGCAGGGACAAATGCGCTATGATCAAGACGAGATCATCGTGCCTCCTGGTGCCAAGATTCGGCTTGAGCTGTTGAATATAGATGACATGCATCACAATCTTATCGTATGTGATTCTGATAGCAATGCAGGGATGGATGTGGCGCAGGCAGCTTGGGCCTTGGGTGGCGACGGTTTTGAAAAACAATGGGTTCCTGACCACCCGAAAGTGCTCTTTGCCAGTCGCATGGCAGATCCTCATTCCACGATCCATGGATATTTCACGGCACCAGAGAAAGAAGGGGACTACCCTTACGTTTGCACCTTGCCAGGACACGCCGCTTTCATGAAAGGTACCTTCCGTGTGCAGAACACTCCCGAGGTTCTCGCGGAGCTGACCTACATGCTTTACCACGGAGATTTCGGGAAACTGCCAGACTTCTCCAAGCTCACCCCGGTCGCCACCGATCACGTGGCCAGTGGATTGATCGATCTAAGCGTGGCCAAACGTCGAGAACACTTCGCCTTGGTGTTTGATGGCATTCTGAATGTTCCGAAAAGCGCCGAGTATCGTTTCAGCCTCTCATCCGATGACGGCTCTCGGCTTGAGATCGACAAGAAGGTGGTCATCGATCACGACGGCGTGCATGGTGGTTCGCCAAAGCATGGCAAGGTTCAATTATCTGAAGGCCCGCATCCAATCCGGGTGTCCTATTTCGAGCAGTCCGGTGAAGAATCTCTCTTTCTTGGATGGTCTGCAGAGGGAATGAAAGAATCCGCTCTTTCTGTGGAAAAGCCACGCGGGCGACAACGCAATGCCACTGGCATTCCATTGGTCGTGGGTGATGAAGCGCGCATCTATCGGAATTTCATTGAGGGCGCTGGCAATCGTGCGATCGGCGTCGGCTATCCAGGTGGCATCAATGCGGCCTTCGATGCGGATCAAATGCGCCTTGCCCTGGTTTGGTTAGGCGGTTTCATGGATGCTTCAAAACATTGGGAAGGACGCGGGCAAGGCTATCAACCGCCGTTAGGCTATGGTGTGGTTCATGGCCCGCCGGGGGCACCGTTTGCGGCTCTCGAGTCATTGATAGAGTCCTGGCCGGAACCCGAGAACCGTTCCACCGGTTTCCAATTCAAAGGCTATCGACTGACGGGAGCGCAGCGCCTCCCGACCTTCAGCTACCACTTTGGCGATATTAAGATCGCAGATACCCTCACACCCAATGGCGCTGTCGTGAAGAACAACGCCTCCCTCGAACGCAGCTTCCTCATCGAAAGCCCTTCTGCGCATGAGAATCTGTATTTCCGAGCCGCAGCCGCCAAATCCATCCGCTCCATGGGAGACCAGAAGTTTCTGATCGATGCCAGCCTCGTCATTGCCATGCGCGATGGCTCGGGTACAAGCCCCGTGCTTCGTGAGAATGATGGACAATGGGAGCTCCTCATGCCCGTCGTCTTCGAAGGCGGCAAAGCCCATCTCGAACAGGACATTTCTTACCTTCTCACCAGCGAGTGATCCCTATGAAACTCTTTTCTTTTCTCCTCCTAGCCGCTTCTAGCGGAATCACCCTCGCGGAGTCTCACAAGGAATCCGACTACTATCCGATCACCCAGATTCCCGTTCCTGAAGGCGTGATACTCGAGGTCAGCGGCATAGAAGTGCTACCGAACAATCAGATCGCCGTGGCTTCTCGTCGTGGCGACGTCTACACGCTTACCGGTGCCTATGAGGCTCCAGAAGATGTGAAATACACGCTATTCGCCGAAGGGATCCATGAGTCGTTAGGCCTTTCCTACCGTGATGGCTGGCTCTACGCCACCCAGCGCCCAGAGGTCACCCGCATGCGTGATGAAGATGGTGATGGCCGAGCCGATGTCTTTGAAACGGTGAATGACGGGTGGGGCGTCTGTGGGGACTATCATGAGTACGCCTTCGGGTCACGTCATGACAAGGACGGAAATATCTGGACCGTGCTTTGCCTCACCGGTTCTGGCGGGACGAATGCAGACTACCGAGGCTGGTGCATGCGTGTCACGCCAGAGGGCAAGATGATTCCCACCGCCAGCGGTATTCGTTCTCCCGGGGGTATCGGCGAGAACCATCTGGGTGACATGTTCTACTGTGACAATCAGGGCCCTTGGAATGGCTCGAGCTCTCTCAAAAATCTCAAAGTCGGCTCGTTTCAAGGCAATCCCACCGGTAACGTGGACTATCAGTTGACTGATGATATCGGCCCGCGGCCAGAAGATCCCAAGAGTGGAAGTCGCATCGTCGTGGAGGCCGCGCGCATTCCTGAATACGTGCCGCCTGCCTGCATGCTCCCCCATGGAAGCATGGGCAACTCGCCCGCCGGCATCGCTTGCGATCAGAGTGAGGGTGCCTTTGGCCCCTTCAAGCATCAGCTCTTCATCGCAGAGCAAACGGCCTCCCGAGTGCATCGAGTTTCGCTCGAGAAAGTGAAGGGCGTATACCAGGGAGCCTGTTTCTCGTTTTTATCCGGCTTCAAGTCTGGCAATGTCGCCATACGTTTCGGAGAAGACGGCACGCTCTTCAATGGCGGCACCGAACGTGGTTGGGGCTCACGCGGTGGCAGTAACTTTGCGTTAGATCGCGTCAACTGGACGGGCAAAGTTCCCTTTGAAATGCTCCATGTCAGCGCGCGTTCCGATGGCTTCGAGATCACCTTCACCGAGCCTGCCAACGTTGAGACTCTAGCCGACATCAACAGTTACGAAGTCGAGGCCTACACCTACATTTATCAATCGGACTATGGGAGTCCCGTGGTTGACAAGATCGCTCCCAAAGTCACCGCTGTTGCCCCAGCCGCCGATGGACTCTCCGTTCGCATTCATCTCGACGTGTTGACTCACGGTCATGTCCATGAGCTTCGGCTACCCGGCGTGAAATCCGCCAAAGCGCTCCCCATCCTTCATCCGATCGCCTATTACACGCTCAACGAGATCCCAAACTAGGAACCCTCTGGGCTTGATCGGAGCCGCTTATGCTACGATGATGAGAGTTAATGCGATGGAATCTCTCAGTCGTTCTATGTAGAATCGCGACCCTCGCGTGGTTGGCGCAGGCGTCAATTCTCGGGCTTATTGCGGAAGAACTGAAAGACTGGCCGTTCTACAAACCTAAGGTAGAAGACCCCCCTCAAGTAGAGACCAAGGAGCGGGTACGTAACCCGATCGATGCCTTTGTGCTAGAGAGGCTTGAGCGAGTGGGGCTGTCTTTCGCTTCGGAAGCTTCCAAACGCACCTTGGTTAGGCGGCTTTACTTCGATCTCATCGGCTTGCCTCCTACGCCGGAGCAAGTGGAGGTCTTTATGCGTGATTTGGATTCGAAGGCTTATGAGCATTTGGTAGACGAACTCTTGAAGAGCCCGCACTACGGCGAGCGTTGGGCAAGATTCTGGCTTGACCTCGCACGTTACGCGGACACGGCTGGCTATGAAGGTGACCCGGATTTGCCGCATGCCTGGCGTTATCGAGATTACGTGATCGATTCCTTGAATCGCGACAAGCCTTACGATGTGTTTATCAAAGAGCAGATAGCAGGGGATGAATTCACGGAGATCATGGGCGCAGGACAGTTGCCTGCCGCCGATTCCGAGAAGGTCGTTGCCATGACGTTTCTGAGGCTGGCTCCATTCACCGAGCCGCGCGGGGATGAGACACGTCATGAGATGCTCAGTGAAATGACATCGACGGTGAGTTCGGTGTTTCTTGGACTGACGGCGGGCTGCGCGAAGTGTCATGATCACAAGTACGACGGCATTCCGACGAAGGATTTTTATCGACTGAAGGCTTTCTTCAATACGGTGCAAATCATGCCTCCAGATCAAGGAGACGCCTATCAGATTGGCGGATCGTTGTCCGCCAAGTTTTATCGTGAAGGAGAGGAAGAATGGGCCGCTGCCGAGCGAGCGAACTTGGAAAAGATTTCGAAGGATTTCGAAACCCTGAAATCGGATTTCAAGAAGCGTGAGGGGAGTCCCGAGAAGTTCAACGTGACGGATTGGGTCGATGACTCTAGCAATCAACACATCACGAATGAAGAGCGCGATCGGTTTCATCATTTGCAGCGAGAAGCGAAGTTTGTCGGACAATATTTGAAACGGCTCCAACCGTCTGCCATGTCGTTGCGTCATTCCTTCGGACCGCCCTATGAAGCGGGCGTGCCTGTCTCGCGGGTGATGATTCGAGGCGCGTATGACAGCCCTGGAGAAGTCGTAGAAGCTGGTTTTCTCAGCTGTATCACCGGGAACCAAGAGCCTGCGGAGATCCGGCTCGATCCTTTCAAGCGCTGGCCCACGCGCAGCCGGCGTATGGCTTTGGCCCAGTGGATTGCCAGTCCTGAGAATCCGCTCACCGCGCGTGTGATGATGAATCGACTGTGGTTTCGTCACTTTGGTAGCGGGATCGTGCGTACTCCGAGCGACTTTGGAAAGCTCGGTGGCGGCCCGTCTCATCCCGAGCTTCTCGACTGGCTCGCGGTTCGGTTTGTGAAAGAGGACTGGAGTCTCAAAGCGATGCACCGACTCATGGTGACCTCCAGCGTCTATCGACAAAGTTCGCAATCCAGTGAGCCAAAGGCTGCGCAGATCGATCCTGACAATCGCCTCATGGGGAAGTTTCAGCGTCGACGTCTCGAAGCGGAAGCCGTGCGCGATGCCGTCTTGGCTGTCAGTGGGCGGTTGAATCCTGAAGTGCATGGCTTGCCGATCTTCCCGCCTTTGCCCGACGGGATCGAGGAACGCGTCAAATACGGAGAGAGCAAATGGGCCACTGACAATGGCCCACGCAGTCGCAAGCGAAGCATCTACATCTATCAACAACGGACTCTCACGATGCCCTTCATGCAAAGTTTCGATGGCCTGGTCTGCGAAGACACCATGCCAATCCGGCAAACATCGGTCACACCCTTGCAAGCCCTGGCCATGTACAATGGCGATCTCGTGAACACCGAAGCCGAATATTTCGCCCAACGCCTTCGAGAAGAGGCCGGTGATGACCCCACCAAGCGCGTTGAGCGTGCCTTTGACATTGTTTTCGGGCGGCCCCCTGTTTCCTCAGAGATTGCGGAACTCTTGCCATATGCTGACGAAGATGAGAACCTCGTGGGGCTTTGCCGCATTCTCTACAACGTCAATGAGTTCGTCTATGTCGACTAACCAATCATCTCACGCTTTCCTTGGATCTCGTCGTGACTTCCTTCAACGGAGTTGGAATGGTATTGGCGCGCTTGGCTTGGGTGGTCTGCTTACCGATGAATTGTTAGGCGCAACCAATCAACCGCCGACCGATCCGCTGCAACCTCAGAGACAACAGCTCAAGCGAAAAGCGAAGCACTGCATCTTCCTGTTCATGCAAGGTGGTGTCTCTCAGATGGACGCCTTTGAGAACAAGCCGCGTCTGCGCGAACTCCACGGCAAACCGATTCCGGGAAACCCCGGTGTTTCAGGCGAATTGCAAGGGCGTCTCTCCTTTCCTCATGCCTGTGTTGGCAGTCCCTTTGCCTTTCAGCAACATGGAAGTTCGGGACGATGGATGTCAGAGCTTTTCCCACATCTTTCGAAGCAGGCTGATGAACTGGCATTCATACACGGCATCAAAACGGACAATCAGAATCACGGGCCATCCACTTATCATGTCACCACAGGGAGCCAGTTTCCTGGCCATCCTTCGGTAGGATCTTGGATTCAGTATGGGCTCGGGACCGAGAATCAAAGCATGCCCGGCTATGTCGTGATCCAAGACCCTCGAGGAGCGCCCTGCAACGGCGCGGCTGTCTGGGCCAATGGCTACCTGCCTGCCGCCTATCAAGGGACGCTGCTTCGAGATCAAGGGACGCCCATTCTCAATCTCACACGGCCTCATTCCTTGACAGAAGCCGAACAACGCCGTGAATTCGATGTGATCCGGCGTCTCAACGAACGCCACTTGGCAGAGCGTGAGGGTGCGACGGAGTTGGAAGCGCGCATCAGCGCTTACGAACTTGCCTTCCGCATGCAAACGGCGGCTCCCGAGATCGTCGATCTGTCAGAAGAGCCACAGCACATCCGAGATCTCTACGGATTGGATGAAGACGCCACCGCAGGGTTCGGACGCCAGTGTCTGCTGGCGCGTCGTTTGGTCGAGCGCGGGGTGCGGTACTCGCTCTGCATTCATGGAGTTCAGATCGGAGAACACAGCTGGGATGATCATAACAATGTCCAAGGCGGCATGACCAAACATTCTCGCGAAGTGGACAAGCCGGTCGCGGCATTGTTAGAAGATTTGAAGCAACGCGGACTCTTAGAAGACACCCTCGTCGTCTGGGCCTCGGAAATGGGCCGCACGCCCTTTGTGAACAGTGCCAAGCTTGGGGCGAATCCTGGACGCGAGCACAACTCCTACGGTCTCTGCATGTGGATGGCCGGGGGCGATGTGAAAGGCGGAAGCACCACCGGAGCCACCGACGAATACAGCCTGCGATCCCTCGGAGAACCGATCCACGTCCGTGACGTGCACGCCACCGTCCTCGATCTCATGGGCTTGCATGACGAGCAACTGACCTACAAGCACGCTGGCAGAATCCGAAAACTGACCGACATCGGCGGCAAAGTCCTCCGCGAGATCATCGCCTAGCGTTTCGCCGCAAGAGTAGCCTAGGCTTCCAGCCTGGAATCCCTCGCGAAGCGCCGAAGACTAACTTTCCGCCCAGGTTACGCTGCGAATAGCGCTGCCATTCTAGCGAACCACTTCTTGCCGATCTCACCATCATGTTTCGAGATGGTTTCCTGAGATTGTATCTCATCTAACATCCCGACAAGTATGAATCATGTATCCCCTGAAAAGAATCCTATTTGTGAGCGCTCTGGTATTGAGCGATAGCCTGGCCGGTGTCTCTCCGATTGCCATCTACTTCAGCAACAACTCGGCTGACGATCGGGTTTACGAGGTGCCTGCCGGCAAGGTTCTGATTATCGAGTCTTTTAGGCAGAATGTGGGATCGTCGGGGATCACCCATCTCTATCTTTCTACCGAACAGAACTACGTGAACAAGAAAGGAACCTTCAATATTCCCGAGCAGTTCGAACTCAGTTCAACGGTGGCGTCAGGTAAGATCTTTTGTCTGGAGAAGTCTTTGCGCTTTTCGGAAGGAGCGAGGATCAAGAAGCCCACGATCAATGAGGTGGAGACGACACATTGCTATGTCTTCGGCCTGCTCATTGATTCCACCGATCTTTACGCGGCGAATATCAAGACCGACATGGAGGCCACGTTGATCACCGACACGCTGCTTCGCGCCGATGTCGAACTCGCAAGCAGCCGCCGAGCCGTGGTGAAGGTCGATGAATCCACAGACATGGTGAATTGGAATGAGGTTCCTGCCGAGAAGGTCACGACAACCACCGAGGGAGACCGACGTTCCGTGGAAGTGAATCACAATGGCGAAAGAAAGTTCCTTCGTGCGAGAGCAAGTGCCGTTGCTGAGAACTAGCAGCGTCTCCATTTCAATCAGCCGCTAGGCATGCATGACCTGTCCGCCGTCGATGTTCAGCGTTTGACCAGTGATGTTCTTGGCAAGAGGGGATGCTAGAAATACAGCCATAGCTCCGAATTCTAGCGGTTCCTGCCATTGTCCCAATGGCGCGATCTTCTGGATCTTCTCATCGGCCCAGACCTCGTAGTCTTGTCGCGCGGCTTCTGGAAGCTGGTCTTGGCTGGCCTCCCAGACCTGTTGATTCAAGGGCGTCCTGACCATGCCGGGTGAAAGAGCGTTCACCCTCACACGGAAAGGTGCGAGATCTTTTGCCGCGCATTGCATGAAGTTCACGAGGCCAGCTTTGGCAGCACTGTAGGGTGGGTCGGTCTGGGAGCCCATCTGAGCGGCCACGGAAACGAGAAAGAGCATGGTGCCAGAGCCTTGCTCGGCAAGGGTGGGGCCATAAGCATGGCCGACGCGGACGGGCCCTATCAGATTCACGTCGACAACGTGGGCCCAGTCTGAGGGCTCCATGTTCCAGAAGGGGAATCCAAACTTTCCTGACGTGGTGGCCGCGGCGACGACCACGTGATCGATTCTTCCAAACGCTTTCTGGAAATGATCGTGGGAGGCGCGCATGGAGGTGTCACTGGCAATGTCACCTTCGAATGTCTCGACGCCGTCGATGTCTGACAAACTCTCTAAGGCCTGGCCATTGCGATCGACGATTCCCACGAGACAGCCTTCTTTTGAGAACGCTTGTGCGATGGCCAGTCCAATGCCACTGGCGCCTCCGATGACGACGCAGGATTGCCCCGCAAGTTCCATTTCCATGTCCCGAACTTCTATGAGATCGGCGGATCTTTGGCCAGAAATTTGCAGCGATTCGGCCAACGTGCTATGTTGTCATGTCACCCCAATAGGAAGCAGCACAAGCAAAGCAAGACCCCGCATCCGGATGCGGTTCACTTTGCAAGGCTAATCGAAGCTCACCCTTCGGTTAGAAAATGAACGAGCAATGAACCGTGAAAATTTCCGAAACAGCAACGGCGCAGGTTTCGAATGACCTGCCTAAAGTCAATCGATCCCGCCCTAAGGCGAGTCCCGGGCGGCTTATCTTTATGGGTAGCCTCCTAGATGAAGCCACCACGCTCCGCTGGGCGCTGGCCTTGGCGGCGGAGTTCGAGCGGCATGGGGCGGCACACATGCATCTACGCATCGCCTCCATGGAACGGCCGGTCAGTGGCCTACGTCGCATGGCGGCGCAGGCCTCGGAAACCATCCTCTTGGTGAAACCTGAGGACGCCGCCTATCTTCGGTGCCGTCTCTTTGAGCGTAGTCATCACGCTTCCTTTATTCCTGTCATTTGTGCGGGTGATGAACCACTAGGCAATCTTCCTGGATGGCTGCGACGGTATCAGCCGATCATTGTTCGAGGGAATGAAGACGCTGGCGTGCGGGCGGTGACGCGACGGGTTCTCAAATGTCGCGTCGGGTTGGCGCTTTCGGCAGGGTCCGCCAAAGGCCTGGCCCACATTGGGGTCATCCAAGTTCTCGAAGAGCATGGCATCGAGATTGATGCCGTGGCCGGTGTGAGCATGGGAGCCTATGTGGGCGCTTGTTGGTGCTACGGGCACAATGGCGAAGCGCTTGAAGCCTTGGCCGCAACCATCAAGACGCGCAAGGATGTGCTGAGCCTAACGGATCCTGTGTTTCCGCCCCGTCGAGGATTCATCCGTGGGTTGAAAGCGCGGGAGCGTGTGGCCGAATCGATCAAGCATGTGTCGTTTGATGAGCTTGTGAGGCCGCTTCACTTGGTCCTGACAGATCTCGATACCCTGGGTGCAACGATCATTTCCGAAGGCGATGTCGCCTCGGCCGTGCATGCGAGCCTGGCTATTCCGGGAATCTGCGAACCCGTCACTTTGAATGGGCGACGCTACACCGATGGGGGGACAAGCGATCCACTTCCCGTGACCGTGTTAGAAGACTTGGGCATCGAACGCATCATCGCGGTAAATACGCAGCCTTCACTGACAGATCTCGAAGCCCTGGCCATGGACCAAGGTAAGCCTGACGCGAAGCGGTGGGCGGGTGCGTTGAAAGCAAGCGGCATGTTTCTCAACAAGCAGCTGAATTACTTTGCGAACGGTAATCTGTTAGACACTGTGATGCGCGGGCTCCAAGCCGCGCAGGTGCGCCTCATCGAAACCTCGGGACGGCGTGCCGACGTCTTCATCCATGCTTACCCGATAGGCACACGGTGGTATGCCTTTGACGCCTACGCGGCAGCGATTGAAACGGGTCGGTCCGCTGCTCTAGCACAACTTCAAGCACTAAAGAACCTCCAATGCCATCGAGCCTCATGAATCGCAAATCATTCCGAGAACACGAGGTTCGCCTGGACAAAGGATGTCCACATAGCTCACCCACATAGCTCACCCACTGAAGTGGTTTACTGAAACGAATTGAGATTGAGTCTCAATTGCAACTTGACATTATTGAGACTGGGTCTCAATTAGGTGGCCATGAACCGTCGATTTCATCTGTCCATTGTCTCTGTTGCCCTGTTTGCCTCTGCCTGCCTTGCCTCTGGGGCGGATGATCTTTCTGAGTTGAAAGCCGAATTGGCCCTGCTTAAACAGCAGGTTTCTCGTCTCGAAGCCAAGCTTGAGAGTGGCGCTGCGCCTCCGCCGAGCGCTTATTGGAGCGGCGGGAAGAATGTGGCTGAGCCCATGGACGACATCGATGCCGCCTACATGGGTTCTGGAAGTGGCGCTCGTTGGTCTGATCAGACGAGCCTTGGGGGCTACGGAGAGATGCACATGAACTTCAATGATGGCGCTGATGACCAGATCGATTTCCATCGGTGGGTGCTCTTCTTGAATCACGAGTTCACGGACAATATCAAGTTTGTCAGTGAGTTAGAGATTGAACATTCGGTTGCTGGGGAGGGGAAGAATGGCGAAGTGGAACTGGAGCAGGCTTACATCGACTTTGGTCTGAGCAATGGCTTCAGTGTGAAGGGCGGCTTGTTTCTCTTGCCTATCGGTATCACTAATGAGACTCACGAACCCACCACATTCTTCGGAACGGAGCGGAACAATGTGGAGAAAGAGATCATCCCGACTACTTGGTGGGAAGGTGGTGCGGCAGTGACCAAGCAGTTTGAGGAAACAGGTCTTCAGTTAGACTTCGCCGTGCACTCGGGACTCAACGTGCCTTTTGATGGAAAGAACGCGTTTCGCATCCGAAGCGGTCGTCAGAAGGTGTCTGAGGCGAATGGCAATGAATGGGCGACCACGGGGCGGGTGCGTTACGCAGGCATTCCTGGCTTGGAGATTGCCAGCTCGGTGCAGTATCAGAGCGACATCACGCCGGGGATCTTCTCGGAAAAGAATGATGCCTGGCTGGGAGAAGCGCACATCGATTTCCGGCGAGGGGGCTTTGGGATGCGTGCCTTGGCCACCTATTGGAAAATCAATGGAGACACGCCCGAAACACTTGGCTTGGACGAGCAATGGGGTTACTATCTCGAACCTTCCTACACCTTCACCATGGCAAACGGATCTAAGTTAGGCTTCTTCACACGCTACAGCCGATTGGATTCGGCGCTGGGAGAATCCACGCAGTGGGACGCGGGGCTCAACTATTGGCCTATCGATGATGTGGTCTTGAAAGCGGACTTCTCACGCATTGATCATGAAGGCCGTGAGGATGAGCAGAGTGTGAACCTAGGGATTGGTTACCAGTTTTAGGCATGACGAGGTTGGTGCTAAGCTTCGTGTGTTGGCTAGGCATGGTGTCTGGCCTTGTGGCCAAGGATGATGTCTATCTCAAGCCGTCGGCTTTCATCGGGCGCACGTTTCCCATGGCCAAGCCTCAAGCGGGTGCGCTTAAGCTTAGTGCGAGCATGCAGACCGAGATCAAGAAGATCATGGGCCGAGCCTACAGTCCTCGGGTGGTTCGTTATTGGACCGATGGGAAGACAACGGCGTGGATCCTCAATGAGATTGGCAAGACGCTGCCGATCACCACGGGGTATGTTGTTTCCGATGGGAAAATCCGGCAGGTGGAGGTGCTGATCTACCGGGAAAGTCACGGATGGGAAGTGCGCCAACCGTTCTTCACCAAGCAATTCAAAGGAGCCGAACTCAAACCGGGTAATAAGCTGACCAAACGCATCGATAACATTGCTGGGGCGACCTTGTCTGTGCGCGCGTTGACCAAGATGAGCAAGCTCGCGCTCTATCTGGAGTCCCAACGTCAGAAATCCTAGCATGGCAACACCACCGAAGAAACGACGTCGGTGGTCGCGGCGAGGACATCGCTGGTTAGGCGTGATCTTGGCTTTGCCACTGATCGTGGTGTGTGTGACCGGCCTTCTTCTCAATCACACAGTTGACCTAAAATTGGATCAGCGCATGACCAGTCTTGGTTGGGTTCTGGATCGCTATGGGATGCGTTTGCAAGGAGATCCCGTTTCGTTTCAGGCGGGGAATCAGAGTGTCAGTCAATGGGGAGGACAGCGTTTTCTAAATGACATTCCGGTGGATGGTGATGGCGAAATGTTAGGTGTCGCGCGCCTTGATCAAGGGCTTGCCGTCGTTTCCGATACTCCGTCTATCGATTTGTTCGATGCGGATGGTGACTTGCTCGATCAGTTAGGAGCGGTCAGTCTGCCAGACGGGTTTGTGCCGAGGCGTGTTGGGACGGCGTCGGGAGGAAGCTTGGTCATCGAGCAGGCAGATGGCCGCGTGGAGTCGTTTGATATCACGCTGTTAGAGTCGGCAACTTTGTCTCCCGGAGCCGAGATCACTTGGGCCACATCTATGCCTCCCAGTGTGGACTCACTAGGAGCCATGCAGCAGGCCTACCGAGGTGAGGGTGTGCCCTGGTCACGGGTACTTCTTGATTTGCACACGGGCAAACTCTTTGGAAAGGTTGGCACTTGGCTGCTCGACCTGGCCACCATCGGTTTGCTGCTGCTAACCGTCACCGGGCTTCGTCTAGCACTCCGGCCTTCTCCGTCATGAAACGCCGCCGCTTCCTTCACATTCTTGCCGCCACCCAACCGACCGCCCTGCTCGCCAAGGAAGAGTCGCCTGCGTGGCATTGGAAAGGGGTGCTCTTCGGTGCTGATGCGTCGTTGACCTTGCATGGCATGTCAGCGAAAGAGGGCGAATGCGTCACTAGCGGTGCTTTCCAACGGCTTCGGAAGTTGGAGAGTCTCTTCAGTCTCTATCAAGAGAACTCCGTGATCCGAGAACTCAATTGCCAGGGCGAATTGAAACACGCGCCGCCCGAGTTTTTGTCGCTCTTGAAACGAGCGATCCTGTTAGGAGATCGAACGAAGGGCGCTTTTGATATCACGGTGCAACCTCTTTGGGAACTCTATCAATCGCACTATGAGAAGTCGGGCCGAGCTCCGTCTGAAGATGCGGAGAAGGAGGCGCTCGTCAAAGTCGATTATCGTGCCATCCAAATCGACGGTGATCGGGTGCGTTTCGCAAAGCCGGGCATGGCCATCACTTTGAATGGCATTGCTCAGGGTTTCATCACGGATCAGATCGCTGAATGGTTGAAGCGTCAGGGGGTGCAGCATTCATTGGTTTCGTTGGGTGAGTATCGGGCGCTTGGAGATCATCCTGAGGGTCGGCCATGGGAGATCGGCATTCGTGATCCTAACAACGTTGAAGAAGGGATGGATAGCGTTCCCATCGATGACCAAGCACTGGCCGTTTCCGGTGGCTATGGTTACACCTTCGGAGACTCACGGAAGCATCATCACCTTTTCCATCCTCGTGGTGGTAGTCACCAATTGGCGAACCGATCGGTTGCCATCATTGCACCTACGGCGACTCAGGCGGATGCGCTTTCGACCGCCTGCGCGGTGCTTGGTGATAGGGCGGCGCGTGCTTTGGCGGAACAAGAGAAAGTCTCGCTTTCGATCTTTGGCGTTTCGTAGGCATTGGTTTCGGCGCTTCGCGATGGGCATAGAGTAGCCCGGGCTTCTAGCCGGGGTTGATTGTTAGAAAGGCGAGCAGATCATTCGGTTTCCAGAGAAACTATTCAACGTGAATGAAACGCAAATAGGCGCGAATGAACGCGAATGATCCGAGTTCCCCGGCAGCCTTGTCGCTAGAACTCGCAGTGACTCTTTTCTTCTCGAATCTTGCGGTTCGATCTGTAGCCTCGGTCCTATGAAACTCATTCTCGCTTCTGTCCTCAGTCTGATCGCTTTCTCTGCCATTGACGCCGAAGAGACGAAGGAACGACCGAAGCCAGAGCGGTGGGACAAGGTCATGGCCAAGTTCGCTGAGGCGGACGTGGCAAAGCCACCGACTAAGGGTGGCATTCTCTTTGTCGGAAGTTCTAGCATTCGCATGTGGGACACCAAGCGTTGGTTTCCGAAGCTCGAGACTCTCAATCGTGGCTTTGGTGGTTCGTGGCTTCAGGATTCGATCCATCATGCTGAGAAGATTGTTTTCCCTTATGAACCGAAGACGATTGTCCTCTACGCGGGTGACAACGATGTCAGTGGCGGGCTCAAGGCGGCGGCTGTCTTTGAGGACTATGTGAAATTCGCCACGCAAGTGCATGCACGTTTGCCGAAGACGGAGATCATATTTGTCGCAATCAAGCCGAGCCTCAAACGCTGGAATCTCTGGCCTGAAATGAAGGCCGCGAATGATCTTGTCGCGAAACGTTGTGAAGCGGAATCTCTGGAATGCTTCGCGGACATCGCACTTCTGATGCTCGACAAGGAGGGCAAGCCGAATCCGAAGTTCTTTGTCGAAGATGGGCTCCACATGACGGCTGTGGGGTATGAGGCCTGGAGCGGGCTTCTGAAGACGATGCTAGGATCGTGATT
>JBLHHN010000039.1:0-27196 GCA_047616785.1 Verrucomicrobiales bacterium
AGGATACAAATACCCAATCTGACTGGATTCGTCTTGGTGTAGGGCTTGCGCTACGTCTCCGTTGTACATCATTGCTGCCCAAATAGATCCGTCCAGCAATCCATCCTTTCCATCTGCATCGGCACCAAATCTTGCTTTCTGGGAACTCACCAGCTCAAGAAGCATATTCCCGGCCTCACGGATGTGACTTGAATCTTCTGTCTCCGGAGGGTATCCCGAGTACCTAAGCAAATTCTCCATGCATTCCATTCTCTCTTCTATCAAGAACACATGCTCTTTCATATCGGGTCGAAATAGTAAGCCCCAACTTTTCTCCGGCTCTGGCACATGTAGCTTGTTATATGCGAGAACAGTCGTTCCCCAGCAATACGGAATAGAATAAATGCTATCACTGTCATTTGCAATATGCTTCTTATCGATATGGACCAAATTCGGAAGTAAAGCCTTATTAAGCTTTCGTATTAAGCGGGTCCTTTGCATCCTTTTCAATGCGAGATCATCCATGACTACCACATCGTAATCAGCTGAGTTGGACTTAATACGTTCTCTCATCTCATCTGAAGCGTCATAGACTTGGTACACGACCTCGATTCCCGTTTCTTGTTTGAATCGATCCCTCAGCTCATCACTGAAATAATCGCCCCAAGAATATAGAGTGATCTTATCACTAGTAGACTCAGATTCTTTGCTATCGACAGCTGGTTTCATAGAGACCGGTTCGAGATCGGCCTTCTTTGAACACGACACCACTAACGAAAACGCCATAAAGGCGACCGCTCTTACTTGAATCAAGTTTGCCATTTTCATATTTTCCAAAACCTTGGTTATTATGGAAATAGGCTTAATATTTGGAAATGCAAATTTTATATAAAAATTTAAATTACTCTGGTAATCCTGTAAACTGAACCACTATCCATTGCGCCAAATTCCGGCATTCACCAGGGCAAACATCGGCTTAACACGTTCTTTTGATGCTCTACTTTTCATCGGACTCGCTATCTGAGGATCTGAATAATTATGAAGTCGTCATCCCTTAAGCCCCGAAAACATACTATTTTTTTGTTTTTTCAATAATAACCAAAAATTCAGACTTAGATCCTACTGATTTCCCTTAGCTGGAGAACTCTTTACCTTGCATGCACTTGAGAATATTCTTATTTTCAAGACTCATGTCCTCCATCCTACCAAATTCAAACGCGAGTCAAGCTCCGTGGATAATATTACCAGCGGCTCTGCAAGATTCCGATATCGAAGAGCTTCTCAATTTGGTGGATCCATGTCAACTCGGCCCTCATCATGTAATGCTCTATGGACGGAATTCCAAACAAGCAGGAGATGATAGATGGCTCCGAATGGCAGCAGAGTATGTGAGCCAAGGTGTTCGTGGCCTTCCCAACTCATTCCTCAGAAACAGCGCGGTTCGCACTGACGGGATAACTATCCTCTCCGTCCGTTTATTAGTATGCCCATCTGGTTCGGGACCACAGTTTTGGCATTTGGACTATGAGCAGCAGAAGAGAGGAAATGGGAAGCGCTTGAAAAACAGGACGGTTTTCGTAAACCTCACCAAAAGCACCATCGACAATTGCACGGAACTTCTCTGTTTCGACGATGAAGAAGCTGTACGCAAATGGGCAACTGAGAGAGCAAGGTGCTTTGGTAAGGATAAGGAAGCTATTGAGATAGATTCCAACACAACATCTCCAGATAGTGTACCCACTATCAAATCTGAGCGAGCCTTTGTCGCAGGTTTTTCATGTACCGTACACCGGGCTGCTTTCCCCAGAGGAACTACGTTTCACCTACCTACTTCAGATCATTTTCATAGACGTGGAGCAAACCATAGGAACTTCACGCGCGTTACTTTAAACATCGATTTCATATTCGGGCACGATGCTGGCGATTTCAAGTGTGTGGATAGTGAAACGGCGAATGCTTTTGACGGCGTTTGCGCTGATCAACACACTAACAACAGTTACGATTTGGATCTCATATAATCTCTGCTTCAGTGCGCAGCTTTCAAAACTAGGATTATCCGAACGCCTGCAGTGAACTGATGAATTCCTCTGCTGCACCCAACATATCCCTGCGCCCTTCTCACTTGTTGAGACTGACGTGGCCGATCATTGCATCCCAAGCCTCATTGCTGCTGATGCAGCTTGCCGATATATGGATGGTATCGAGACTGGGAAGCCTTGCTCTCGCTGCTATCGGAGGTGCCTCACTAGCAGTATTATCATTGGCCACCTTAGGAACTGGATTCCTAACGGTCGTGCCGACACTTGTTGGCCAAGCTTTCGGTGCAAATCAACCGAGAAGATGTATTCATCTTGCTTGGCAGGGTTTGTGGTCAGCCCTTGCGATTGGAGTTGCCATCCTTCTATTCTACCCCGCAGCACCTTATATCTTCACAATGCTTGGTCATTCTGAAGCCGTAACGCACATGGAGATCACTTACTTTAGGATCTCGCTAGTTGCGCTTCTACCCCAACTAGTGGCTCTTTGTCTGATGAATTATTTCTTGGCCATCCAGCAGCCCAGAATAGTCTTAATAGCAGCAGCGTCGGCAGTCACCCTCAACGTAGGGTTCAATTATGCATTGATATTTGGAAAATTTGGAGCTCCCGCACTCGGACTCGCTGGAGCAGCATGGGGTACTTTACTTTCCTCGGCAATTCAACTCTTACTAATATTAGTGTTTTTCTTCTTTCAGAAAGATGCTAAAAAATTTGGTGCTTTTCGACCAACTCTTTCAGTGCCTGACATTCGTCAATTGTGGCGAGTCGGAGGTCCCGCGGGCATCCAAGATGCAGTCGATTGGGGGACCCTTGGAATCTTGCTGGTCTTCCTTGTCGGAAAGTTTGGTGACGCCCATCTGGCAGCTACCTCACTGCTGTTTCGCTTCATGCAACTTGCGCTTCTTCCTGCAGACGGACTGGGAATCGTCTTAATGTCTCTCGTTGCAAACGCAATCGGAGCTGGAAAAAAGGATCAAGCCATCGCGATATCAAGAATTGGCTTTATGATAATCTTGTCTTACATGACATTTATGTCGATCGCATTTTTTATACTTCGTGTGCCAATTGTGGGACTGTTCACTAATGATTCTGAGGTTTTCACGATCGCAGTCCAAGCCATGGTCTGCGTGTGTCTATTTCAGCTTTTCGATGCCTTGAATGTCACTTACATACATACTCTCCAAGGTGCCGGGGACAGCGCTTGGCCGTCAGTCGTAAATTTCCTGCTCTCCGCAGTGGTCATGCTGGGCGGGGGATTGTTAGTAATACACTACATTCCCACGGTTGGCTCATTTGGTATTTGGGGTTTGGCAGCGCTGTTGACTGGACTTCAAGGCGGGGCCTTCTGGGCTAGATGGCATTTCGGCCCTTGGCAATCTATTGACCTTCGGAACATCCCTGCACCTATCCTCACGGCCGATGTATCTGAACTTTGGAACAGCGAATTATTGAATATCGGGCGGATTTATCGGTCAGAATCACAACTGAGATCGGAAACTTCGAGATGGGAAGATGCTTCATTACCAACGAAAACGAATAAGGATAGAGTGAAGAAGCCTGTCTAGCCGCAATCAGCTTGCGCTCCTTGCGTCACTCTTATCCTGACAATTATCATTGAACTCATTTCCACTAACGTTACATACGGATTCCTTATAAGGCTTTGTGAGAGCAGAGAATCGTCGCGCTGCAGCTCGATTGACGAATACGAACAATACGCCTGGAATGAAGAAGCAAATTACCGATGAATAAATCCATCCAGCTGAAGTCAACGGAAGCGGAACTATAGATCCAACCGACGGATGGTGTGCGCCACCTCTCTCGACAATGGAGAGAAGCTCAGCGACGATGATGGTAGCGAAAAAGGACACGCAGGTCACGAAGCCAATCGCCGCAATGCACGGCAGTCGACTTCGCGAGTTACCACTGTCACTGAAAGCCATAGAAAAAAGATTAACTTCAATTTCCATACTTTCAATCACAAGTCCAGCAAAACTAACTCAAGCTTGGGAAGATTGTCCTGCCGTGGAAGATCCAACGCTTGAGGCATGGATCAGGTGGGGTCACCATACAACGATGGGCTCTTCCACGGTAGGGGTTGTTTAACATCCTCGTGAAGTAGAACGCGGTTCTTATGGAAAAGAGTCGGAGAAAACGCTAAAAAAACTCACTAAGGAATGGCGCCTGTTTCACGCAGGTAGCGCTCTTGGCTCTCGAGGAGTCCTTGAGGTGCGATGACCTGAAGCCCATCATCAGAAGCAAGTCCTTGACTATCAGCAGATTGAAAGACTGTGGCGGACAAGAGATCACATTGAACCCGGGCTCCGACGCAGGAACCGCTGAAGTCTGCGCCGCGAAAGTCTGGAAGCTTCCGAGGCTATGTCTGCCTGACCAGGAGGCAAGATGGTAAGCTGCTTCACGGGCACTCGATCACTCGATTCTCGCCGGGAAGAACATGGGCCACTCGCCCTTGGAACTGGGATCGCTCACACTCCTCGCCCACGGCTTCAATGATCTGCTCGTGGCTGTAGCGGGTGGAGAAGTGCCCTAGGATGAGCGTTTCCACAGGCAATCTCGCTGCCATGGCGACGACATCTGACAAGACGCAGTGCCGATGTTTCTGCGCAAGCCCCTCCGTCTTCACGTCTCCGAGGAAAGTGGCTTCATGAATGAGAACAGGCACGCTCTCCCAAAGTTCTCCATTCGAAAAGGTGGCGTCACCAGAATACCCTAACAATGGTCGGCACGCAACAGTCGTGACCGCGTCTTCTCCTTGCGCTTTCTTGAGAGCACCGATCTCTGGTCCGATCAATGCCGCGTGCTCTGGTCGCAAACGGCGACGTTCTTCCTCCACGCGATAGCTCACCGACTTGGTTTGGCGACACGCAGCTTCACTGTGTTCATTCGGGAGCACACTCAGAAATCGACCTTTCCCAATCGGAACTCGATCCCCTACCCTCACAGGCACCCATTCAGGTGCGCCTTCTTGATGTGGATCGAACGCGCGTGAGAATTCCGCGAGTGCGTCAAATGAACCACAATCAGCAGGGTAAAGAATCCGTGGAAGATTGCCACGTCCATTCACTTAGAGAAACTGCAGAAGTCCTGACAAATGATCACGATCGGCATGGGTCACCGCCACAGTCTTCACCTTGCGCCCCTTCGGCAGAAGTCCAGCAGCTGCGCTATCGCCGCAATCAAAAAGCAGTCCCCCATTCATCCAAGAACCACCAGATCGCATACAGCGCGGTGGAGTAACCGGTAATGGTCAGGCTCATCTTGTATCGACACTCCGCATGCCTAAAGGAATGCTATCCCAACGCAATGAGCAAGCTCACGATGGCCCTCTAACTCTTTTCCGCCCACTGCGGGATCCGCAGATCAAAGTCTGGAATCCGCACCATGACAAACATCCCATTCGGGGTTTCGCCAAAGAAGGATCCGGTCGCCCGGCTGTTGTCCCCGATCACATGATAACTGTTGTAGGTGAAATCATCGCCTGGCTTGATCACGGGCTCTTGATTCACCACGCCGTCACCTTCCACGACGATCCATTCGCCATTCTCCTGTTGGATGACCCATTTCCGTCCCATAATCCGCACTTCCTGATCGGAACGATTAATGATAGAGATGAAGTAGACAAAGGGATGAGGGCGATCCTTGGGAGCTTCGAGATTCGGCATGTAGATGACATCGTCCACCTTCACGCTCAATCCTTCTAGCTCTTCGAACTCCTTTGAAAATTTCGGCACGAGCAACAATTATTCCAATTACTTAAGATGGCAAGAACACAGTCTGAGGGAAATATCCCTGATAGTCATACCATTATCATACCTGAAACTCCAATCGGATTGAGTATCGCAGGTTCGGACTGTTCTGCAGGAGCAGGGATCCAAGCGGACCTGAAAACGTTCACGGCACTTGGTGTCTATGGGCTTACAGTCGTGACCGCGGTCGTAGCGGAAACACCTCATCACGTGGTGGAGATCCAAGCCATGTCAGACGCGTTGGTCGCGAGCCAGCTCGACGTCCTCCTCCAGACCTACCCGATCGCCGCAGCGAAGACGGGGATGCTGCCCTCCACTGAACAGATCATCCGTTTGGCGGACCTACTGGGCAGTTGGAAAAAACGGTTCCCTGCGGCCAGGCTCGTGGTGGATCCGGTGATCATTGCCTCCTCAGGCAAATCACTGATCACCGATGAAGCTCTGGCTACGATGCAAGAAATGCTCTTACCACTGGCTGATCTCATCACACCAAACCAACTCGAATCTGAAACTTTGTTAGGACAACAAATATGGGACTCAAGTGACACCGTTAGAGCACTTGCGGACAAATTTCAGACCGCAGTGCTGTTGAAGGGAGGGCATTCCGATGACCCCACGACGGCCACGGATCTCTTGTGGACTGTGGACGGCCTCACCGAATACAGCACGCCACGCATTCCCAATGGCCATCATTTGCATGGCACAGGATGCACCTTGTCCGCGGCGATCACGGCGTGTCTTGCCAAAGGCCACAGGTTGGAAAACGCCGTGGCTGAAGCGAAGGATTATCTCACCCGCTGCATGGAACAAGCCCTTCATTGGGGTGATGTGTCCGCGTTAGGAACAAGCAACCGGTAAACTTGCCGCCCCCGAATGCTGGCTTCCACGTGAAACCATGATAGCCTTGGCCAGATGAGCGGAATCATAGCCTTGGCCGTCGGAGCCTCTGCGGGTTTGTTAGGAGCGCTGTGTGGCGTGGGCGGCGGAATCGTCTTGGTCCCAGCCTTCATCATGTTCTTTGGCCTCTCACAGAAACACGCCGTGGCGACTTCGCTCGCGGTCATTGTCCCCATGGCGCTGGTGTCTACTTTTCGCTATGCATCAGACGATCTGATCCATTGGCGACTCGTGGCTGCGACCGCTCTCGGGTCAGTGGTCGCGGCTTACTTTGGGACCGACTTGATGAAATCCATGAGCAACGTGACCCTGACTCGAATCTTTGGTGGGCTCGTCATTGTCTTCGGTATCAAGATGCTGTTCTTCACCAAAGCGTGATCGTCGCTGGACATCGCGCGCCCCTAGGGTTGTTTCTCCCATGATGCAAGATTTGCTGAGCATTCCCCAATGTGTCCGACACAACGCAGTCAAGGTATGGATCATCGAGATGGCACGCCTCTGCCAACCTGAGAATGTCCATTGGTGCGATGGTTCGGAAGAAGAGAATACGAAACTCTGTCAGGAGCTCGTCGAGGCGGGAACGTTCATTCCGTTGAATCCTGACATCCGTCCCCATAGTTTCTTGGCTCGCTCAGATCCAGGGGATGTCGCTCGGGTCGAGGAGAGCACTTTCATTTGCACCAAGCGCGAAGTGGACGCCGGACCGAACAACAACTGGAAGGCTCCTGAAGAAATGAAAGATCTCCTGCGAGGACACTTCGCAGGATGCATGAAAGGACGCACACTCTATGTCATTCCTTTCTGCATGGGACCGCTGGATTCGCCGCTGGCGCAGATCGGGATCCAGGTGACCGACTCCCCTTATGTGGTGGTGAACATGGGCATCATGACGCGGATGGGCGCGCATATCTGGGATCGATTGGGCGAAGATGCCGCCTATGTCCCCTGTCTTCACAGCGTGGGCCAGCCGTTGGAAGAAGGCGAAACAGACGTGTCTTGGCCATGCAATCCTACGAAGTACATCGTGCACTTTCCAGAAGAGCGTGCCATTTGGTCCTTCGGTAGCGGCTACGGTGGCAATGCTTTGTTAGGCAAGAAATGTCTCGCCCTGCGAATCGCGAGTTGGATGGCGAAAGAAGATGGCTGGATGGCGGAGCACATGCTCATCCTCGGCGTGGAATCGCCTGAAGGAGAGAAGTCCTACGTCGCCGCCGCCTTCCCCAGTGCTTGCGGAAAGACGAACTTTGCCATGCTCATCCCACCCAAGGAATACAAGGGTTGGAAAGTGACCACTGTGGGTGATGACATCGCCTGGCTCTGGCCTGCTGAGGATGGCAAGCTACACGCGATCAATCCCGAGATGGGCTACTTCGGCGTCGCACCAGGCACTTCGGAGACCTCCAATCCAAACGCGCTAGCAGCAGCATCATCGAACGCCATCTTCACCAATGTCGCGATGACGAAAGATGGCGACGTCTGGTGGGAAGGCCTGACAGACACACCTCCTGACGGCATCATCGATTGGCACGGCAATCCTTGGGATCCTGCCAGCGGGAAACCAGCCGCCCACCCAAACTCACGTTTCACCGCCACCGCAAGCCAGAACCCTCTCATTGATCCAGCATGGGAAGATCCTGCAGGCGTGCCTATCAGCGCCATCATCTTCGGAGGCCGACGCGCTACCACCATGCCCTTGGTCTTCCAAGCGTTCAACTGGACGCATGGTGTCTACATCGGAGCCACCATGGGCTCGGAACGCACCGCCGCGGCAGCTGGTCAGGTCGGCGAAGTTCGGCGAGACCCCATGGCCATGCTGCCCTTCTGCGGCTACAACATGGGCGACTACTTTCATCATTGGTTGGAGATGCGCGGCAAGATCCGCAATCTTCCACGGATCTTTCACGTGAATTGGTTCCGCAAGAATGCGGAGGGCGACTTTCTCTGGCCTGGCTTTGGCGAGAACATGCGCGTGCTAGAATGGATCATCAATCGTTGCCGTGGACGCGCCGCTGGGCATGAGACGAATATCGGTTGGATTCCTCACTGGGGCGAACTGAACACCGAAGGGATCGAAGGATTCGCCCGGGAAGATTTCGAAGAAGTCATGGCCATCCGAGGGGAAGAATGGCGACCCGAGTTGCTCGGGCAAGGAGAGCTCTTTCTGAATCTCTACGATCACATGCCGAAAGAAATGGTCTTCCAAAGAGAGCTTCTCGCCGCGCGCCTGTAGCGTCCTTCCTATCGCTCCGGTCGTAAGAGAAGAGCCGTTTCCCTCCCTTCATAGATCCCCTTTCCCGAGATCTCTCCGTGATCGCTGATATCGATCGCTTGACGGGTTTTACCCCCACCAAAACGGGATAACCGTGCGACTAAAGGCTTCTAAACAAGGGGTTTAATGCGCCCTGGCATTGCGTGAAAAATTTCAAGGGGATGGTGGATTCGAAATTCTAGAATTGACTAACGGTAACGTATCACCTAAATCAGCAGGCATGTTGACCTAATGACAATGTCGGTTACAAAGCTCAGATTTATCAGAAGCCTGTAGCCATCTAATTGAAATTTCAAGATTGCCGCTAACGCTCTAATTATCAGTGACTTGCGGACCCGAAATCGTTGTCTTTAGGAGGTAAAACCCGGCTTGAGTCAACTTCCAACCCGATTCTTCAGCCAAGTAGTCACTGAGATTGTAACGCCGGTCTGCTTGAAGAAGGAAGCAAGCGCCGTCATTTGCGTTACCGACAACACTATCAAACGTGTTGATCCCTGAGGCAACGCCACAGATACCTAACTCAATCAAATGGAATCGCGATCCATGGCGACGCTACTGACAAGCATGCGAAAGCTGATTCTCATCCCGGAAGTAGCCGACGATCACGCCATCGTCATTCAGATCAAACGCCGCGCTTTCGGTCGCACTCTCAGGCGTTGGTAAAACGACCATCTTTCCGAATCCTACTTCCGAGCCCCTTGATGACCAGAAACAAGCAAAGCGATAGGGCTCGCCGCTCACCCACATGGAACAACTCCCCACGATCTGTCTTTTCCCATTGATCGCCACCGCCTTGGCGTCAATCGCAAATCGCGGCATGTCTAACATGCCCATCGCCTCTCCAACAGCGTGAAAAGGCCTTGCGCGGCCAGCTTCTTCAACAAAGCCGACCATCTCGCCATCATCGTTCATGCCTAACGTAGATCCTACTTCATCCGTGAGGATCCTGGCTCGAGAGCCCACTCGCCAAACCGCTGGCCGAAGCTGCTCGGCAGATCCCACGAATAGCCCAGATCGACCCATGTGGATGAGATGAGCCTCCGCCGCGTATGTTTCATCGCCAGCATCAAGCTTCGAAGCCAAGGACAAGTTCATTTCCCACAGGGGACGATCGCTCCCCTTCTCACCATGATCCTCGAATTGGGACGAAAGAGTCACGGGGAGATAGCGACGATGAAACCACACATCCGCACGACGATCCGCCTCCATCCTCAAACTACCAATGCCCCAGAAGAAGATCGCCCTCTCTTTGGAAACTTCAGGCATCCATGTGAAATCGAGATGAGCATGATCATCTCCAGGCGTTCGGTGTCCACTTTTGTTAGGAAGATGGGCACGAGGCTCTCTTCTGAATGCCTGTGGCGTCCTTGGTGCGGTTGACGAATGACGAGGGAGTGCCCAGTAGCCGATGGTTCTGGCGGCGGCTTATCGGGAGAGTGCTGGCCCTGGAGTTGTGAGGGCGTCAGTCTGGATCACGGTGCGCACTGATCACATTGGGCGGTGGCCGCTTCTCGTCTTCCGTATGCACTCTCATTAGCCTCTTAGTGTGTTTTCAACCTACTTCTACTTTGTTAACTATTTGGCTTGCACTTTCTCACGACACATTAGAATCTCCGCCAGAGAGCCTGACGGTTTGAGAGAATCCCAGGCTTTTTTTTTTAATTCAACTAACGGTTTTGATGATGCTGAAGTTGCTTACTCCTACTTGGATCAAGCGATGGATCGGCTCGGCCATTTCATCGAGGGTTTTGGTTCACGTTTTGATAACGTAAACCGTCAAACTCTTGATTCAATTGCCTCCTATATCCACGGCTTACTCAGCGAGGCTCGTCGAAAAAATATTGAGCGCATTGCTGAACAGAACCCCGCCTTGCACTACCAGAACATTTAATATACTGTATCTGAGGCTCGATGGGATCACAGACAAATAAGGCTATATTCGGGTTTAGCAACGACTCGATGGGCGTTTGCGCCTGTAGATCAAGGGGAATGCGCGCCTCTAGGAATGTACGGATTCTTGCGTCAACGCTTACAGAGCAGGGAGGCTCCTGTCCTGTGATCGCTAACAATGTCATGCATGCAGAACTCTCCGCAGTGCGACTCGTCGGACCTTTACCGCTTTTGATCTTCTAACTTCTTTGGCTTATGACTTTCTTTGGCTTATGACTTTCTTTGGCTTATGACTTTCTTTGGCTTATGACTTTCTTTGGCTTATGACTTTCTGGCCCTCCGTCAGGTTGGCTGGATGGTTTCGCCTACCTCTGGAAGGTGACAGGGGCCAGTAGGCAGTTTCAGGCTCGAAAAAAAGCGGCCTTGCGGTTTCACTACCGAATCTCATTCTAGCGAAACCGCGGCCTCAACTTTGGTGCAGGTCTGGACGATGGTTTCCGGAGAGATGCTATGCCGAGTCGAAGCCCATAACCCCCTGATCATCAGTAACGAAGACGACTCTGACTGATCCTGATTTCTTCGGGATTCGCTGATTCAGGCCCAGCCAATCTGACGGAGAGCCTTTTTTCTTTTCCTTATTATTTCCATTGCCACTACTCTGAGTGTTCGAAATTATCGCTAACTTTCGCCGTAATGTACTAGAGGGATACGGCGTGGAGCGGATTTAGCCGTTTAACTTCAGCCTAAAATCTAAATGAACTTATCGTAGATTCGAAACGTCTGTCTGCGTTCTGCTCCACAGGTCTGCAACAAATCCAGAGTCGGAATATTGTCTTCTAGTACCCAAGAAAACTCTATAGTCCTCATGTAGGGAAAATGGTGCCATTGTTCATAAAATTTCTTGATAATCAGGGGGCCGACGACGCCTTTTTGAAACTCTGGAAGAATGCCCATCATGATAACCCGGTAGTGGGCAATTTTCTTCCTTCGCATGAATACTTTGAGCAATGCGGCAATTCCCATTTTTCCCTTGGTATGCTGCAATATTTCCCAAGGATCCGGGATAGCCAAAAAGATGCCGACCGGTTCGGCCTCGACTTCAGCAACGTAGCTGAGTCTGGGGTCGAGGAAGGCCCATAGCTCCCCAGCACTATGCCGAAAATCCTCAGGGTCCAGCGGAAGGGAACCCCAATTGTCTTTCCAGGCAGCACTGAATATTCTTGAAAAGATCATTGATTCATTCTCCAGATCCTTGAGTTCCAAGAAGCGAACATTGACGGCGCTCAGGTCAATTGCTTCCATGTTCTTTTGCAGATCCAAAAGCTTGGGATTCAGCTGTGATCGATCGAGGTGGTAGGCATGCAAGTCACGCGCCTTGCGGTAGCCATTGTTCTCAAGAAGCCTGGAATAGTATTCGGGCGTGTAGGCCATCCCAAACCCAGGTCGCACATCATGCCCAAAAACCGTCACTCCCGCTGGGTCAAATATCGAAAAATCGGCTGGGCCACGAGACACCGACAGATGTTCTTCGACAAGCCAGTGTTCGGCGGCAGATAATAGTTGGCCGGCAACAGCGTCGTCATTGATACATTCAAAGAATCCAAAGAATCCGACATCATCTTGATGCACTTTGAGGTGACGCTCATTGCGAATCGCAGCGATCCGACCCACCACTTCTCTACCTTCCCTCGCAACAAAGAACTCAGCCTTCGAATCCTTAAAGAACTGCCCCCTTTTCGGATCCAATTCCCGCTTCTGTTGTGCAATTGTGGGCGGCACCCACGGAGTGTCGTTCCCATAGATCTTCCAGGGGAACTTGATAAAAACCTCGCGTTCTCGAGCGGAATGAACTGATTCAATGATGGGCATCTGGACAACTGTCAATCGCACCTCTCGATCATCGAAGTGCTTTTGATTCGTGGGCTGGCCAGTTCACAAAGTGAGTTGTGAAGTGAGCGCATAAGTGGACAAGTAGACACGAGCTGACGAAGGCGCGCCGCAGAAGTCAAACGGCAAATGTCGCCAATCGACTGCTTCGACCAATGAGTCAACAACGGCCCCCTCACGCTGGGGCCTCGAGTAGAGCAAACATCGAGAATTCCCTTGCATAAGCCCTCCTGAAGCTCACTGTCTCTAGCCCTCCTTGCCTTCGCGCATCGCAGCTCCCTTCCCGAAACACGAGTATTGCAGCGCCTTCATTTCACGCATTAATCTGCCAACAACAAATCCTCACGTTCCACTGGCAGAGCATCGCCAAAATCACAATTAGCGCCCAAATGTACTTTAGAGCGGATTCGTTTCGTTCAGAGCACGTCTACTGTGAACGATTGAACTGGCCGTCGACATTCATCGATCACATATGACAGAAGAACACCGAATCGCGATTGTTGGGATGGGTTGCAACTTCCCTGGTGGATCGGAAGGTTGGAAGAGTTATTGGGATTTTCTAGAAGCGGGTGAAGATGGGATGCTACCCGTGCCCGAGAATCGCTGGGACTGGCGCAAGTTCACGGCAAACGAAAATCCGGCGGAGAGCGGCAAAACATTTTTGCGTGAAGGTGGCTTTCTTGCTGCCGATATCTTCAAGTTTGATCCGCAATTTTTCGGCATCTCGTTCAGGGAGGCTGAGACTCTTGACCCGCAACAACGCCTGATGCTGGAGGTCACTTACCAGGCGCTTGAAGATGCAGGAATGACGTTTTCGATCGAGCATAGTGAGAATGTCGGCGTCTTTGTCGGCGCCTTTACAATGGACAATCTAGTCCTCCGTAATCGCTCACAAAATCGCCATAACATTGAGCCTACTGATGTCATGGGTTTCTCCATGACGTTACTGGCGAATCGATTATCACACGCCTTTAACTGGACCGGTCCGAGCATCACGATCGACACAGCGTGTTCATCGTCATTGGTTGCAGTGCACCAAGCCTGCCAAAGCATCATTCGTGGAGAGTGTCCTGTTGCTGTAGCGGGCGGCGTAAATATCATGCTTGCCGCTGAAGCATCAACGATGATGAGCCGCGGTGGCTTCCTATCCCCGACCTGCCGTTGCCACACATTCGATTCAGCCGCTGACGGATACGCTCGGGGCGAAGGTGCGGGCGTAGTGATTTTGAAATCTTATGAGAAGGCGGTATCCGACGGGGATTCCATTCATGCCGTTATACGTGGAACGGGCGTGAATCACGATGGACGGACCGCCGGCATCGCATTACCTGATTCGAGCTCTCAGATCGATTTGCTCAAAGAGATCTACTCAGGATCACACATCGATCCGGCAATGGTGGACTATGTTGAAGCTCATGGCACGGGGACCATTGCCGGGGACTCAGCTGAGATAGATTCGATTCACGCGGTGTTCAATGAAACGGGAACATCGCGGAGACGGCCTTTAGTTGTAGCCTCAGTGAAGACTAATTTTGGTCATCTTGAAGCTGCCGCGGGAATTGCCGCGTTGATCAAGGCAGTCTTATGCTTGAAGCATAGGAGCGTCCCAGCGCACTTACACCTGAACGAGCCGAATCCTAAGTTGATGCTGGCAGAACGAGAGATTGAGGTGCCACGACAATTGATTTCATTGCGGCCTGAGGGACACCTGCTGGCGGGGATCAATTCATTTGGGTACGGAGGTACTAATGCACATGTCGTGATTCAGTCCGTCGAGAAAAAAAGCGAAGCACCCAGGATCGTTGATGATTGGGCAGCCAGTGCCTTGTCGATTGTTTCTTTGTCTGCCCACAGTGATGAGGCGTTAAGGGTTTTAGCTCGGAGCAGTGCTGATTGGTTGAATGAGTATCCCGATAACCAGGGGAGAGCACTCGACTGGGCGTATACCCATAGTTGCAGGCGGAGTCGATTTGGCGATCGCCTTACCTTGCCATTTCAATCTCCGGCCAAAATGGCTGACGCGTTAAAGCAATACGCAGAAGAAGGGGTAATGGCATCAGACATGGCGCAGGGACGGCACTCACCCGTAAAGGAGCAATCACTGGTCTATGTCTGCACGGGTATGGGGCCACAGTGGTGGGGGATGGGCCAATCCTTACTTCGAGAATCGGAAGCCTACAGTGATGTGGTTGAGGATTGCGATGTTATCTTCGAAGAGCTCGCGGGTTGGTCAATCCTGGAGGCGATGCAAGCTTCTGAAGCAGAGTCCCGAATGGGAGAAACTCAAGTCGCGCAACCTGCCAATGTCGTTTTACAAATAGGGATCGCTGCTATGTGGAAGCAAGCGGGAATCGAAGCCGGAGCTGTCGTGGGTCATAGTGTCGGTGAAGTGACGGCAGCATATCTGGCAGGAGCATTGACCTTGAAAGAGACGATTTTGGTGAGCTATCATCGTAGTCGACTACAGCAATCACTTTCGGGTTCGGGCACTATGTTGGCCATTGGTATCGGTGAAACCGCAATTGCACCGACACTTGAAAAAATCTCTTCCGAGCTGTGCCTGGCGGCCATAAACAGCCCTGATGCCGTCACCGTGGCCGGACCTGAATCCGCTCTGAAAGAACTTAAGGCAGTGCTGGATGAAGACCACATTTTCAACAGCATGTTGGAGGTGGAGATCCCGTACCATAGCAAGTCTATGAATGCGATCCGAACTGAGTTGACGGCTGAATTGCGCAGCCTTAAGCCACAACCAACGAAGATACCGCTTTACTCTACTGTAACAGGTGAGCTCATTCGCGGCGAACAGATGGGAGCTGGCTATTGGTGGAACAACGTTCGGAGGCCCGTGCGTTTCCAAGACGCCTGTGAGAGTCTTCTGGAGGCAAACTTCAGCCTTTTCCTGGAAGTAGGCGCGCATCCTGTGTTACGACGCTCGATTCAGGAAACTGCGGACGCTAAAGGAATGATGGTTCAATTGGTCGGATCGTTGTCACGCAAAGAACCTGAAATTCCCCAATTGCAACGGAACCTGGGATGCCTGTCGATCCTCGGGTTTTCCCTTCCATGGCACGCATACTTTACCAGCGGTAATCTCGTTCCACTACCACTGTATCGGTGGCAGCGTACCGCTGTTTGGCGGGAGACGATCGCCAGCAAAGAAGATATACAGGGGCGTGATGCTCATGTGTTTCTACAAGGGGTCATCGGCACTCCGGATCCGGCCTGGGAAGTTGAGATCAATCGCAACTACTTTCCTTATGTCGATGATCATAAGATTCAGGACGCCACTGTATGGTCAGGGGCGGCCTACATTGAAGCAGGCTTGGCCTTGAACCTGGAGCGTTTCCGTGGGAGGCCCACAACCTTAACGAACTTAAGCTTCAGTCGTATGTTGCCGTGCGGACGAGAAACTGGGCCGACTCGGCTGATGACGTCCTTCAATTTGAAATCATTTCAGTGGACGGTCAGTAGCGCGAACGATTGGGACACACCCAATTGGCAGGAACATGCCACGGGACGTATACTGGAATCCCCACTGATCGAATGCCCCCAACCGATCGATATCAAGGCTCAATACGATGTCGACGCCGAGAGTATCGATCCTGCCGGCTACTACGAACGACTGCATCAACTCGAACTTCACTATGGGCCCGCCTTCCATACCATCACCGAGTTGCTGGTCAGCAAGGGAGCGGCATGGGCAACATTGTCGATGAATGAATCCACACTATCGTCACGAGACCACTACCAGATTCACCCGACCCTGCTGGATGGTGCCTTTCAAGCGTTTATGGTTTTTGCCCCCGAAGAGTTGTCCCGGACCTGGGTACCTGTAGCTGTGCGAAGTATCCACTTCTTTAAGCCTGGGCAGGCAAAAATAGTCGCGCATCTGAAAGTCGAAGAGTTTACCACGAGTAAAGCTGTAGCGCAGATCCAGATTTTCGATCCCTCTGGCAATACTATTGCGTTGCTCGAAGGCGCCACTTTTCGGCCGCTACCCGCTCTGGGATTGGCTATGAACGACGCCGTGTTCCTTCCACGTTGGTCCCGATCGAGATTGCCGGTGATGGAGAACCCAAAATCAAAGGAAAACCTGTGGATCGTGTTCAGTGAGCCAAGTGAATGGGCGCACTCAATATTTCACATAATTGAGGCCCAGCCCGACAACTGTTGTCGTTGGGTGCCGTTGGGCCCTGACACAGATCTTACCACCGCTTTGGCTGCTGCAAGCATTTCGATGGCAGAAGTGCAGCAATGTATCTACTTGCTCGACGATAAGACGGTTGGGGATTCCATCCAGAGCATTCTTCAGCTCCTTGGCTTGTTGAAAAAGTGGTCAGTTCTTGAGGGCTGCGAATTAACGGTGGTAACACGCAATCTTCAATCGGTTGGAGATGCCCTATATCCCATCAATCCGAACAATGCATCCGCTTGGGGGCTTGCGGGAGTCATTGCCAATGAATATCCAGAGTTCGATGTCAGACTTGTGGACCTGCCTCAGAATATGACACTCACTGAGGAGAATGCGTTGGTTGGGGAATTGTCATCGGAGCTGCAGGAGAATGAGGTTGCATTGCGTGATGAAGATCGATGGCTGCCGAGCTGGAGAAACATCCGGGAAGAGCGTATTGAGGCGCCGGTGTTCACGCGCTCCCTGGAGGAGGACTCAGAATTCGCTCTACTGAAAGTCGGAGCCGACAGCGCTTTGGATAGCCTGCATCATGTAGCCAAGAAGCGATGTGATCTGCGTGGAGACGAAGTTGAAGTTCAGGTGCATTCAGTAGGTCTCAATTTTAAGGACCTGTTGAAGGCAACAGGTCGCGTTGCTCCTATGGCGACTGAGGGTACGTTTTTCGAAAACTCGTTGGGGCTCGAATGTTCAGGCACGATCACAAGAGTAGGGCCCGATGTCAGGTCGCGAAAAGCTGGCGACCGAGTGGGTGCATTTGCGAAAATCGGTTGTTTCGCCAGCTATGTTGTAACCGATGAATCGTTCACATTTCTTCTATCGGAAACAGCGAGTTTCGATGAGGGAGCCTGTATGGTTCCGTGGTGTACGGCCTACTACGCATTGGTGACACAGGCGCGCATCACTCAAGGGGAATCTGTGCTGATTCACAGTGGAGCAGGAGGTGTGGGATTGGCCGCCATTCAGATCGCCAAGCAGCAGGGTGCTATCGTATTTGCATCGGCGAGCACTCAAGAGAAGCGAGACTATTTGATAGCGTATGGGGTTGATCACGTATTGGATTCTACGTCGCTGGCCTTTGGCTCTACAATTCGCAACATCACGCAAGGATCCGGAGTCGATGTAATACTCAATGCTTTGTCTGGTGAAATGTTGCGCCAGTCGTTCGAGCTACTGGCTCCGTATGGCCGTTTTGTCGAGATCGGCAAGCGGGACATCATCGAGGATCAGGGCTTAGCAATGGGAGTGTTTAACCGCAACGCAGCGTTTATTGCGATTGACTTGGATCGCATGCTAAAGGATCGCCCACATCTTGTGCGGGAGGCGTTGCTGCAATGTTTCGAACATATCGATACGGGACGCTACAGACCTCTTCCAACCGAAGTAATCGATGTCGAGCATATATCACAAGCCTTCAGGACAATGGCTAGCCGTGACCGGATTGGCCGAGTGTCAGTTTCTTATGCTGGAGCGAAAATTCAAGTCGTCGACGAAGACAGTCGGTGCGCAATCACTGACACTGGCTGTTATCTGATAACTGGCGGAACCAGTGGCCTGGGCCTTGAGCTTGCTCGCTCGATGGCAGAGTCTGGCGCAGGACAGGTGGTACTAGCGAGTCGAAGCGGGGCAGTAAGTGAAGCCGCCACGGCGGTTGTTACGGAAATGACGGATGCAGGGACAGAAGTGTGGGCGCCCAAGACTGATATTTCCGAGGAAGCCTCGGTGATTGAACTCATAGATGCGATCAAGCAAAAAGGCTGGATCCTCAAAGGCGTCGTGCACTGCGCGTTGGTGCTGGAGGATGGGTTCCTTAAGTCCATCTCAGAAGAGAATCTTGAGAACGTCTTTGGCCCGAAGGTGAAGGGTGCCCAGCTTTTAGACATACATACCCGTGAATTGTCACTGGATTTTTGGATCGCTTTTTCGTCGATAGCGACTTTGTTAGGAAGCGTGGGACAAGGGTGTTATGTGGCTGCAAATGCCTGTTTGGAGCAAATGGCCGTAGCCCGTCAGCAGGCCGGATTTCCAGCGATGACGGTGATACTGGGATATCTTGCGGACACGGGAGTGGCATCGCGAAATGCAGAGGTCACACAGCATTTGAAGCGCGCGGGCTTAAAGGGGATGCAAAGTAAGCACGTCTCAAAAATGCTCTTGCCTCTCGCCAGCCTGAAAGAGCCAGTTGTAGGTTTTTTCGAAATCGATTGGAATGAGTGGTCTGCCTTGCATCCAAAAATTGCTCAATGGACGCGTTTTCAAGAGGTTCTGGAAGATGACCCGAATCGGCTGACGAACTCCAAGTTGACTCTGGTCAGGGAAGCGCTGATGCGTATTGCCGGAGAGAAGCGGGGTGGTTGGATAAAGGAGCAATTGTTGTCGTTACTATCGGAGATCACCCTCATTCCCGCCAATAAAATCATGCCCGATGTGGCTATCAGTAATTTGGGCATTGATTCCTTGATGGTGCTCGAACTGATCGGGAGAGTGAAACGTGAACTAGGTGTTACAATCAGCAATCGAGAATTTCTTCACGATCCTTCGGTTGATCAGTTGAGTGCCGATCTTCTGACCAAGTTGGGGTTTTAGGCATCGTACGGAGAACGAACCCATACCCATACCCGACACTCTTATACCCATTGTGCCTCCTCCATGCGTCGCCTTTTTCTCACCATTGTCACTCATCCAAGATCAAGCCTTCTCCTCGCTCTGGCTATCACTGTGGGGCTTTGTTCAGGTCTGCGACAACTGGATATTGACAATTCAATCGCCAGTTTCTTCGTTGATAGTCCAGAGGTCACCTATTTCGAAGAAGTTCGGAAAGAATTCGGCGGCGACCCGGTCCTTACCGTTGTTGTTCGTGGTGATTCGTTGTTCACATCCAGCACCCTTAGATCCCTGAAGGAGCTAGTTACGGCACTTGATCAAACGCCTGGCGTTGACAGCTCGTTTAGTCTTTTCTCGGCAGAAACGGCCCGCCGCCATATCCATGAGTTTCGCGGAAAGACTTATAGTCAGATCGTTTCAGAGCCACTCATCGCCACTATTCCGGATACTGCTGGAGAGTTAGATACACTCCGTAACCATGCCGTATCGAATACTGTCTTACGCGGTAGCTTAGTCAACGCCGAAGGCACCGCGATTGCGATTCATCTTATCCTCAATGATTCGAACAGGGAAATTTCAGGATTCGACGAGCAGGTCGTGACTGACGTTAAAGAAACGATCAAGAGGTTTGAATCGAACACGGAACCTAAACCCGAGATCTATGTTCTTGGAAGCGCCACCGTAAAGGCGGAGCTTACAGAAGCGATCTATCATGATCTCACAATGCTAGGGCCAATCGCGATTGGGATCGTATCCCTCGTTGTATTTATATTCT
Organism: Verrucomicrobiales bacterium; assembly: GCA_047616785.1. Taxonomy (GTDB): domain Bacteria; phylum Verrucomicrobiota; class Verrucomicrobiia; order Verrucomicrobiales; family DEV007; genus JAACDM01. The sequence goes on from JBLHHN010000039.1 coordinate 20,297, forward strand.
TCCGTTCTTTGCTGGCCGTATTCATTCCGTTCGCAATAGGAGTTCTCAGCGTCCTGGCGACATTGGGGTTGATGGGACATTTCGGATTCCCACTCAACGCAATTTCATCCATAATCATACTTCTGATCTTGATTATTGGCTGCACGGAGGATCTCCATCTCATTGCGGCCTATGCCATCGGGATTCGTCACGGTCTTCAGAAGCAAGAGGCGATTAGAGCCATGGGTAAAGATGTTGTCGGAGCCGCTTCACTGGCTGTTCTGACAACGGTTCTGGGATTTCTTGCGATTGTCCCCAGTCCCATTCCAGCCTTAAGGGAGTTTGCCATTCCATGCGCGGCTGGAGTCCTGATCAATTTTGTGCTCACACTTTTGATCTTACCGCATCTGCTCCTGCGTTTTCCTGTGCCGAAATCGTTCACCCGTCCGTCCCTAGTTGAGCAGCAGCTTGAGAAACGTGAGGTTCGATTCGTTAAGTCTACCATTAAGAGACGACTTTCGGTGTTCTCAATATTTGTCCTGCTCACCATTGCTCTGAGCATGGGTATTTCGCGGCTGCGAGTTGATACAAACTACCTCCGATTCTTTCACCCTGACTCATCGCTCATGCAAACTGTCAGGAAATTCTCGACTGACTTTGGTGGCACCTCGATGTTCGCGGTTTCGATTGAATCTCACCAGAAGAATGGCATCTACCGCACGGATTCATTCAACAGGATTGCGGATTTCACTACCAGTTTAAATGATCGATTCGATCATGTGCTGAGCATCTGCAATCTGGTAGGGGAAGTACAATCTCAGATTGGCAAGGGCGCGAGTTCACCTGTCGATTTGCCGTCCACTGAAGCGTGCGTCAGCGTTCTACCACCCTCTGTTGTCGCGCCGCTTGTCAGCGGCGATGGATCGCGAGCATTGATTCGCGTACGTTCTTCCAACGACGGATCGCGAGGCATGAGTGAGGATGCCAATGAGGTACGCCGCATGGCTAAAGCGATCCTGCCTCCAGAATATGAAGTGCGCGTGACTGGGGAAATGCTTGTGCTACATCAGTTCGCGGATCAGGTCACTCACCAGCTTGTGCAGGGATTGCTTCTGTTATCGACATCACTGGCCGTCATTTTTCTAGTAGTGTTTCGATCGCTACGCCTTATGGTTGTCGGCATCCTGGCCAACGCATTCCCACTGGTCGTCACTCTTGGCTGTATGGGATGGGCAGATATTCCACTGAGCCTGGGCACATTTTCCGTGGCGATTGTCGCCCTTGGAATGAGTGTGGATGATACGATTCATTTCATGGTGCGATTCTCAGATGAGAAAAGAAGAGGCCGCGTGACTCGGGATGCCGTCTCGAATGCTTTTTGCAAAGAGATTCGGCCGGTTCTCGCCACGACCGTCGCCGTCTCTGTGGGCAGCCTTGTCATGTGCCTGAGCTCGTTATTTATCAATCAGGAAGGCGCCATTCTTTACGCTGTGGCTTTTATGTCAGCACTTGTCGCTGACATCTTCCTGCTTCCCTGTCTACTTTCGTTTTTAGGCTCTCCGTCAAGTTTGCTGGATGGTTTCAACCGGCTTCGGAAGGCTTGGTGTCCCCGACGTTGATTTCAGCCACGGATCTCAAGGCTAGCCGATTTCCTGCGCATTCTTGCACCAAGGTTCAGCAGCATAGATTCCGCCCAAATTAGACTCTTCCCTGCCTGCGTAAACGACTCGCTACCAATGGATAGCGTGGTTCTGATTGCGTTCGAAGATCATCGATTCACATGATTTCCATCCAGCCAATCTGACGGAGAGCCCGTTTTTATCGCAGCGCTCCAACTCTTAACTTTACATCTATTGCTCCTCGAGGATCGCCTCAATCCCGTAGAAAGCTTGGGGTTCAACGACGTTTGGATCAGTGAGAATGACTTGCGCGGATGAATCAATCGTTTCCTCCGTAAAGTCGACTTTACTCCAGCTGTCAGCAGCCAATGAAGTTGACTTCCACAGGACATAGTCGATTCCGTCCAACTCGACCGTGAGTAGCGAAAAGGCATCGGCGTCGAAATTCAGGGCTGATACGGGGAACAGGCGGGGTTGTACGGGATCTACGCCAAGCTTCTCCGCCGTCGAGAGAAAATCGAGGCCAACGAAGCTCATCATAAAAAGAGTTACGTCCGTCAATTCCCTAGCGTAGGCCGCTTTCAAAGCCGGGCTGCCTTGATGCGCGAACATTTCTCCAGCCGTTAGCAGGCTATCGACCATTTCCACCGTGACGAGGACGGTTTCGCCCTTCCCTGCAATCAACGCCTTGAGACCTTCCTCAAACAACGCAAAGGATTTCAACATCTGACCACTTTCCTCCAGAGCCAGAACGTCATCGCGAACTTCACGGCCAAGCAACGTGGAACATGCAGTCACGGCAGATCCGGCCGCAAGATTAGGATTGTTCAATCCGATTTCAGCAAGTTCCTGATGGTGTTGATCGTATTCTTCACTCCATCGGTCATAGAGAGGTTGATGCGGCACGTTCTTAAAGTCGCCTTTGGCGTTAAACACCAGATGCAGTAGCAATTCCCACCAACCCTTTGTCGGCCCCACTGCGACGCCTTTTGTAAAAGGGTCACCCGGTTTTGTTTGTGGATTGATCAACACTTTAGCTGATGCCACGTCGCTGCCTTTACGAATGAAGTAGCTGAATTCCGTTGGCACAAGCACCTGATATCCTTTCTCGTAAATCGTGAGCGAGACTCTCAAGCCATCAGATACGGGTATACTTATCTTGTTCAAAAGAGCGGAGCCGTCATCCTTTGGGTACTCTGTCATCTTGGTGGGAACTCCGTCGCCGACAGTAAAAAAATCGACCGGTGCATCGGGTGTTCCGAAGAAAATGCCGGGGATATACCCGGATACATAGAACGCAGTGAACATAACTCCACCTCGTTCCTCTTGTGCTACATCATTTCCAGTAACCAGCCCCTTGAGATCGATAACATTCACACCTTGAATGAGCTCGCTCTCGGCCGCATTGACGGCCACGGCTCCGTTCACATCAAAAATACGAATGTGCAAATCGGCGCCCACCAGGGCGACAATCACCAGCGACTCTCCAACGCTTGCCAGTTCGCCCATCGTCGCCGCACTTCTGAGCTGAAGCGTGTATCCGTCAGTCGGCTCGACTCTGTCTGAGCCATCGGCCCCTGCGATCCGGTCATTATAGGTAAGGAAGAAGGGGCTGCTGACGTTGCTCAGCTGGTCGTTTGCGGTCAAATTGATTGTATGATCTCCGGAATCCCTGTTCCACATGTCATAGCAGTCGTCCACAGCGAGAATCGGATCCTCAAGGATCGTGAGAGCGCTGCTCTGGTAAGAAATAGTGTAGTTGGCATCCGCTGCGCCGCCCACCGTGACTGGGTAGTCGCCAGGATTGCTCAAATGGGTGGCTGTCGTGCTGAATCTTGCCGGCGCATCAAGGGATGTCGCAGCGTCACCGCCAACCAGCCCGAAATAAGTTGCCGTGAGTTTTAAATTTGGTAGGCCGTGGCCTCGCGTCAGGCTGTCGGCGGTGATTATGAGGGGTGCCTTTGTCACCGCGAGCTCTACCGTTGCTGTCGCAGTCGCATAGACGACGTCATCGACAGGCGTGAAGGTCGCGGTGAGCGTGTGGACGTCGGCAACGAGTACCGATCCAGGCGCGGGGCTGTAGCTAAAGCTACCCTGCACGCCGGCAACGGTGGCGTTCAGTTGGTCACCTCCGAGCAGTGTCCCGTAAACAATTGCCACTGGATTGTTCCAGGTGACCACGGGAACCGTCTTTCCAGTAACGATGATTGACACCGTATTGCTGGCCGCAGCATAAGTCGCTGTATCCGCGGGCGTGAACACTGCGGCCAGCGTGTGCGTGCCTGAGGCGAGCACCGTCCCGTCGGGCGGATCGTAACTGAAGGTGCCCTCGACGCTGGCGCTGGCATTGAGCTGGGCTCCGCCCAAAGCGGTGCCCAATGCAATCGCTGCGGGATTACTCCAGGTGAGAACAGGAAGTTCCTTGTCGGCCACGGTCAGCGTTCCATCGACCCGGGTGATGGTATAGTTGGCATCGCTGCCGCCGGAGACGGTGATCGGGTAAGCGCCAGGGGCGCTCGCTGTCGTTGCGGTGGTCGCCAGTGTTGGCGGCGGCGCCAGGGCCGTGTCTTCATCGACGAAACCTGAATAACTGGCGGTGAGCGTCGGATTGGCCAGGCCAGCAGCGCGTTGCTTGTCATCGGCGGTGATCGTCAGCGGAGCCGGGTTCACATTAATCGTTACCGCCTTTGTCGCGGCGTCGTAGTTGGTTGAGGCGGGAAGTCTCGCCGTCAGCGATTGGCCATTACCGGCACTCACGACAGTGCCGGCTGCCGGGGTGTAAGTGATTGCGCCGGGGGCGCTGCTGGTAGCGTTCAATTGCGTGCCGCCCAGCGGCGTGCCGTAGGTGATGATGGCAGGATCGCTCCAGGTGATGGTGGGCGTGGCTTTGTTGACAGTGATCGAGACCGTCTTGCTGGCGCTGCCGTAACGACCGGTGTCGGTCGGCGTGAAATTCGCCGTCAGCGTGTGCGTGCCCGCATCGAGTATGGCTCCGCTCGCCGGGGAATAGGAAAACGAACCCACCACGCTGGCGCTGGCATTGAGTTGAGTGCCGTCCAGGGCGATGCCGAACGTGATTGCGGCGGGATCAGTCCAAGTGATGGTGGGCAACTCCTTGCCTGCGACTGTCAGCGTTCCATCGACGCGGGTGATGCTGTAGTTCGAATCGCTGCCGCCGGTTACGGTGATCGGGTAGGTGCCCGGTGCGCTTACGGGGGTCGCAGTCGTCGAGAGCGTCGGTGACGTTGTCAGGCTAGTGTCGCCATTGACGAAAACTGAGTAACTGGCGGTAAGCGCTGGGTTGGCGACTCCCGCGCTGCGCTGCTTGTCGTCAGCTGTGATCGTCAGTGGAGCCGGGGTCACATTGAGACTCACCGTTTTCTGGGCGCCGTTGAAGTTCGTTGAGGCGGGCAGGATCGCAGTGGACTGACCATTGCCGGCTCCGAGGACAGTGCCTGCGACGGGCAAGTAAGTGATGGTGCCGGGCGCGATACTCGTGGCGTTCAATTGCGTGCCGCTCAACCCAGTCCCGTAGGCGATCGCCGCCGGGTCAGTCCAGGTGATCGTGGGGGTAGCCTTGTTGACCGTAATCGAGACCGTCTTGCTGGTGCTGGTGTAGCGGACGGTGTCAGTCGGCGTGAAATTCACCGTCAACGTGTGTGTGCCAGCATCAAGAACTGTGCCGCTGGCGGGCGAGTAGCTGAAGGTGCCCGGCACGCTGCCAGCAGAGGCATTGAGTTGGGTGCTGCTCAGAGCAGTGCCGTAGGTGATGGCGGCGGGCGTGTTCCAAGTGATCGCGGGTGCAAGATTGAAAAAGAAAGCGGCACCGTTGTTGCCGAAGCCACTATCGAAGGCCGCTCCGAGTACCGCGTAGTCTCCACTGAGCGCGACAGATTGTCCGAAGAAGAATTTCGAAGAAGGATCGCCGAAATCGCCACGATTCAACGGAACAAGCGCGGTTTCAACCCATTCCGAGCCATTGAAACGGAACAGGTGTCCTGTTCCCCTGTTGGACTGTGCCGCTGCAGCACCCACCAGCGCGACTTCCCCAGAAATCGCCACCGACCTGCCGAAGGCACCAGCGGTGCCAACTGGAGGAGGAGGGTTTTCACGGGAAATCCTGGTCTCTTCCCATGTGGTTCCTTCTGTGTTGCGATAGATGTAGGCAGCACCCAGTTGGCCATTGACCTGCCACGCACCTATGATTACCAACGATCCGGATACGGCGACCGCATCACCGAACGCATCCCCGGGGGTCCTACCATTGAGGGTCCCATCATCTGTAGTGGCCATCCCATCGCTAGCGGAGAGAATCCTCTCCTCCACCCATGTAGTACCTTCGGTATTCCGGTAGATATATGCGCCGCCCCTTTCGTCATCTTTATCTGAAGCGCCCACGACAACGAGGTCATCAAAAACCGCCACTGCCTCGCCAAAGCGGTCTCCCGCAGCAGCGTCGCTCGCGGTGAGAATCTTCTCTTCAACCCAAGTGGTGCCATTGTAGCGAAACACGTATGCCGTCTCCGCTCCCTGAAACGCGCCGACACCGACGACGGCGACTGTGCCGGAAATCGCAACGGCACCTCCAAACCGGCGATTACTTCCGGCATCACTCGGGGTGATTTTTTGCTCGAAAACCCATTCGGATCCATTGTGGCGGAATAGGAAAGCCGATCCGGAATCTTCACCATGAATGGGATCATCATCACGCGGCGCGCCGATGATCGCGACATCTCCAAACATCGCAACGGAGCTGAATCGATCGAAATCTTCACTATTGGGGGCAAAAAACTTCTCGTCGAAGACCCACTCGCCTCCAATCTTCTGGTAGCTATAAACTGCTCCAGTTACGTCATCTCCGGTTCCGCTGGCACCAGCCACCAGAGCAAAACTGCCGGAGACCGCGACATCCCAGCCAAAGCTAGACGCAGTAGGGTCGTCGAACCTGGCGTCCTCCGTAGCATTTTCTGCTCGAAGCGTAGGCTGTAAAGCGATGGTAACCAAGAACACGGCAATAGCCGACCCAAGCACGCGAATCTTTGCTCCCAGCGATGACTGTTGGAGGGCCTCAAATTGCCTCAATGGAATGGAAGTGGTCTCGGGCATAAAGTTGATTTTGGAAGGATCAGGGCGACTGGATTCCAGAGTACAGCACAGATAAACCAGAAAAGAAGACTGCGCAATGCGTTGAGGCGCTCAAAATAAGTATCTAGCAGGGCACCTCCGGAAACCTCATGCGGGCTAGTGCTTGATGAAATCCCCGCTGTCTTCGTTGCTAAAGCGCCCACTATCCACAGATGGC
>JBLHHN010000040.1:0-26879 GCA_047616785.1 Verrucomicrobiales bacterium
GCAATCGACAACTGCCTTGATGATCTGTCCGGTCCTCTCAAAGCGGAACTTACCAGCTTGATGAGCCTCAACTTCCAGTTCTTCCCAAATCACAAATAGTAACGCGCGGCAGTATATCACCTATTTACATGCCCCATTCCCATTAATAGGGGCGGGAGAATCGTTCCCGTTTCCAAGGTTTCTCGCGCACCTCCGGCGCGCATCTCCTATCTATTTCGTTCGTCCGGTGGTTCCGCCTCACTTCACCACCGGCTACCATCTTTGGGCCCACTTCGGCCGATCCAAACCTGCCAACTCAAATTTCAGCGAGCCGTTCTGTGGAATCTCCGAACTCTGGCAGACGCACATCGAACTTGTCCATCAGTGACAGGAAGAGGCTGCACATCTTGCGGTTCTCTTTGCCCCGATAATCGAGCACCCGCCCGGTCTCCAGCTTGCCACCACCACCGCCAAGGATGATCACCGGGAGCTGCGTGGCATCATGACCTCCCGTGAGCATGCTCGAGCAGAACATGAGCATCGTGTTGTCCAACGCCGTGCGTTCTCCCTCTTGGATGGCATCCAACTTGCCCGCGATGTAGCCCAGCTGCTCGACGAAAAACCGGTTCACTTTGAGCCAATCATCGGTGTCATTGTGCGAGAGCAAGTGGTGAATCATGTAGTCCACGCCTAAATTAGGAAAGCGTAATGAAGAATGATCGTTGTTCAGTTTAAGCGAACAAACGCGCGTCGTATCTGTTTGGAAAGCGAACACGAGGATGTCTGCCATCAAGCGCATGTGCTCGCCGACATCTTGCGGGTAACCGTCTGCCGGGCGCGGGATGTTCGGTTCCGTCAAGGTCGGCCTCCAGCCTTGGAGTTCCCCTTGCTTGCCCGCGTGCTCAATCCGCTGCTCCACTTCGCGCACGGAGTTCAGATACTCGTCGAGTTTCTGCTGATCCATCGAACTGATCTTGCGCCGCATGTCTTGTGCATCCGTGAGAACAGCATCGAGCACACTCTTATCACCTTGCCGGACATCGCGATTGAAAAGACGATCAAAGGCGAGGGCCGGATACACTTCAAGCGGTGTGGGCGTCGTCGGCGAGGACCACGAAATGTGCGAACTGTAGAGCATCGAGTAGTTCTTGTGCACCGAAGGATTGGCCTTCTCGCATCCCAAGACCAAGCTGGGAAGTTGGGCCGCACGCCCATAGCGTTGCGCGATCACTTGATCGAAACTCGTTCCCGAGCGGATCTCCCCGCCAGAAGAAAGCGGGGAACCGGAAAGGAGATTCCCCGTCATGGAACTGTGGATGTTTCCTTTCAACGCCTCCTCATTGTAGAGCCCTTGGATAAAGAGCAGCTTCTCCTTGTGGCTTTCCAATGAAGCTAGCACTTTCCCCAGAATCATGTCTTTCCCTCGTCCTTCAGCCCGCCATTCTTTGCGATGGAATCCATTGCCCGCGAAGAGAACGCCCAGCCGCATCGGCGCGTCCTCACCCGATCCCTTAGGCTTGGTCTCGGCAAAGGCCGACATGGATTCCAACCAAGGCAAGGCCATGGTCACTCCGAGTCCCCGAAGGACGGTTCGACGGTTGAGATGTCTCGTTTTCATAGTCTAATGGTTCTGTCCGCGAATCTCACGGAATTGGCGGCTGCGCACGATGCACTCTACCGCCACAGTAAACCGATAGTCGTTCGCAGCCAATTGAGTGATCATGTCATCCAAGAGTGGTTCGTCGGAAAGTCGCACACCCCGAGCGAGAGAAAAGCCCAGGAGCTTGCGGCAGAAATGTCTCACAAAAGTCTCACGGCGACCGCCAAGCAAGTAGTTTCGCAGTCCCGCAATGCCTTCTAGCGCCGTCCCATTCTGAAGCACAGTCCTCGTATCCATCGACTCTCGAAACCTCCCCACCGCATCGAAACTCTCAAGGGCAAATCCCAAGGGGTCAATCCTAGCATGACACTTCGCACAAGCCGGGTCCGAACTGTGGCGTGCGATCAGCTCACGTTCGGACAACCCTTCAGGAAGTGTCTCTGGCAGGGGCGGCACATCATTCGGCGGCTTCGGCAGCCTTTCGCCTAACAATGTCTCGGAAACCCAATTTCCCCGCAGAATCGGGCTGGTCCGCGATGCTCCTGATTGCCGAGCCAAAGTCGAAGCCATGCCTAGGACGCCTCCACGACCATGCCCACGCAAGCCTTCCACCCGTCTCCAGCCATCAGAATCGGAGATTGGCAACCCATAGAATTCCGCGAGTCCAGTATCCACGAAGCTATGATCTGCATCGAGAATAGAGAGGACCGATCCATCATTCTGGAACAAGTCCTCGAAGTATCGGATCACTTCTTCATACATCGAACCTCGCAGTTTGGCGAAACCCGGAAACAAGCGCTCGTTCTTCTCATCGAACTGATCGAAATCTCGCACGTGTAGCCACTGACAGGCGAACTGCACCGCTAGCCGACGAGTGCGAGGGTCCTTAAGCATGCGCTGCGCCTGGCTCAGAAGTTTGTCAGGATCCAGCAGATCTCCCTTCGCCGCGGCCTCACGGAGGGCCTCATCTGGAGTCGATGACCAAAGAAAGTAACTCAACCTTGTCGCCTGTTCCCATGGAGAAATAGGACCTTGCTTGACGTTGGCAACAGGCTCTTCCGCTCGATAAAGGAACGCAGGCGAGGCAAAGACTCGCGCGAGTGTGAGACGAAACGCCTCCTCATGAGGCCGATCTTCCGCGCGAAGTGAATGATAGAGCGCGAGCAGCCCATGTTCCTCTCTGACACTAAGAAGACGGCGATAACCACGAGCGGCAAACTTGACCAACGCCTCCAAATGAGACGGTTCCGACCCTAGCAATCGCTCTTCTAGCACAGCCGCACTCTTAGCAATCGGTTCCTGCAATGGATAGAAACGACTAGGATCGGCATCCTGAGTGGCAAACTCAAGGATCTGTTCCAAAGCCGTGGTCACCTGAAACGCATCTTTACTGACATAGTGCAACTCATTCCACAATCGATCGAGCTGTTCCTGTTCATCATCATCCAGCATCAGGCGTGCCAAATGCGAATCCTCGCGATGATACAACAGCAATGTGACCACCTCGTCAATCGGCACCACACGGGCATAGCACATCGCCGCCGGGAAAAACTCACGAAAACCAGCAAAGGCATTGCGGAGCCGAAGAGCTCCACTCGAACCAGCATTCGCCGTGAAAGGAATTCCTGGGATCAATGCATCCGAGCTTTCCGCCGAGCCTCCAGTCAATTGCAGTTGTGCTCTACCATCGCCAACCATTTGTCCGCTCACCTGCAGATCCCCCTCGCCCATCAGCCAATCTGGCAGGGTGAATGTCAGCCTCGAAGGAGCCGTCACTATCAAATGCCCATCCGCATCAAAGAGATTCGGATCAAGCCCGATTGTTGAAGCCGCCACGTCTTCAGGAATCGCGCTCTTGGCAAGAGCGGCGAAGTCCGCCTTCGCAAACAGCGGCCCATCGATCATCGTCATCTGATCATAGAGAAGCCGGTCTTCCTCAGAAACGACTTCTGGCAATGGATTGGTTAGGAAAGCCTGCAACTGCTCCCCCAATCGAGAAGCGACTCCAGGATCCTTGGCCGCAAACCATTGCGAGAGAATCGATTTCTCCGGAATCATCTGCCACGATGCCGAGCCATCGCCCGTTCCTGTGTAAAAATGCCAGACATCAAGATTCCCATGTCGATCCGCATGAGGATTGCCTGCAAGCATGCTATCGGCACAATCAGCGGCTAGTGACCACGAGCTTAATTTCCCTTCTAGCTCTGTGAGTGAAAACTCGATCTCTGTGAGATCGCACGCATGATTGCCTTCGCGAGCATCGATGATCACGGAGATCAGATCACCAGCTTCCACACCAAGACGTTCAATCGGTGCGATCGCGGCCGTCGCTCCCACATTCAAATCGTCGGCACGAAGCACGCGACGTTGATTTCCACGACGATGTTCCAAAGACCACCGCACACCATTCCCGCAACCACCGTGCCGGTCCTGCACGTGCGCAGAAATCTTCACTTCGCCATGGATCGGGCTCTTCCAGCCTGCCGCGATCCAGCGTTCAGGCCGTGGATGCACCACGACTCGATGCGGCGGCGCTTCTCCTGGAATGCGACGGAGCGTGTCTGACGCATTCCCTAACAAAGAAAGATCCCCCACCCCTGGTAGCGACCATCCTTGAAGAGAATCGTATCCACCGGCCTTCTTGATGCGTCCGTGTAGGTAATCCTGAATCGCAACCTCGTTCGATGTCGAAACGCCCAGGTAGCTGAGAAATAACTTCAACTCCAATGAATCGTCATCGGGCATTTTCTCCGATTTCGAAGCTTTCATTCGAAACGCGAGTTCAAGGAACTTCGCCGTTTGCGCGAGCGTCTCCTCCCGAAACTTCTCAAAGACCGTCGAAACCGCACGCACATCGCGAAGCCGCATGGGACGACTTCTTGGGCGCACGATACGCGGACTCTCCCATTTCACCACATCTCCCTCAGCACCATTGGCAACAAGCGTCAGGGTTGGCTGAAGTTTCAGCTGAAGCTCTCGCCGAGCCGTGACTGGGTCGTTCGCCACCTGCCAAGGCTGCACCACCCCAAGATGCCCGACCGACCGGAAACGCCAGAGCTGATCCTGCCATGCCTGCACCCACTCGCGAAGCGCATTCGCATTCGCATCTACAGACTGCCATCGCTCTCGCAACCCATCGAGCAGAACCGAGCCATCATCTGGCGACGTCAGCATGCGAGCGAGCAAGCCAAAGTATTTCGGATTCAATTTCACGCGGCGGGCAATGTCTTCTGCTACTGAGACATCGGCTAACAATCCCTCACGATGCTCTATCAAGGCACTCAGATATCTCCCATGATCCAAACGCCCTTCACTTTCATCCACAGGTCGAATACCCCCAACCTCTTTCCCTTTCGTGTAACCGAAGTCAATGCTCTCGGCTTGCAACACCTCGTGATAAAACCTCCGTATCCGATCCACAATCGCATTCGACCAATCCCGACGCGTGTCTTTGTCAGAGAAACGAAACCCTTCTGGAAGAAGCACGACATGACTTGCGATCTCTTTTCCCGCGCCCAGATACTTCTCCAAGAGTGCCGGCGACATCGCTAGAGCATCGCCCATGTTCGTAAAGCCTTCCCCTGCTGCGCTATCGACAGGAAACTCGCGCACGGGATCCAACGTCGGCACGCTAGTGAGGTCGTGCACGGTGTAGGTGTACTCCGCGTTGCTCAAACGCCGCAGCACCACCGGACCAGGATCACCGGCGCTCGCCAATGCCTCCGCATCGAGATAACGACTGGCCCAGTCTAGCAATTGCGCGCGCTCGACGGATGAGAGTTGCTTCTTGTCCTTCGGCGGCATCTCCCCAGAGGTCACTTGCTCCACAATCCCCTGCCACGTCGCAGGATCCGCACGAACACCATCAAGACTATCAAAGCGCTCAAGATCCAGATCTCCTTTCGTCGTCTCCGAATCGTGGCAACTGAGACAATGGCTTTCCAACAGCGGTCGCGCCTTTTGATCATACGCCACGCTGATGTCTTCAAACGCCTCCTCTTGAGCCGCGAGGAGGCCCGTGAACACACAGGCAAGAATGATGAACTGGAGGAGTCTAAGCATCGGACCAACACCGATTCTGGTGCATTTCGACAAAGCAGACAAGATTTGAAATCGTCTCTTTGTGTTGAAGCCCACCTGTGAGAGCCTCTTTTCACCATGGACCGCCGAATCTCCTTCGCTCTTCTCTTGGCCCTCAGCCTGAGTTTCGTTCAGGCCCAAGACGAAGAAATTGATCCTGTCGCTCCGGTCGTGTTCTCCGCGCCTGACCAGACATTCACGAATTCCGTTTCCTTAGAACTGCACTGCGACACAGAAGGTGCCGTGATCCGCTACTCCACCAACGGCAGACCGCTCACACTTTTCAATGCGAAGACCTACGACGGGCCGCTCGAAATCACAGAGACCACGTGGATTCGAGCGGAAGCGTCGATCTCAGGCAGCTCCCGAGTGAGCACGTTGACCAGCGGTCATTACATTCGCTTGGCGGAAGATGTGCAGGGTTTTGAATCTCCATTGCCCATTCTTGTGTTAGAGAATTTCGGCCAAGGCACCGTCCCTTCAAAGACGTGGAATCAGACTGGGGCAGACGTCCAGCAAATGGCAAGGCAACGAGCGCAGTGGTTTCTCTTTGATCGAGATGATTCGGGCAATAGCCAGCTCGCGGGTAAGCCGAGCGAATCCTCACGACTTGGGGTCCGTGTGCGAGGTGCCTTCTCATCCTCTTTTCCACGCAAACCTTTCTCGGTCGAGGCTTGGGATGAGGAGGATGCTTCGACGAATATCAAACCGCTAGGATTACCAGCAGAATCTGATTGGATTCTTTACTCGCCGAATGCTCAGCAGGATCAAACGATGCTTTACAACACGTGGCTGTATACATTGAGCCGTTCGTTAGGGGGCAATGCTGTGCGGTTTCGCTTCACCGAAGCCTTTGTCCACACCGGTGGCGGTCCGCTGACCATGGACGATCACGCTGGCATGTACGTGCTCATGGAGAAAGTGAAACGCGATGGTGATCGGCTCGATTTCCCCAGGCTTTCTGAAGATGGCACCGAAGGTGGCTGGTTGCTGAGCATCAATCGCATGGACCCGATCCCTGTGGGTGGCTACCCAGCACCTAACGAAACCACGGAGCCACAGTTCTTCCACACGGCCGGCCCCAATCGGAATCTTCAGACTCAGCCTAACCAAATCGGTCATGGTGATGACATTCCGCGACAGGGCAATGCTTTCATGAACTTCGAATCACCTAACGGATACGACATCAACGAAGCGCAACGAGCGAGCATTGAAGATTGGTTTGAAGAATTCGAAGACGTTCTCTACGGCGAAGAATTCCGCGATCCAGGGAATGGCTACGCGCGCTACCTGGATGCCGACAACTTCATCGACTACTTCATTCTCCATGACATCACGCGGAACACCGATGGCTTGCTCATCAGCATGTGGATCTACAAAGAAGGCCCCGAGGCAAAGCTCAAGATGGGCCCAGTCTGGGACTATGATTTGGCCTACAAGGGCGCAGCAACTTCCAGCCTGGGCCTCAATCGCGACCGTTTGTGGTACACGCGGCTCTGGCAAGATCCCGATTTCGAACAACGTTACGGCGACCGATGGCAAGAATTGCGAGCAGGCCCCATGTCAGACGAAGGCATTCATGCCTTGATCGACAAGCAAACGGCAGAGATCACGGAGTCAGTTGCAGAAAGACATGGCATTGGCGATTGGCCAGCTCGCCTCACCTCTTGGAAGAAATGGCTCACCGATCGCGCTGCCGCCATCGATAAAAAGTTCGAGCCGCGCCCGATCCCGGCCCAGCCTAGTGGCCAGATCGACAAGGGCACGAACGTGACTCTCAAAGCCGGAACGATCTTCTCACCACGGGACATCTATTTCACAACTGATGGGACCGACCCACGAGCCATGGGTGGAGATCTGGCACCCACAGCAACTTTGTCAGTCAATTCTATCACTGTTGACGAAACAATGCGCGTGCGTGCTCGTGTCCTCAATGGAAATACCTGGAGTGGCCTGGTAGAGAACTGGTACTTTGTCAGTGAAACACCCGCCTCTGCCGCGAATCTCCAGATCTCAAAGATTCACTACCATCCTTCCGATCCGACAGAAGAAGAGATCGCTGCTGGATTCCTGGATGGCGACGATTTCGAGTTCCTCGAACTCCGCAACACTTCCGATCAAGCAGTGCACTTCGGAGGTGCGCGGTTCTCAGACGGCATCGAGTTCACTTTCGATGATCCATCTATCCTGCAATCACAGGAGCGACTGCTCTTGGTCAGCGATCGCCAAGCATTCGAAGCGCGCTATGGAAACGAGTTGGATCTGACCGGCGAATATGCGGGCAATCTTCGCAACTCTGGCGAGCGGCTACAATTATTAGACTTCAAGGGCGAAGCAATCATCGACCTGACCTACAACGATCTCGGTTCCTGGCCGCGATCAGCGGATGGGGATGGGCCTAGCCTTGTGCGGTTGGACGAGACCTCGGATGGGCCATTTGCCTGGCGTCCGAGCGTCCTCGAGGATGGTGCCCCCGGCGTCGATGATGGCATCACCTTTGATAGACTGTCAAACTGGATCGAGTTTGCATTAGGACGCTCACCAGCATTGACAGTAGAAGCGTCTGAGGAATTTCTCGTCGTCCGCCATCCGAGAAATCTTGCGGCCAAGGGCGTTCAAGTCCTCTTGGAAGGCTCCGAAGACCTCATTGAATGGCAAACCATTCCTGAGCCCAAGCCCATTGATCGCATCTACATTGAAGACAATTTGGTACAAGAATCGCTGGAAGTGTCTAAGACTCGGCAACTACACTACTTACGTCTTCGCGTCACTGCTCCAGAATGAACCTATCCAGGCGTCACACTCTCACTCTCTGCCTAACACTCCTTTTCGCACTCAATGGCTGTTCTGACAGTGAGCCTTCAAAGCAAGCTGAACCTGCTCCGAAAAAAGACAGTGAGCCTCCGGAAGTTCGCGTCTTAGGAAAAGTGCCAGATTTCGCCTTTCTCAATCACCGTGGAGAAGTCATCTCTCAGCATGACTTTAAGGATCGGGTTTGGCTGGCCAATTTCGTCTTCACGCGGTGCGCGACGACTTGCCCGATCCAAACGGCGAAGATGGCGACTCTTCAGGAATCCCTGAAGACTGAATCGTATTGGAGCGCAATTCGTATGTTGAGTTTCACCGTCGATCCAGAATTCGACACGCCAGAAGTCCTAGCGGCTTATGCGGCCAGTCACAAAGCCACAAGCAACTGGCACTTTCTCAGCGGAGAACGAGAGAAGATCTGGGACCTCTGTCAGATGGGTTTCAAACTCCCCGTCGGTGACAGTGGGCTGGATCCGAAGATGCCGATCTTGCACAGCCCGCGTATCGTTCTCATCGATGGCCATGGCCAGATTCGCGGTTACTACGATGGCTTGGATGACCAGTCGCTGGCTCAGCTAAAAACGGATATTCAAATCGCCGTTGAGGAAACATCGTCGCTTACGGGATACAACAAGATCGTCTATCCTAACGAACTCCTTCAAACCTCTAAGATCCTACAAGCACGTGCACATGAGCAGTTGGCCATGGCGAAGGATTACGATGTCTTTCATGGATTCCAATTCGCTGATCGCGCTCCGCAGAGCGGCGTGACTTTTCGCAATCACGTGGTCGAAGACGCCTGTAAAATCAACACCGCCGGACACTATGATCATGGCAATGGCATCGCCGTGGCCGACGTCGATGCTGATGGCCTGCTCGACGTTTATCTGACCACTCAGATCGGCTCCAACCAACTTTGGAAGAACCTCGGCGATGGCACTTACAAAGACATCACAGCGCCGCACCTTGAACTCGCGGATAGGATCAGCGTGACGGCGTCCTTTGCTGATACCGACAATGATGGCGACGCCGATCTCTTCGTGACGACAACTCGAGGTGGCAATGTGTTCTTTGAGAACACTGGAAATGGAACGTTCGAGGACAAGACACAAGCCTCGGGGCTTGGCTACTCTGGCCATTCGTCTTCCGGCGTCTTCTTTGACTATGACAATGACGGCTTGCTCGATCTCTTCTTGTGCAATGTGGGAGTCTTCACAGAAAAAGATGAGAAAGGAGAGGGCGGCTATTTCAGAGTCCTCAAGGATGCATTCTCCGGGCACCTCAAGCCCAAGGAGAGAACCGAAGCGAGCATTCTCTATCACAATACCGGTGAGAATCGTTTCGCAGATGTGACGAAGCCATCCGGCTTGATTGATATGGGTTGGGCCGGTGCCGCCAGTCCCCTCGATTTGAACGACGATGGTTGGCAGGATCTCTACGTGCTGAACATGCAAGGGCATGACCACTACTACGAGAATCTTCAGGGCCAAGGCTTCAAAGACCGCACACGTGAGCTGTTTCCGAAAACTCCGTGGGGATCGATGGGGATCAAGGTCTTCGATTTCAACAACGACGGGCGCATGGACATCTACCTAACAGACATGCACTCGGACATGAGCCAGCCAATCGATCGTTCGGCTGAGAAGATGAAGTCGACCATGAAATGGACTGAAAGCTTTCTCCAGAGCGGTGGGCAAAGCATCTTTGGCAATGCTTGTTTCCGCAATGATGGGAATGGGAAGTTTACGGAAGTTTCTGGTGAAACTGGTGCTGAGAATTATTGGCCTTGGGGATTGAGTGTTGGCGATCTCAACGCGGATGGTTTTGAAGATGCTTTCATCACCGCAAGCATGAACTATCCCTTCATCTACGCGGCGAATTCCGTGCTCCTGAACGGCCGTGGGAAGAAATTTTACGATTGTGAGTTCATGCTGGGCGCCGAACCACGACGTGGGGTTCGAACCATTCGCCCATTGTTCACATTGGATCCGCAAGGTGCAGATAAGGATCATCCAATGGTCAAACTCGGGAATCTGCAGAAACGCTCCGAAATGTGGGGCTCCCTTGGGAGCCGTAGCTCGACCATTGTCGACTTAGACAATGACGGTGACCTTGACATCTTCACCAACGAATTCAATGACAGTCCTATAATCTTGGTGAGCAATCTCTCTGAGAAAAGACCGATTCATTGGCTAAAAGTGAAACTGTCAGGCATCCAATCGAATCGGGATGGGTTGGGGGCGAAGGTCGTTTTGAAAGCGGGAGGCTCGACGTATACCAAGGTGCATGATGGGCAGTCTGGATATCTCTCTCAGAGTCAAATTCCGCTCTACTTCGGATTGAATGAGGCAACGCAGGTTGATGAGATCGTCGTCCGTTGGCCGTCAGGCAAGAAACAAGTCGTGGCAGGGCCCATCGAGTCGAACCGGTTGATTGGCATCACCGAAGTAAAGTAACCGGGTTACGGCCGTTGCTCTAGCACCCGAACATCTCGAGCACCGAGGAGGAAGTGCTCTTTTCCCACAGGCATCTCCTTCTCTTCGGATACCAACGAATGGAGATACCATGGTTGATCATTGAGCCCTAAACCCTTGAGGTCCATGATGACACTCGCATTCGTGACGTTGACCGACCCGATCACTTTATTTCCCTTGTAAGTCCTGCGAAAAGCGAACCAGCCCAACCGTGATAGCGGAATTCATCTTCATCTATCGGGATCATCCCAATGCTTCGATGTGAAATGCTTATCAATGTGAGTTCAAAGCGTCGCCCCATACTTGTGCAGCGAGGAACTCTCGAACACGGGATTCAGGTAGAGCACATTCACGCCCAACTCTTGCAGACATACTTCCCGGCATCATGATTTTCCAGTTGATGCCCGCGAATAACGTGTTCTCGACATTCCAATGTCGAGAACACGCGCAGCAACTCGCCATTGGAATGGCAAGCTACATAGCGCTCACACTTTCTCCAACCGGAAAAAAGTGATGCCATGCAGATAGTCGAGCTTGTCGATGATCCCTTGAAGGTCGCCACCATAGCGGCGGAGTTGGGCATGATGATAGAAATCATGCACGTCCCTCTCCCACGGCTGAGACGCATACCAATCCGAAGTCCACGGGCTGACCTGCCACTTCTCAGGGATCACGTAAGGCCACGTGTCACTTAGACTTTCTCTCACCGGATCATTGCCAACATCAGCGTTCCGGAAAGATCTGGTACCAGATGGCATCCGCAGGCCAATCCGCCGAGGCCGTGCCTACCAGAAATCCTATCAACCCAACAATCAGAAAACGCATCGCCTAACCAGAGGACTTCATCATTTCCGCGAAGCGGCTCTTGATCTCTTCAACCGTGAGATCTTCGACATGCGAACTGATCGACCATTGATGCCCAAATGGATCCTTCAACGAGGCAGAACGATCCCCATAGAACTGATCCTGTAACGGCCTAACGACTTCAGCCCCCGCCTCAATGGCTTGAGCCACCGCATCGTCCACGGCCTCCACATACAAATGCAACGTGATCGGGCTGCCACCCAGAGTCTTGGGTGAGACAAAGCCCATTTCAGGAAATTCGTTAGACCGCATGAACATGGAATTTCCAATCTTGAACTCCGCATGTATGATCTTACCACCTTCAGGATCTTCGAGACGCGTTGTCTCAGTGACCCCGAAAGCGCGTGTGTAGAAGGCGAGCGCCGCCTCTCCGTCGTCGACGATGAGGTAGGGTGTCGCAGTATGATAACCCTCTGGAAGCGGTAAACCAGCCATGGCGTAGGGAGATTCTCAGAACAAGTCCCCCATGTCGAGCAGGCACCCTCAACTTCAAAGATTTTCCAATCTACTGACCCTGTGAACAAATGTCCTATCTTGTGTTGCGTTTCTTAGGCTTTTCGATCAGTTACAGCCCGCTATGGCAGGCTCATCATCATCCTCCTCTCTGAGACGTCGTCCTCGTCTGATCGGCCCCCGCAAAACGGTGGCGATCATCGCGAGCACCTATCACGAGAACTACGTCGCAGGCATGATTGAGCACGCTCGCGATGAGCTGCTCGCGAGCATGCCAAACGCTTCTGTGCCGCTCTACCGCGTCCCTGGAGCCTTCGAGATCCCTGTCTGCGCGTCCTACGTCACCACCCACACCAACGTGGACGTCCTGATCGCTCTGGGCGTGATCATTCGCGGTGAGACAGAACATGCTGATCTGGTCGCCAACTCCGTTTTCCGTGGCCTCCAAGACATCGCCATTCACCAACACGTGCCTGTCATCAATGAGGTTCTCTTGCTCGATGATGAGGAACAGGCAGAAGAGCGATGCCTTGGTGAAGATACGAATCGCGGCCGCGAAGCCGGGCAAGCCGCCGTCGCCATGGCAGAACTCTTCATCAAGCTGAGAGAAACGTATCCTGATGTCGTCACCAAAACCGGGTAAACGTCGCCTCGGTCGCGAAGCAGCGATCCAGTTTCTCTACTGCCAAGAGATCAATCCCGACCCTCGGCCCGAAGCCCTAGAAGAATTCTGGGCCTTACGCCCCCTCAAGGCTCAAGCACAAGCTTTTGCTGAACAGCTCATTGCTGGGGGCATGGCACACGCTGAAGAAATCGACGCCATCCTCACAGAGAAACTTGAGAACTACCAACTCGATCGCCTCGCTGCCGTGGATCGAAATATTCTCCGTCTTGCCATCCACGAGATCCTCCATTGCCAGGACATCCCTGATGCTGTCTCTATCAATGAGGCGATTGAAATCGCCAAACGATACGGCACAACCGACTCTGCTAGTTTCGTCAATGGCTTGTTAGACAGTATTCGTAAAGCAAACGTTGCTTCCTAAACTTTTCCTACAGTATGGCCGGTTTATTCTCCAAGATCCTTACACGCTTTCGCAAAGATGACATCGAATGGGACGATCTCGAAGAAGCACTGATCACAGGTGATCTCGGCGTGCATCTGAGTACCAAGATCATCGATGACCTCCAGTCCCGAGGTCGATCCGTCAAAGCCGAAGACGTCGTCCAAGCATGCCGCAATGAGATCCTTAAGCTTCTGCCTGTCGAGAACCCTCCATTGAATCGACCGGCGGAAGGTCCTAGCATCATTCTCGTCGTTGGCGTCAATGGCGTGGGCAAGACAACTTCCACCGCGAAGTTAGGCAAATGGATGAAGCAGCAAGGACACTCTGTCATGTTCGCCGCTGCGGACACCTTTCGCGCCGCGGCGATCGAGCAACTGGAAGTATGGTCGCAGCGGCTCGACATCCCCATGGTCAAGGGCGCTTACAAAGCCGACCCCTCTTCCGTGTGCTACGCCGCCTATCAGTCCGCGCGCAAGAAGGGCGTTGATTTCCTTCTCTGTGACACCGCAGGCCGCCTCCACAACCGGCACAATCTCATGCAGGAATTGGGCAAGATGGAGCGTGTGTTAACCAAGCTAGAAGACGATGCTCCTCATGAGGTGCTGATCGTTGTCGATGCGACCACCGGATCGAACGCCCTCGCACAAGCCAAAGAATTCCAGGCCGCCCTCACTAAGATGACCGGACTGATCGTGACCAAGCTCGACGGCAGCGGCAAAGGCGGCGTGGTTGCCGCCATCCAGGATCAGTTAGGCGTGACGCCACGCTTCATCGGCACTGGAGAAACCGAAGACGACTTCGAGAGCTTCGATTCTCAGCGATTCGTCGAGCAGATCCTTTAGGCTGAGATTACTTCCCAGAGACGTCGTAGCAATAGATGAGATCTTGATCTCGAAGGTAAAGACGCCCGTTAAGAATCACTGGGTGCACCCATATGGCACCACGATCTGAACGAATCTCCGTCTGTGGATCCAGAGTGAATTCACCGTGCGCTTTCCATTCTTTAGAAGAAGCGTCGGCAAGGATGACCTTGCCATCTCTCTCCCCGACACAGTAGATCATGTCATCAGCATAGCCAATCGCCCCCTTTCCTAAGGTGCGATCCGTCCACTCGACCTTTCCCGTTTTGAAGTTTTGGCAGGTCCAACCGCCGCGACTCGAATGATAGCCGTACAAATAGCCATCCACGAGGATCACCCCACCATGATGATTGCTCATGTCGTCATGCTCATAAATTGTCTCGACCTCATGGTTAGGACCTAACTTGATCGCCTTGCACCCAGCCTTATACCCAGCCGTGATGTAGACGATCCCGTCTTCATAGATCGGAGTCGGAATGACAGCCACTTTCCCTTTCGGAAAATCTGATTTCCATAACACTTTACCATTTGCCGCTTCGAAGCCGGCAAAGTCCTTTTCGAACAACTGAATGTACTGCCTCACTCCCGCGTGCTCCACGACAATGGGCGAAGCATACTGAGCCTTCACCGTAAGTTCCTCACTCTGCCAAATCTTCTTACCCGTCTTCCTATCCAAGGCTAACAAAGCCCCTTCAGATCCACCGGGCGTACAAATCAATCGGTCCCCATCAACGAGCACGGATTCCGTGTAGCCCCAGCTTTCCACCTTCCCGCCAAAGTCCTTCACGAGATTCACCTTCCAGACCTCGCTTCCATCCGCGATCTTCGCAGAGATCAGCGTGCCGCGCCCACCGAGAGCATAGACAAATGCACCATCAATCGTGGGCGTGCACCGAGGGCCATTTCCCCAATCATTCTCAAGCTCTTCATCAAGCTCACTGGCCCATAGTTCCTTTCCGGAAGCGGCATCAAGACACATCAAGATCGTCTTCTTCTCCCGTGCGCCCATCGTGTAGAGCTTACCATCGACAATTGCCGGCCCAGCATAGCCCAGCCCAGCATTCTTATAAATCCACAGCTGCTTAGGGCCCTTCTCCGGCCATTTTTTCAGAAGGCCAGTGTCCGGAGAATGGTCTTTACGATCTGGCCCACGCCACTGAGACCAGTTAGCCGTCTCAGCGATGACAGAAGAGGAAAGAGCAAGGCTGCAGGCCGCCGTGGTGATGAAGAACTTGGAGAGTCTTTGCATAGGGATCGATGATTTGGGAGACACTATAGTCATGGCTCATGACCTTGCAAGGATCTCCTACTCCAGCTCAAGAAAGGTCTCGCCAAGGCTCGAGACGCAATTGCTCGTTCTACTTCGTCAACTTTGCGATCTCCGTATTCTTCTCATTCAACACTTTCTCGATAGACGCTCGATACGTATCGAGACGCTCTTTCCATCCACGAAGTTCCGTCATCACCTCCGGTCGCATGTCAGTGGACTGTGCCAATGACAGTTTCTGGTTGAGGCTCTTGATCTGCTGATCCTTAGAACGAATCACCACCTGAACTTTGGATAGGTCATCACGTATCTTAGCCAGTTTATCATCACGCTGAGGCTCATTCCGGAGGAAACGGGTACCTTGAGCATCGGCATCCTTCTTGACTTGATTCTCTAGCTGACCCTTCTCATATTCTAACAAAATGATACGACGCTGGAACTCCTCACTTTGAGAATTGGCAGATTCTAACTGCGCACGTAGATCCGAACTCCGACGATCTCGCCCGACTTCATCCGTGTCGCGTTCGGCACGCAGTTCGAGCAACGTCTTCTTGTAATCGTCGGCTTTCTCTCTCAACGCCTCACTCGTCTTTCCATTGCTTGGCCGACTCTTCAAGCTTAGCCAGCTTGAATTCGGCGGCGCTATCACTAGGTGATTTCGTCTTCCGATCTTCCTTGGAATTCTGAAGCTCAGACCTCCTGACGTAGCAAATCCGCTGATTGCGGCAGGAAACTGCTAGTAACACCAATTTTGGCCCATTTATCGACAACTTTCACAGAAGCCAGATTTATGGAGAAATACCGCATCCTCATTCTGAAAATAAACCGTAATAAAGACAATGATAGAATCTGAATCGGCGGAACACCGCCTTAATTTTTAGCCACGCTAACCTGTTGACAGTAAAAGGATTGCATCATTTTTATGATAGTTCTGGCGGTGCCTCAATCCTATGTCAAGAGGTCTGAAGCTTCGTCTCACTGACTCGGAGGTTCGCTTGTAGAGTCTCTATCTCATCTTGAAGCTTCCGATGCCTCGCTTCCCTGTTCTTGAGATCACGCTCACGATCCTTTAGCGCTTCTTCCAAGTGAACAATCTTATGATGCTGCGAGGCATCTTCGCGAGTCGATTCACCGCGCTGACGCTCGCCCATCGCTTTCGCTTCCTCAAGTTGACGCTCTTTCTCTGCAAACAGCGCCCTCATGCTTTCCAACTCTTTCTCTACGTTGCGAGCTTCGGATACCGCACGACTCTCAGTATCATTCCTGAGATCCAAGTCCTTCTTAAGGGCCGCCAGTTCCCGCACGCTTTCTTCCAGCTTCCTTGCGCTCGCACGAGACTCTTGCTTCGCTTGATTGAGCTGTTCCTGGTGCTTCCTAAACTCCACCTCACGAGCTTCAAGTGCGACCTTGAGGCGCTCTTTCTCATGGGAAGCTCTCGTCAATTGTGCGTTTGTTAGTTGGCTCTGATCTAGGCGCGCCTCTATATCCTCACACTGCGTCTGCCAGCTTTCGATCAGTTTATCACGCTCAGCAAGCGCCACATCTCTCTCCTCCGAAGCGCGCCTCCACGCTTCCAATTCATCTGATAATTGCTCCACCCGCTCGTCAGACGTCTGTGCGATACCAAGATTCGCCTCCAACTCCTTTGCCCGTTCACGGCTGGCTTCAAGCTCTGCGGTAACATCACGCAAAGACTTTCGCACCTCGTCCAACTCAGCCTTGAGTTGTTCTTTACCTTTTCCAACTTCCGCCAATTCGCGAGCAAGTCTCGAATCACCTTCTTTTCTCTCGCGGCGAATCCCATCAAGGGTCACTTCCAACTCAGAACTCTGTTCCTCCTTCTCCTTCAGAAGACTGGTGAATCCTGCCAGCTCATTCTGTAAAGTATTCACCTGCTGATCACGATCTTCCCAGGCAATCTTAAGGATTTGCGGTCCACGTGAATCTTCGGCCTCCATCACATCACGCTCTAGCATCAACACTCGAGCATGCTCAGCATCAAGTTCCTTCGTTAGGCGAGTGACGTTCTCCGTGAGCTCGGCCACTTGCTCCCTCTCAGCAGCTAACGTTTCACTCCAATCCACATCCACTTCAATCGCCGCCTTTAGATCCCGGTCCAATTCAGCCGCGCGTTCTCCGACCACTTGCAGCTGAGCCTCCATTCTATCTACATTGGCTTTCTCTTCCTCAAGGACCTTTTGCAGGCCAGCCACCGATTGATCTCTCTCCTGAATGCCTTGCTCCAGATTGAGTTTGATCTGGCCACGAGATGCCAGTTGCTCTCCCGCCTCTGCCAAATCGAGCCTGAGACCAGCAATCGATCCCTCCGCACCTTCCAGATTCTTCTGAGTCTCTGCCAATTGTTTCGCTGAAATAGCGGCGCCCTCTTTTGATTCCGCTAGAGCGATATCAACCTTCTTCTTCTCCGCCTGCTCTTTCTGACGCGCCTCTGCTGCTTGGGCAAATTCACTTTGCCATTCACTCAATCGAGCCTCGACCGCCAGATTCTCTTTCTTCGCATCTTCCAGCGAATGAGTCAGTTCAGTGATGGTCGACTCATGCTGTGATACAAGCACTTCCTTCGCCGTGAGCGTCGCCGCTTGCTCCTCTCGCACTTGCTGAGTGCTCTCAAGCTCGGACGATACCTTCGCGGTGTGCTCCTCGACCTTCTTCTTCTCGCATCGCAAAGACTCAAGATCAGCTCGCAACTCAGCAATGACTCCATCACGATCCTTCAACAGTTGCTCTTGTGCTTCCTGTCCCTTAAAGGCCTCCTCACGATCACGGCGCACCTGCTCAAGAGATTCTTGAAATTCAACAATCTCCCTTTCACGAGATGCTAACAACTCCTCCTTCTCACGTTTGTCTTCTTGAGTGCTTGTCAGTTCAGCTACCACTTTGGAAGCCTGAGCATCCGAGCTGGCTTTCTCATGCTTCAAGGATTCGAAATCTTTTCGTAGATCAGTGAGAGCTCGTTCGCGAGCCGCCAATGCCTCGTCCTGCTCGCCACGAACTTTCTGAATGCCTACCAGTTCCGCAGCCAACTCCTCCGCTTGCAGGTCAGCCTTCGACTTTTCACCTGCGAGATCCTCAAGCTTCTTGCGCAGTTCTGTGAGAGACTGATCACGCTCCTCCAACAGCTCTGCTTTCATCGCATCGCTCTTGAACACTTCGCTACGCTCGCGTTGCTCAGCGTTCAGAATATCACGTAATTCAGAGATGACGTCTTCCTTCTCTGCCAGAGCTTTCTTCTGCTCAGCTCCGACATTCCGCTCACTCTCAAGATCACTCTGAAGCTTCGCTGTCTCGCCCCGCAACGTTTCGAGATTCTGACGCAAGTCCACAAGGGACTTCTCGCGGGCATCCAACGTTTCATCCTGCTCAGTCTGAGCTTTTCGGACACTTTCAAGTTCGGCGGTGAGCTTCTTCGCCATCGCATCGATCTTCCGTTTCTCTTCCTGAACCTCGCCGAGATTCTTGCGCAGATCTGTGAGAGTCTCTTCGCGTGCGCCTAATACCTCTTCCCGCTCTGCCCGAACCTTCTGTTCGTTCTCAAGTTCGGAAATTAAGTTCGCCTTCTCCCCTTGCAACGATTCGAAATTCTTGCGGATCTCCGTAAGAGTCTCTTCACGTGCACTCAATGCCTCGCCCCGCTCAGCCCGAACTTTCTGTTCGTTCTCAAGCTCGAAAATTAGGTTCGCCTTCTCCTCTTGCAGCGATTCGAACTCCCTGCGCAGCTCGGTATGAGTCTCTTCACGCTCAGCCCGAACTTTCTGTTCGTTCCCAAATTCAGAAATAAGGTTCGCCTTCTCGTCTTGCAGCGATTCGAAGTTCTTGCGGAACTCTGTGAGGGCTTGTTCGCTTTGAGCCAACAAGCCTCCCTTGGCACCATCGCTCTTCACCGCTTCTTGACGTTCACGACGTTCCTCAGTCAGTGCATCACGCAATTCCGAGATCACGATCTCTTTCTCACCAAGAGTTTTTTCCAGCTCGCTCTTAACGTTGTCCTTACTTTCCAAGTCCTGGGCAATCTGCTCTGCTAACTCGTCACTTTTGACTTTCTCTTTTTGCAGAGTCTCCAACTCATTCTTCAGATCCGACAAAGCCTGCTCACGCCCTTCTAACAAATTACTATTCGCGCCCTCTCTTTTCAGGGCCTCCTGCCTACCACGACGTTCCGTGGTGAAGACGTCACGCAATTCCGTGATGACTTTCTCCTTAGCCTTCAATGCCTCATCCTTCGTTTGGCGAACTTCCTGAAACTTTTGCAGCTCTGCGGCGACGTTTGCCGATTCTTTATCTGCTTTCGCTTTGAGGCTTTGTTGCAACTCGAGCTGAGCGCTCAGCCGCATGAGTTCCTCATCACGGTTCGCCAACAATTCACTCTTGATCACATCGCTCTTGATCACTTCCTGCCTTTGAGCTCGCTCTGACGCTAGGATCTCCCGCAACTCAAGCAGCGCCGATTCAGTGGCCTGCATTTCCTTGGCCTTTGCCACTTGGCTTTCTCGGAGGGCTAAAGCCTCGTCGGCAAGTTCTCTAGCGCTCGCTTCAGCCTTGTTCTTCTCTGCTTGAATTGATTCAAAACTCCCTCGCAGATTCGTCAGTGCTTGACCGCTTTCAGCAAGCAACTGCACTTTGACATCTTGCTGCTTCACCGCTTCCCGACGCTCAAGCCTTTCAGATGCCAGAAGCTCACCAAGTTCATTGATCATCGTTTCTTTCGCAGCAGCCGCAAGAGCCGCAGCTGAGCGTGTCTCCTCCTCATTCTCCAACCGACCGCGAAGCTCTCGGATCGCCCGATCACTATGCTCTAGCGCTTCCGCCAAA
Source organism: Verrucomicrobiales bacterium (assembly GCA_047616785.1). Lineage (GTDB taxonomy): Bacteria > Verrucomicrobiota > Verrucomicrobiia > Verrucomicrobiales > DEV007 > JAACDM01. Next base: position 20,283 of record JBLHHN010000040.1, read on the forward strand.
CTCTCTTCTCGATGGCTTCTCGCTTTCAACAAGCCTTCCGCCTCGGTCACACCCTTTCGCAGTGTCTCTAGATCCGCATCCCGCTCAGAAAGAGTCACCTTCAATTCGATCTGTTCACTCAGCGTTTGTTGGAGATGGCCTTCTCTTTCACGCTGACTCTCAGCGAGTTCTTTCTCCAAGCGCGCGATCTCTTGCGCCGCTTCCTCTCGTTTCCGATCACTCTCTGTGAGCCGCAACTCAACCACACGCTGTGCTGCTTCCTTCTCCGTGACTGCCTTCGCACGCTGCGTAAGTTCTTCACGAGCTTCTAAAAGCTGCTGATCCGTGGAAACGATCGTCCTCTGTAGTTGCTCGATATCATCACGCAAAGAGTCCAACTCTCCTCCGCGCCCTCTCACTTGTGCCAACTCAGTCTTCACCTGGAGACGATTGACTTCTGAAGCCTTCAGCTCCTGACGAAGTTTATCGATGACCTCATCGCGCTCCTTGGAACTGCGCAGCGACTGCACCACGCGTTGGCGTCGCCCTTGAAGTCTATCATCTTTCTCATTTAGACGCTTGGTCAGCGCTTTCACTTCATCGTTGAGAGCTTGCCGTCCTCGCCTATCTGCCCGCTGCTTCTCACGTTCTAAATGTAGAGCTTCCTGCAGCTCATTACCCTGCAACGCTTGCAACTGGAGCCCCTCATTCTCTCTTTCTAACTCTGCCGCCTCCCTCTCTAACTTGTCATGCTTTGCCTTCCACTCTGCAGCGGCGACATCACCAGCGGCCAAAGCATCCAGCTTTCGATCATAATTTGAGATCTCGCCCTTGAGGGCGTCAATCCGTCCCGCGAGACTAACGATATCCCCTTCGCGCTTTTCTAACAAACCTGCCTTCAACGACAACGCCGTCTCCAACTGTGCTGTCCCCGCTTCGAGGTTCGCCGCATATTGGGTGAGATCGTCTTTCTCATGCCCCCACTCCTCTTGCCAAGCAAGCAGTTGCTGTTGGAGTTCCAGCTTCTGATCGATCATCTCAAGGATCTCAAGATCCTTCCGAAACAGATCGATCTCATTGCTAGATTCAGATTCCCGAGAGGCGGATGCGAATCTGGATGACCAACCTAAAGTCGGTGCCGTGGCAGCAACAGGAGTGGATTCCGCGACAAGGCCTATTGCCTGCTTATCGTCTTGGACGCTTCCAATACGTCTCGCGTTCGCCCGGCGTAACCATCGTTCTCTAGCTGACATGATGTATCTAATTCGAGATTTAAAAGGGAGTAATGCCCATTGTCTGACCTTAGGAAATTTTTAGTGTTTATTAACAAATAAGCGATGAATTTTTAAGAATACCTTATCGAAATTGTGGTTAACGGCACAAAATGGACTCATCAAGGAAACGTTATTCCTTTTTTCTCAGGTCTGGTCACACTGAAGGTCAATTTCTTGCGCGACGCTTCGTCCATCTCGTGACAGGATCTCGTCATCACTGCCTTAGAAACCATCCTCAAACGCCACGGGCATTTCCTGATTCTGCTCCTCGCCGCAGTGGTTCTGTTCTTTGCTGCCTGGATCCCCAAGATCGATATCAACGCGAACACAGACGCCTTTCTAGAGGAGGAAAGCGAAAGTGTTGCCACCTACTACGAAACACGAGGCGACTGGGGCACTGATGAGTTCGCCACCTTCTGTGTGACGGCCGATGACTGGTTCACAGAGGCTGGAATCGCTCGCCTGAAGGAAATCGAGGCGGATCTCAAAGCCGTCGATTTCGTCAGCCACACCATGTCGATCCTTGACGTGCCGCTTTTGAGGCAAGCCCCCGAGGAGAAGCCAAACCTTCTCTCTCTCTTTCGTCTCACCAAGAAGTTGGGGGACGAAACCACGGATCTCCAGAAGGCGGCTGACGAGCACGCGACCCACCATCTCACTGTGGGTAATCTGATCTCCCAAGATGGCAAGAGCCTCAATGTACTCGCATTTCTCGATTGGTCTCAAATGGCGGGGAAGGGCAAGTCGGAGATCAACAACAGACGAACCAAGTTGGTCGAAGGAGTCCGGTTAGCAGCGGCGAAATGGAATGAGCGCCTTGATGAACCCGTGCGCCTGTCAGGGATTCCGATCATCCAGATCACCATGTTTGAGAACATGAAGCATGATCTCATCGTCTTTGGAATCGCCTCTCTGCTACTGTTCACCGTCGCCTTCTACATCGTTTACCGGCGCGTTCGGTTCGTCGTCCTTCCCATTGTCTGCTGCCTCCTCCCGCCAGTAACCATGCTCGGAGCAATGGCTTATTTCAAAGTTCCCATCGGCTTTGTCACCTCGAACATGCCGGTTTTACTCTTTGTGTTGGTACTGCCTTACACGATCTACTTCATCGAGCGCTATCGAGAGAGACGCACGGCGCATCCAGATGAAGAGGGTATCACCAGCACCCTCAGCGCCCTCGGCTCTATCATTGTGCCATGCGCCTACTCTGTCGCGACCACCATGGCTGGATTCATCGCACTCGCTGCCAGTAAGATCATTCCTATCCGCGATTTCGGCCAAACTATGACAATCGGTATCGGGTTGGGCTTTGTCGTCGTGTTTATCTTCATCGCTGCGGTCTCACGGAAATTGCCGGGACTCACGTTCCAGAAAGTCGCTGCGGAAAGCAATCGCCGCCCCATTTGGATCATCCGTTCATTTGAACGCGTTTCCTTGAGCCATCCGGTTTGGGTCTTGCTCGTCAGCCTCGCCGTTCTTGCTGTGGCCCTCGTGGGAATGCGCAAACTGAGCGCCGAGAGCAAGTTCACCAGCTATTTCTGGCCTGGAAGCGAGGTCTATCAGGGCCTGGAATACATCGATCAGCAAATGGGTGGTACCACTTGGATCGAGATCATTCTGACTTCGAAAGAAGACGGCTTCTTCCGCACAGATGCGGGAATCGATGCCTTATCCGTGGCGCAATCATTCTTTGATAGTGTCGCCGAGACCGGAAACATCCTCTCTCTCGTCAGCTTGCGTGACGAGATGCGCAAGACTTTCAAGCCGGAGTGGTTCCCCAAGATGTCGGACGGGGCTTTACTCCAATCGATCAATCTTGTCGCCGCCGACTTGGTCAAACAGACAACGAGTAAAGACTTCAGAACAAGTCGCATCACCGTGAGGATAAAAGAAACCGCGCCCTCACTGAATCGCCAAGCGATCCTCACAGGCTTGCACGCATACCTGGAGGAGAACGCCGTGGCTTTTGAGAATCTGGACACACAGATCACTGGCGTGTTCCCTGTGTATGCTGAAATGTTAGATCAGCTAATCGGCGGCCAGAAGCAATCCGTGATCTTCGTGGCGGTGGCGGTCTACGTGATGCTCTTGCTTCTCTTCCGCTCGCCCATCCTCGCTCTGCTCGTGCTCATCCCTCAAGCACTCCCAGTCACGGTCGTCCTCGGTGCCATCGGTTTCTGCGGCATCCCACTCGATCTCGTCACCGTAATGATCGGCTCCATCGCCATCGGCGTGGGGATCGATGCGGCGATCCAATACACCATGCGCTTCCGCGCCGAGTTGGAAGCGACCGGGGACCATCGATTGGCTCTCTCCAATGCGCACGCCACCATCGGACGCGCCATCTGGATCGCGACCTCCATCATCATCTCAGGCTTCGCCATCCTGCTATTGTCCGAGTTCTTCCCTTCGGTGTGGTTTGGGTTGTTCACGTCACTGGCCATGCTCATCAGCCAGCTCGCCACCCTAACCATTCTACCAAGCTTATTTATCCTAACAGGCTATCCTCGGAAACGAACCTAACCGTAGAAGAAGTGGTGACACTTCTTACGAATTTCTCACTGAACGACCCAGTCGAACGCATTGGCCAGCATGGTCACAAACTCAGGATTCTCGAAGTCCTTCACATGACCCAAGGACGTGTAGAAGACTCGGCTTCCTGACTGCGTGTGATGCGTCCAAGCGACAGGCTCATGCTCCGCGATATCGCCTGCGCGCCCAGTCAAGAGCACTTGCGTATTCCTCCCTAACAGAGACACTTCATAGAGGCTGCCCCCAGTCGAGAACTCCGAGCGGGTCACTCCATTCAGAATCGGATGCGCCATACCGGTCTCAGCAGCCTTGGCAAAAGTCGCGATCTCATTGCCGTGGTGGCCATGATAGTCTCCTCCAAGAATGGCCCCATCGAACCGCCCCCAAAGCGCGTGCCCCTCAGGCGCGGGCGCTCCTCGAAGAGAGAAGGCATGGCTCGCCGTTCGAATACCGACCACGGGCTTCCCAGCTGCGATGAAATCTCGAATCAACGTCAGCTGATCATCCGGAAGCGCGCGACGACGCACACTCACACAAAGCACATCCGCATGCTTGAGCGCTTCAATGCCAGGAAACTGATTCGGCTGCTCAGGATGCGCGTTGACAACATGGATCCGGAACTGCTCCGCCAGATACTTCTCGGCAAAGGCAGGCAGAGTTTCCGCCGTGTGGTACTCACTCTCACCAATCAACAAGACAAGATTTTTCCGATGATCATTTCGGAAATGAGCAGGCGATCCACCGATGAGCTGGTCGCTTGTGATCGTCGGGCAAACATACTTTTCCACATGCTCAATGATCAGATCAGTGCCCCTGAAATGGCTTACCTGAGGCGGCATCGCGGGATTGTACATCGTGTCCGTGAGATCACGCATGAGAACGACATTCTTGCCATTCTTCGCCATTTGCCGCAGACCAAAGGGACGCCCAAGCACACACATATTCGTGTGCACGCCCAGAAGGATGACGTTCTTAATTCCATGCTGTTCTAGCAGATTCCAATTTTCAACCCCATCATCCGTGATCGCGTCTTTGTCAGGATCAATCGTCAACCCCTCGGTTTGACGGATCCAAGGCGCTTTCGGATCTCGCCCCCGAGCCGCCAACTCCTTGGCCCAAGCTTCATGGGCTTTCGCATCATCATCCTCACCGCCATCTGTGTGATCGATCGGATACCCCGCCGCTTCCTCACGGGCGTCGATCCAATTCAACCACTGCTCAATCCCCTCAGGAACATTCTTCGCCGGCGGAGCCGACATCGCCCGCGACCGCGCAGGATGATCCTTATAGAATTCCAAACATGAGGACGGCGCATGGATGATAAGCGAGCCTTGCTCGCGCGCATGCTTCAGCACCGCATTCATCCGAGGAGCCATCTCACCACCGCGCTTCGTCGCATTCAGACAATGATGGGAATCCCACATGTCACAAACGATCACCGCCGTTTCGTTAGGATCCCATGTCTCTCGCTTCTCAGTGATCCCAAACTCCCCTTCCCTTTCCACTCGATGCCTCAACGTAAGATCAAGCCCACTTGCCGCGGACACCGTCATGAAGCCAAGGAGAGAAACCAGCAAACTGCGTGAATGAATCATTTCACCAGTTAACGTGATGAACCCGCTTTCGGTCAAGGACCAGCTTTGCTTTGACTGAGAGGCGGTCATAGAAACCGAAGCAATAGATACAATCGGAGCATTGATCGCCGCAGCGGCCTACATCGGTACGGGTGTATGCATACTGACCCTAATCGGTGGTTGGAATCAACGTCGAGGTCGCAGTGACCTGGCCGACTGAGGTGGCTGAGTAAACGGAGCCAATCGATACCCAATTTTAAGCAGGATCTGAGGTATATTTTCTTGTTAGCTCATGCTGTGCGATTTGTCAAAGTATGTTGTTGTCATAATGCGGAATGCGTAATTATTAGACTTGAGACCGAGGCCGAATTCTAACAATTGCGCGTCCGCTTTCGGCTACCTCTCTGTCTCCAGTTTTGGCAACAGTCCTCAGTAAGCCTGCCAGGGTGTTTGTCCTCCATTCGCGGTGTGTATCTCCACGTGTTGTAACGCTCGATCCACTCGCTCAGCAACGCCTCCAGTTCGGGTATCGTGTTGTATTCGGGCACCAATACCCATTCGTGCTTCACGCTACGCCAGAGCCGTTCGATCAACACGTTGTCCATCCAACGTCCACGTCCACGTCCACGTCCATGCTTACTTGCGCTCCCAGGCTCTCCACGGCGCTGAGCCATTCGACTCTTGTGAATTGGCTGCCTTGATCCGTGTTGATGATCGCCGGGACCTTTCCGGCAACGCCCACTGCTTCGCAGAGGACGTCTAGGCAGAAATCCACATCCATAGTGTTGGACACTCGCCACGCTAACACTGCTCGAGTCTTCCAATCGATGATCGCCACCAGATAAACGTGCCCCCTACTCCAAGGGATGTATGTGATATCGATCGCCCAGACCTCATCGGCTTCGCTGATGTTGCGCCCCCGCAGTAGATAAGCATACTTCGGATGATCAGGGGCCGCCTTGCTTGTGCAGGGCTTGCAGTAGATCGCCTTGATTCCAAGGTGTTTCATCATCTTTCCTATTGTCCAACGTTTAACAAGATAGCCGTTACGAGCTAGCGCTTTTCGTGACTGACGTGTTCCCATCGTAGGATCTTCGGCGTGAATGACCGGATTCAACGCCAGCATTTCTTCATGCTCGGGGCCGGGGTGCCAATCTGTCTTCGCCTTGGGCTCTAACCGGTTGCGATTCACTCCGAGAAGTTCGCATTGTTGGCGGACGCTGAGCTGAGGATAATCC
>JBLHHN010000041.1:0-26846 GCA_047616785.1 Verrucomicrobiales bacterium
CTTCCTACCATGCCTAAGAAAACTCATCCGAAGAATCCTCACGGCAGAAAGTGAAACTCACCACGACACAGAACAAAACTCACACAGCACAAATTGGCTTTAACTCCACGGTTGTTAGCGCCTCGGAACACCATTAGAACATCCAAACATTCGAGATCTCCTGAACGGTTTCGTTCGGACAATTGGGTGATGAAAGTGGCGTGAGCTTGCTCTGAGATCTTGAGGAATGTAAACTCTCAATCTCGGCAACTCCTCCCCCTGCTCCCGGTGTTCAGCTCCAAACTTCAAAAGTGTCTCAAAGGCTGGATCAAATCAGGCGGCGATCTCGGTGCTCGCCTCTATGAAGGAGGGACGATGACGGTGGCCACCGCGCGAGATGCGAACGTCATTTGTCACACTTTGAAGCACGTCATCTCATCACTGCCGTCTGAATCCGAAACAAAGCAGATGGTGAGCACGCCGTTGCAAGTCGTCACCGGTCTCTTCCAAGACGTGCAGTCTGAAGCTGCTTATCTCACGCTTTCCCATAAAGGCCTACCACTTCTCCATTTCATGGTGCAAGATGGCCTTCACGGAGATCACTACGTGCCCGACGAGGACATGCTTTTTATCCTCAAGGTCATGGCCGCCTATCAATATGCCCCCGCCGTCCGGCACACCGTCTATGCCCTACGCAAGCGAATCGCGCCTCACCATTACCTTTGGCCAGTGATCATCGCACATTACGCAGAGACCGGGCATCCGAATGCTCTCGCACTCATTGAAGAAATGCGAGAGCCTCTCCCAAGCGGTTCTCCCGGCGTCGCCTTGCTTCGTCTTGCCAATGTGTTGGCGGATCGGGGTGAATTGCCGGATCATCCCTTCGCATCGGACGAAGGAAGACAGCTTTTGAAACGCTGGATCACTGATACCGATCCATTTCAATGGCACGACGCGTCTGAGGCAACGATCGCTCTAGCATTTCTCAATCCCTCCGCGCGAGACACACTGCTCTCGCTCAACAAACGCCATCCGGATCCTCGTGTCCGCCTAGACGGGATTGGGATCACCTCAATAGATCAGCCTGATCTGGCCATGAAACCCTTGCTGGATCACGCTAAAGATCCGCGCTACAGCAAGCGCGCCTGCCGTCATCTCCGACGTCTCGGTCAGGCGGCGGCGATTCCCGATACGGTGAAAGATCCTGGATTTCAGGCGCTCGTCCGATTGAGCAGGACTCTTGAGGCCATGGAGCGCTTTGCTTCGCCTCCCGATCTATTGCAAGTGATCCACGCCCAAGAATGTCATTGGCCTCCGCTCCATGGCCCATCCGCTTGCTGGCTCTGCCGTTTCATCTATCGCGGATCCTCTCCGAACCGCAAAATCAAAGGCATGGCTCTGGTCACGACATCCGCCACCGTTTACTTGGATGAGCCAATAAATCACTTGGATCAAGATGATCTCTACGCATTCTTCTGCGCGTACGAATCCGACAGCGACACCAGTGATTCCGTCAGTGCCTTGATCGCGCGCGGTAGAGAATTGCTGAAGATCCCAAGCCTCTAGATCCCGCGAAGCATGGACGTTAGGGCATCCTTGTTAGAAATTCCAGCATAGCCACCGCGACTCGTCACCGCACTCGCTCCTGCAGCCGTAGCCCATCGCCCCGCCTCCGCCACAGGAAGTCCATGCTCCAGCCCAGCCAAGAATCCGGCCATGAAACAGTCCCCTGCCCCGATGGTATCGACCACAGGCCCGATCGGCTCGATCGCAGGCAAGCGGATGAATCCTTCTTCCGGGTCATGTAGAAGGGCGCCCTGATCCCCCAGCTTCACTCCAATAATCCCATGGGTGTTCTGCTCACGATACGACTGGACCATGGCTTCCGGGGCCGTTTCTCCCGTCTGATGGCGAGCTTCCATCTCAGAGGGAATGTAGATGTCAAGATGCGGCAGGACGCGCCGCAGCAATTCAGGATCCCCGCCATTTCCCGCACTGTCCATCACGGTCCGACACCCGGTCGCTCGAATGTCTTGCAGCACTTCTGGCAGATCAGGCTCTAACAGAGGCATTCTTCCGAAATAGCCTAACAAGAAGTAGGACGCTTTTCCAATCGCGTCTAACCGATTGCGAACGAATGCCTGATCGATGGACTTCGTCGCCGTCTTCGCCTCTGGCACGAGAAAACTCCGTTCCCCATCGGCATCGATCAATGCCACGACCGCAGTGGTAGGATCCTTTGAATGCGTTTGGAGCATGGCCGTGTCCAAACCTTCCCCTTCGAGAACGGCTCGAATGAGTCCTCCCCAAACGTCATTTCCCACCAATGTTAGGAGCCCTGTGGGGATCCCCAAGCGTTGCAAGGCAATCCCAACATTGCAGGTGATGCCTCCGACCGTCGGCTGAATCGCTTCGATCGGATAGATCTGATTGCGCCCCACGGGCACGTCTAGGGATACCGTGAGGCACGGTAGATCAACGACACACGACCCACAAACGATGGCTTGAACCATCTGCCTATCTTAGCTCCTTCGACGACGAAGAAACAAGATGGATCCAAACAACAGGAACGTGGCCGATGCAGGTTCCGGTATCGAGTATGTGGTGATAAAGCTATCATCCACGGTCACGCCACCACCAGTGTTGAACAAACTACCACGAACCAACGCAAAAGCGTCCACTTCAAATTCCCCGCCCACTGCCATGAATGTGAACGACAATGGGACATTCGATGTTGGAGTGAAATCCATATCAGGCAGATGTCTCCATTCAAACTGAACCTCGTTGCTCGCATAGAGCGTCGATGTGGGCGCGATGGGCGCCCCATCAATCCTACCCTGAAATTCAGGGGTGTTGCTAACGGGTTCGCGATACCGGACAAACACCGTGTAGATTTCCCCGCCATTGGAGAACTCCACATCATAAGTCACCTCACCTCCAACTGTACGCGCGGCTAGAAGAATACTCCCTAACTAAGGAGTTCTGGTCCGGACCCATGAGATCGAACTTGATCCCATCGTTAGCCCAGTCATTCAGCTTTCCAAGCTCAGCCTGGAAAGCAACGTAGTCTCCGTTACCCTGCACTATCGCCACTCGAGCAAGAGTGATGTTGGAAAGAAATAGAAGTGCCAATGAAAGGTATTTCATGAGCGAAAAGGAGGTCTAAATGTTACATTTATTACCTCTCTCTTCACAATTTCAATAATTTATTAAAAATTTATCAAACTTGACTCCAATCTCTGATATACTCACCCATCCTGAGTCCCTGATCCTAGCTCTGGAGCTGGGTTCTTGGGACCTTCATCCGGCGACAATGCCACAGGCGGCTTCAGCACCACGGGAGGAAGTAGGCGAAGCTTAAAGACCCACTGCCCACCTTTTAAATCGGCCACTGGTTTGATCTGATCACGCATTTCCTTGGGAATCTCGGCTTCCGTCGCCACAGGCCCTTGAAACGGGTCCACTTGGGGTCCTGAGATCACCAAATAAGCCTGATTCGATCGAGTGGACATTGCGATCGTCGTCGGAGAAGGCCCATTTCCCACCGTGATTCGCACCACTCGACCAGTGATCTTGTCTTCCATCAATGATTCCGCAAGAGGAGGCACGATCTTGGGACAAGCATCCAGCGTTGCCTGGGCCATCATTTCCTCGCCTAATCGCCTGTAAGTCAAAACTGCGACAGAATCAATCGAGCTGCTCTTGACCAGCACTTCTAGCTGCTTCGAGACGACGAGAATCTGATCATTGAATCGCGTCAGAACATCATTCTTCCGCAGCCCTGCCTTCTCGGCCGGCCCTCCTTCCACCAAGGCTTTGATGGCCAGACCGTGTTCTGAGAGCAAACCAAAGGCCTCCGATTCCACAGGATGAAGCTCACGCACAGCCACTCCAAGCCAGGCCATGCGTTGATGATTCTCAGCCTCTGGCAGGACTGGGCCTGGCACCTCGGGTGGCACGGGCTGCTCTATGTCTTGAGCACGCCCCGCCAGGGTCAACACCCCGAAGATTGCGATGCAAGGCCAGCGCTGGAAAGGAATCACCATGACTGACTGCTCAGAACGTGGGCAGAGGGGTATAAACTTGCCGTTCCCTGGAGACTTCGTCTTCGACATGAACGCCGTTGTCCAACCGATAAAGTGAATGGTCCCGGCTCAACTGCCGGTAAGTCTCGTATAATTGCTCATCCTTCTTCACTACCCCTTTACGCTCTCTCGGATGAACCTCCCCACGGCGACTCACAAGCTCCACCTTGCCTGTGCCCAGGAAATTCTCCGTCACAGCTGGCTTACGGATGACCGAAGTCGTTTGACCTGGTTGATCAGATTGGAGCCACACCCCTGCTGCAAGCACTCCGATCGCGATGACTGCCGCCACCTTGAAGACTGGCGCGAAGTCCCGCCATCTAGGGACAGACACGATATTGGACTCTTCTTCTCCAGGCTCCGTCATCCGCGACTCGATCCGGGCCCACAGGTCCACTGGAGGCTGAATCGGCATTAACCGGTCGCCCAAAGCTTGGGCGACGAAATCGACATCATCGCCAGGCCTGGCAGAAAGCGGCTCTAGAATCTCCTCGCGCAGGCCTGGGCGGAGACTTGAGGCGCGCAGAAATACGAGTTCGCTCTCAAGCGCAGCTTCTTCTGGGGAAAGATCGGCTGAGTTATCTGGGTTGTTCATGTGGTGAGGGGGTTGGAGTCCAACTCACGTCGGAGTCCTTGTAGAGCATAGCGATAGCGAGAGGCCACTGTGTTTATCGAAATGTCCTGAGCATCCGCAATGGCCTGAAAAGTTTGTTCGCCCCAAATCTTCAAAGTCAGCACTTCCTGATACTTTTCGGGAAGACGTTTCACTGCACGCTCCAAAGCGGCATTTCTCTCTTCGTCCTCGATCCCGTATTCGAACCACTGAACATCGTCTCGATCTTCGTGGGCAAATTCTTCGCGTTGGGCACGGCGTTGATTCTTCCGTGCAAGATCGATCGCACAGCGCCGGATGGACGTGAAGCCGAAGGGCAAATTCGGCAGACCCAAACCAGGCTCTTTCTCCGCCGTGTTCCACATGCGAACGAACGCATCCTGAAGCACATCTTCAGCATCCGCATCCGTCCGCGTTTGTTGACGGGCATAGAGAAGCAGACGCGAAGCAGACGCGTCGAACCATTCTTTCCACTCTTCAGAGTTACGCTCAGCCATTTATTCTTTTCAGGTCGCTAGCATCTCGCTCTTTAAGCGACGCCCAAGCAAGGCATTGTCTAACTTGGTTAGGCATCCGGCGCTTTCTGGAAACAGAGCAGCCTCTCATCCGTCCTCACAAAGAGCTTGCCATCACCCACGGCCGGTGTGGCATGGATTCCTGCTCCCAGATCTCCTTCCGCCACCAGTTCAAAGTTCGCCGCAGCCTTGAAGACCTTGTAGTCTCCATCTCGACCAAACGCATAGATGTTGTCGCCAATTGCAATCTGTGAGGCAAAGCATTTACCTAACAAGCGCTCACGCCAAAGTTGATCTCCGCTCTTCACATCATAACAGGTTCCCACTCCCCCATCATTGACCAGAAACAGCCGACCATCGATCCCCAGCCCGGTCGGCACATAGGGCAGTTGTTTGGAGAGCCGATACAGCGCCTTCACCTTACTGGCACCTGCGGGAGCCTCGATGACCACGCTATCTTTACCGCCCCCGCCCCCGCCACAAGAAGCGAAGATAAGATCTCCCACCACCACCGGAGAAGCGACCACCCGATGCTCAAACTTCGCGTCAAACTTCCAACGGAACGCTCCAGTCTTCACTTGAAGTGAAAAAATGCCATTGTCAGTGCTAGCAAAGATCGCTTCCATGCCCGTGTCCGTATCACGAATAACTGGCGTGACATAGGGCGTCTTCCTGATCTCTTTCACCGGGACCGGCGTCTCCCATAACTTCTTCCCCGTCGCGGCATCCAACCCAAAGATAGAACTCTCAGCACTGATATTCTCTTTCTGCACAATGAGGACACCGTCTGCCACCACCACCGAACTGCCGCCGCCATGGGCCGATTCGAAACGCCCTAACGCTTGTCTCCAAACGGATTCACCCTGGTGATCCAAGGCAAAGGCTTGTGATTTTTCACCGTCATGCCACCACACATACACACGCTCCTCATCGGCGGTGGGTGAGGTCGAGGAAGGGCTATTAAACTGGTGGAGATTGTACTCGGAGAAACCGAAACTCTTGCGCCAAAGTTCTTTGCCATCATTCGTCGAGACACACACCACATCGCGTTGCTTCGGATTCGCTTTCGGCGTCACCGTGTAGAACAGTTTCTGCCCCACCACCACCGGCGAAGAATGCCCGGTCCCTTTCAATGAAATCTTCCAGAGCGCGGTCGCTTCACTTAGTGATGTGGGAATGTCAGAACCCTTACCCAGACCTCTGCCACTCGCACCACGAAAACGCGCCCAATCCTCCGCCTGCAGTGTCGGCGTCCACCCCAGAAGAAGCGCCATAGTAAAGCCACACAGGAATTTCATAGGCCCGGATTATGGCAGGCTATTCGGCGACGTCAATGCATCCACCATCTGCTGAAGCTCCGCCTCCCGAAGTTTCCCCAACGAAGTCCGCGGCAGTTCAGGCACCACGAACGATTCAAAAAGTCGCACCAACCCAATCGCTCGTTCGTTGTAGCCGTTCTGCAACATCAGATGCTGATCCGATGATAACTGCTTTTCCGTAATCAGCACCAACGCATGCTCATCACGCGGATGACTCACCGCGATCAAGGTGGCGGCCAACGGATCCACTCCCAAAGCCCGCGCCACTCTTTCCAAATCGAGCCGAAGCGCCGCCAGATGGACCAGCTCCCCCTTGATCTTCAGGCGATGCTGGGATCTGCCGACAAACTCCAGTTGCCGCCCCTTCAGGCGCACAAAGTCAGATGTCAAAAACCATTCACCCGTATCATCAAAGTGATAGTCTTTGCCATTCCACCACACGTAGCCGCTAAAAAGAGCATCCCCCCGCACGCGCAACAGGCTATCTTCGTTTGTATGAGCCTCCCATCCTAGCAATAGCATCATGGGCGCTTCCTGGTCACTCCCCATCGCTTGCGTCGCCACCTGGGAAGCCGTTTCTGTCATGCCGAAGGTCTTCAACAGCGGCCAACCCAGGGCACGCGCTCGCTCCTCAAGATCAGGCTCTAAATTACCGCCTCCGACCAAGACCGCCCGCAGTGTGCTTGGCGCCTGGCAACGTTGGTCTACCAGATCGAAGACCTGGGTTGGCACCAACGAGGTCAAAGTCGCTCCACAAATGGAAGCTTCCTCACAGAAACTCCTCGGACTCCATTCGGAACGCGTGAGAACGACACCACATCCAAGCAAGGAAGCACGAGCTGCCACTCCGAATCCCCCCACATGATATTCTGGCAGAACACCTAACCAAACATCAGCTTCCGTCGCCTGCAGATGATCGTTGACCATTGCCGCAGAGGCACGCAAAGCAGCACGCGAGAGACACACATACTTGGCATGCCCTGTCGAACCCGATGTCTTGAATAGCACATGCCCTAGAAGATGAGACTGCCGATCTAGCCATTCTTCCAAGCCAACCTCTGGGGACAGGACGACGGGCTTCGTCTCGCTCCAAAAGCTTTCGCCGATCACGCTTTCAGTGGTTCCCATGACAACGAATTCAAATAGTCATTCATCCCCAGGCCCGTACCCGAAGGCAGGCGGAGATCCGGTCCATCACCAAGTTGCAACACTGATGGCAGATCCTGAAACAAGCCATGCGTGGCCAGTCCGCCTAACAAGATCTGATTCGGAAAACGCGCCGCCAATCGAGCCGCCTCGAAGGCTGCATAAAGTTGTCCCAATGGATGATCCATGTAAGAGGTGACAATAAATGGCGTTTCGCCCACGTCCAACGCATCCACCGCAGGTTTCAAGACCAAGACTTGAAATCCGCCTTCAGCGCGCTCAGAAGAACGATCCAAAGCCAGGTTCCATCCCGTCTCGCGTCGCAGCGATTCCCACGCCTCTGGATCATAGGGGCACGGATCCTCCACGAAATCTAACATTCTACGCGCTTCTTCTGACAGACGCATCCTCCATCGCAAGAGGTCCTCTAGAATCATGCTCTCATTGAAATCGATTCGGACCGGCAGCGGACTCACTTCTATCAACGTTGCCAACTGATCAAGATTCTCCGCCGAGCCTTTCACCTTGACCATCGTGAAGCCCCTATTCGCCGCCTCCACAACCAACTTCAAGTCAGGCTCTAATAGCGTGGCGTGACTCAGCGGCGGCTCAAGCCCCTCGAACAACCATCGCCCCGCACGTCGCGCTTCTCCATCCAACGTGATGCAACGCCGTGTCGCTCGGGTCAGGCGCGTGTCCTTTCCTGAGCGCAAGCAGTTCAGTTCTTCCTCCAAAGTGCCATCTCCCAATTCAGGCCACGGATGCACACAGCCATATCCGTCATCGTATCGAACCAAGGCCCCTTCGTATTCACGCCGAGATGTCGTCGCATTCAGCGCCACTCGCGTGCGAAGTCGATAACGAACGAACTCTATCATCTCGCTCAATGCGCAAATTCTTTCACACTCACCACCCGATACTGGTAAAAGTTCTCCATGGAAGGCTCTGCATGGCGCGTATCTTCGAAATAATTCGGAATCTCGTCTTTATTCGGATTAATGAATCGTTCTATCACCACCGATCCCCGATACTCTGCAGCCACCTGATCCAACTCCGGCTCAAAAACATTGGGATCCGAGCCGCGCTCTTTGACTAGCGTTTGCGCCGTGGCATAGACTTTATAAGCATTGGAACGCGTCGTCAGCCTCGGATATATGTGTTTGTACGGTGCCTCCAAAGTATTATCGCCTGTCAGTTTGTGTTTCTCCCAGAAACTTCGAATTGATCTTCCCTCCTCATCCCATTTCTCCCCTTCGGGGATGAGAAACTGTTCGCAAATCTCTGAAGCCGTCATGAAAGCCTCGCCCTTTGCAAAACGATCTTCAAATTGCTTGAGCGTTTCATCAGCATCAATGCGATGATGCCAACCTTTCTGCCATTGCCCTTTCTTCTTGTAGGTCTTGCCCGCTGTCGAAGGGATAGCGAGAAGGCGTTCCGATTTCATCACCGCATGAAGCGCTGTCGCTCGCTTGATATAGCTGAACGGCATCATCTGGTAATTCAAATTGACCTTGCCCGCCGTGGAGAATGGCCCAGAGATCGGGTAAGGTTCGACAATTGGCATCCAGAAAAGATCCAACCATAGATGATCTGGGGGCAGACGACTCTGGCCTTCAAGTGAACTCAGCTGGGGAACCTCATAACCCTCTGCAGATTTCAAATCTCCATGCAATCGCAGGCCATTGCCTCGTTCACCCAAATGCGGAAACCGCTTGGGATCCATGATGTTGGGCCTGAACAACAAACACGTCCAAGGAGCATTGGCTTGAAAAGCGCTCGGCAATGAACCAAATGCCACCGCTGACGTGATCATCCGATTAGGCGAGAAGTTGGACGTCTTATCGTCATAGACGAAATCCTTTGCCTCACTCACATCGAAGTAGGGATGGCTTTGATTAAAGATGCTGTTTCCCGGAATGTCATCGGCTCCATCATCAGGCTTATTGCCATAAGCCCCATCCGGCGCTCCGCCCACACCATTGTCGAAGTCACGCGTGATCGAGGGATCGAGGGGGAATTGATACTTCGGACTCAGAAGAGGCGAGAATGCCGCGCGATCATCCGGATCGAACGTGAAGTCCGGCCGGATCCCCTGCGCATACTCCACGCCTTTCCCTGCCAGATTGCGTCCATGCAAATCATCCGCCAATGTCGCCCCCACTTTTCCAGCAAGACGATCCGAAGCACCTTCAGGCCCCGCAAAGACCAATGAATGCGCCTTGTTCGACGTATGATAGAGCGGGTGCGGTTGAAACATCTCCGCCGGCACATTGCGCCGCGCTGCGAGATGCCGATAATCGCCATGCGCAAAGACCATCGACTTGACGACATCAGTCTCCGTGAGGAAATCATTGCCTCGATTCTTCAACCGCGCCGTCCATCCTTGGTGCGATGGCGGGCTAAGCACAGGAGGCATGAAGGTCGTGGTAGGAAACTGGATATTCAGCGTTTGCACGATCCGCGTGCGCCGGAGTCGCCCACTTCCACTCGCGTAGACAAGAAACCGAATGGGCTTCTCACAAGTCATGGCCATGGGCACGCCGGTTTCGACGACCAGTGGCGATTGGCAATGCAACCCCATCAAATTTCCCTCACCATTGGCCACGAATTTCTTATTGTACTTACGCTTATCCGCTTTCAGAGAGAATCTTCCAAAGCGCAATAAACGATATCCCCCGCTCCCTCCCCATCCATGCCATCCTTCAGGCAATTGCCCGGGCCGATTGAGAGCCACTGCGGGATCACTGGTCTGGACCGTAGGACCATAAGCAAAGTTACCTTCCACATCTTGAGTATGTCCCCACAGATCGAGTGGCACGCCATTGATCTTCCAATTTTCGACCGAACCTTTGATATAACCCTGACCGCCCGTGAGTAATTGAATCGTTTGGCGGGGATGGATCTGATGAAATCCCTGCATAGGACAGAAGAGCTCGGGCACAATGCCGACTTCAATGAATTGAAAAAGTTTACCAAGATCATCCACATTGAACTTACGTGGATAGTTCTTCTTCTGATTGCTAAGGATCGCCTGAATCACCGCCACGTCAGTCGGCGGCCCTAAAGCTTCTTCTAGCACTGCCTTTCCTTCCTTATCGAACTCCAGAAGTCGAGCTTGTGCCGTGCAATAAAACACGGACGCGATCTCTGATACAGTGAAGATTCGCCCAAGACCTTTGGGCTCCAACGTGTTCTTGTGCCACTGCGAGTTCTGTGTCTTGACGCCATTGTCACCCTTGAGATCTCGCCCCACCAGATCATTGGATGCGATCTGACCAAACCCGTGGAAATCCCGAACCCGCGCATAAGGCTCTGCCACATTGCCATCGTGCAGATTCGTTGACCGGATATAGTCAATCATCATCAAAGGAATCGCGAAATGATCGAGCTTGTACTCTTGGTCATTCTTGTAGTAGCTATCCTTGTAGGGTGGTTTCTTCGTCGATCCGTATTTCTTAGCCAAGGAATCTCCGTAACCAGGGAGATTCTGATAGACCGAGCTCATCAGATAACGATAGAGATCGATATTGACGCGATTGGCGTGCACGTAGAGCTCCACATGACGCAAATGACTTCCCGTCCGATGATAAAAGTATTTCTGCTTATCGTTACCCAAGGTGGTACAGAAGGCCATGGTATAATCATAGGATGTGCGGTAACGCTTTCCTGTCTTCTCTGCCATCGGCCACAAACTGATTCGGGGACGACCATGAACCGTGAGTTCAGGAGAATGGCTTCTTGTCGTGAGGAACCCCCGGGCACGCTCAAGACGGGCCACACCATTTCCTCCCGCTTCAGTGACCATCGTCACGAAATCATTCCGATTTCGATGCACATTGAAGACGATCTCATCCACGGATGCGAAAAGGCGATCTTTGTCATACTCAATGACTTTATCCGAGGCTTTGTCACCGCCTTCCGTTCCTCCATACTTCACTTTAGGGACCATATCATAGATCGCCTTTAAATGGCGCTGAGTCAGCACCTTCGATGCATCAGGATCCGGATAGTGCCCTGGAAACAAGACGCTGCTGAGACAAGTCGTCGCCGGATGCCCAGGGTAACGTTGCACTTCATTGGTCACCGGCTGCTTGGTCGACCATCCTTGCGCCTCGATCGTTGCCGCTCGAGGCGTGTCCCAAGCCACGCCTTCCGCCGCTGTGTTGATATTGATCTTGCAAGATTCGTCGTCCGTCCAGAATGCGATTCGAGCCACGATCGGATTCTCCTCCGTCGCTTCACGTTCGCCCTGGAATTTAAAGCCATCATCGAGTACACCGAAAGACCCGTCACGTAAGAGATAGATCCATTCGACAGGCATCGGTAGCACCTTTCCTTGATTCACATCACTCGCCGAAGCGACCTTCACCATGGCGGCGGCATCCCAGTCAAATCCCTCCACCTGATCCAAGGTCTTTGCGCGCGGGTCCAGAATGGGAAAGTGACGTGACGCCTCGGCTCCTCTCAGATCATAGGAAATCGCTGGGGCATTGAGGTCGACAAAGCGCGACGGATCACGCTCCCATCCATCCAATGTCTTAACTTCCTGTTTCAGTGAAGCCGCATCCTCAATCACCATGCGTGAGGAAGAGTAGAGTTTATAGCCTTTGTTAAAACCAGTCGCGTGATAGGTACGAATCATCCCTGGCTGTGATGACCAATAGGACGGCTCAGCTTGTCCAAAGATATTCGTTCCGCTGCCAGGCGCCGTCGCCTGACGAATCTGATCGATGACCAAGCTGACCGCACTATCCGAGAGCTGCCGCACACGCACAGATTGCGCATAGGAAGACGCGGATTTGAATTCCATGATCGACGTCGACAGAATAGCGACTACTAGCATGGTCATCACGACGACCATGGACATCACAGTCACCAGAGCTACACCTCGGGAGCCTGATGATGCTGTGGATCGTTTCATGCCACGAACCCTTGCGGTCTATGGCTGCAATGGAGTCGCCTCAGCTTCGAGGTCTCCCAAGGCAAATTGGATGCCAGCAAGATAGTGTTTCAAGACAGCCTCATTCCAAAAGATCTCATCACGATGACCCAAGGAACAATAGAAGACGCGGCCTCGTCCGTATGTGTCCATCCAACTCACAGCATACAAACCATCGGCACGCTTTCCTTTCGAGAGATCCATCTTCGGATCCAGCGTGAGCAACATGCGACGGTCTTTTGCCAAGGCCGTGTCGTCACGGAACATGTAGATCTCATCCGTCACTTCAAACCCTTCCCCATTGAAAGCCGCATTGAGAGGAGACTTCGGATCGACATTTTTTAATAGCACTTTCTCATGCCACGGATGACTGACAAAGGCGCCACCCATCATATCATTGTACTCTTTCCAATTCTTATAGGTGTCCGTAGCCGAGTGCATACCTGCCAACCCTTTTCCCTCACGCACAAATGCCAGAAGGTTCCGCTTCAAGCTGTCCTCGCGTTCCTTTGCTTTCTGCTTCCCTGCCTCATCCGCTGGCCCGTCCTTGGGAAGGAAGACCTCGCCCGTCGTGTTCAACATGATGACCGCGTCGAACTGATCGAGTGACTCTTTCTCAAAGACCGATTCATCTTCCGAAGCCGTGACTTCGAACGCGCCGGTCTTTTCTCCCATCTTGGTCAGACTCAAGATGCCCGTCGGAATCGAGCCGTGACGAAACCCGTTCGTCTTGGAAAAAACGAGCACCTTGCGTGGAGCCCCCGGTTCGGCCGGAGCCTCTTTGGGGAGAGCCGCCATGATCTTCTCCACGAATTCCTCTTTCACCGCCAGGGAACGGGTGATGGTCGCGCCAACCACAATGGCGCAGGCGACGAGAGCGAGATACAGGGAAAAGGATCGTTTCATGAGGTGACCATAGAGAGCGAAGGTCTTGCAGGTCAATGGGAACCGGCGCCTTCTCAAATGGGCAAAGATCTACTTGAACCACGCCTACATGCTGAGCTAGTGAGCACCATGACCCAAGGCCCCATCTCCGATTTCATCGAAAAGCACTACCGGCATTTCAATGCCGCGTCCCTCGTAGACGCAGCCAAAGGCTACAATGCGCTTCTCGAAAGCGGCGGTAAGATGTTTGTCACGCTCGCAGGCGCCATGAGCACGGCGGAACTGGGTGTTTCGTTAGCGGAAATGATCCGTCAAGACAAGGTCCATGGGATCTGCTGCACCGGAGCGAACCTCGAAGAGGATCTCTTCAATCTCGTTGCGCATGATTATTATGTGAGGATCCCTCACTACCGACATCTCACGGCGGAAGATGAGCAAGCCTTGCTCGAGCGTCACCTCAATCGCGTCACTGACACTTGCATCCCTGAGGAAGAAGCGATCCGGCGCCTTGAGAAGCCTTTGCGCACATGTTGGCTTCGTGCCGATGCCGCCGGTGAAAGTCACTTCCCCCACGAGTACCTTTATCAAGTGATCCGCGAAGGCATGATCGAGGACAACTATCAGATCGATCCGAAAGACAGTTGGCTCGTCGCGGCTTGTGAAAAGAACCTTCCCATCTTTGTCCCTGGCTGGGAAGACAGCACCACTGGCAATGTCTTTGCCGGCGCTTGCATTGATGGCACGATCAAAGATGTCCGCATCGTGAAGATGGGCATCGAAGCGATGATGTCACTGGCCAAGTGGTATCAAGAACTCACTGCCGAAACGCCGCTCGGCTTCTTTCAGATCGGTGGCGGCATCGCGGGTGACTTTCCCATCTGTGTCGTCCCCATGCTAGAGCAAGATTTGCAGAAGAAAGGCACACCTCTGTGGGCGTATTTCTGTCAGATCAGCGATTCCACGACCAGCTACGGATCGTATTCTGGAGCTGTTCCCAATGAGAAAATCACCTGGGGCAAGCTCGGCGTAGACACACCCAAGTTCGTCATCGAGTCGGACGCGACCATCGTGGCCCCGCTCATCTTCGCCTACGCGCTCGGGGAGTAGATTACGAAACGGATCCGTCCATCTGCCATAATTGCTCTGGGAACGGACACTGCTCGCAACCGGAACTGTCTGGCAAACAGAAGTCATCATAGATCTGGAGGAGCGCCTGTTGATGATAGACTTTCTTGAAAAAGGAAGCCTGACGCGGGTGCTCTCCAAAAAGGCGCACGGCGGCGCGCCGGACCTTCTCGTTGCTCTGTGAGGCTGCCAGCGCACGGAATTGGACCCACGATTCTTGAGGGGCTTTGTGAAAGCGCAGCGGAAGAATCTGATTGACCACGGCATCACGCGCGCGCGATCCGCCGATGAGAGCGAGGCGTTTGTTGGATGCTGCTTTTAGGGTGTAGTGTTGGTCCCAGTAGTCGTGCGAAAGTTGGGTGAGGAATTTCTCCACCGCCTTGATGTCAAAGCTCTCTTTCAAAACGAGATCTGCGAAACGTCTCCAAGAAGCCACCAAGTGAGTGAGCGCTCCCAAACGACGTTGCGGATGATTCTGTGGTCGCACGCCGACCATCTTCCAGGGCAATGGGAGCGCCGTGGCGGCGGACCATTCATCGCGTTTTTGCCACCAGCGCGCCCAGAGTTCTCGTTGATACGATGTCGTGGCGACACTGTCAGACTCGACATGGCGTTCGCCCTCAAGAAACCCAGCCAATCCGAAGAGCAAGGCGTCCGTGAACATCGGAGACGCACATTTCCTCAGCACCTCCAAAGAGGCGCGCTGGCTGAGGACGCGCATGGGAAACGCATTGTGACGATAGCCTAACGTTTCCGCCATCCCCTGATAGAGCGCTTGCTCTTCACCGTGAATCTCCCGCGTCCGCGCCAAGCGTCTGGATTTCCGCTCCAAACGATACTGAGCAGCCGCCTCCAGAATCTGTTCGACGGTGGCATCTGGCAATTCCGTGAAAACGTAAGAGCACCGGCCGAGATGGGCATCCGCAGGCAAGTAGGCCGAGGGATCCAAGTCTTCGTAGTCTTCCATGGTCAGCCGAACCTGCGGAACTTCTCGGTGGTTCAACGTGCGCGTGAAGAATTCCTCACTGCCCGTTTGGAAAAACACATGGAGAGCCACCTCCTCATAGGCGGCATTCTCCCCATGACCATGCCGCTCCCAATCACGGACGTCGGGGTCGAGCTCGATCGGCCCACGAAGCACGTCATCACCCACGCGCACCGCTGCATCGCCGAAGTCTGGGCCTGCCGAATGATTCCAATGACCAAACTGCACCACCTCGACTGGCACTCCTCTCGTGGTGACGAAGTTCCGACCGAAAGCACCCGCAAACCACAGGCTCTGCAATTCCAGTTCGGTGAATGTCAGAGCTTCGTCGTGCAGACGAGAAGGACGCTCGTCGATGAGCTTCTGACGCAGGACGGCATAGCGCTCCGCGCCATCCAACGCATAAGACGACGCACGCTCATCCATGATCGGCGATTAAGATCCAGAAGGACCTGGTGGGTCTAACTGATTGAGTAGCGCATCGACAGCCTTCAACTCAGTCATGCCCTTATAATTCGGATCCGATTTCATTTCCTTCAAGAGCGACTTCGCTTTGGTTTTATTATTCCGTTGCCTCTCTAGATCAACGATCTCCAGATCCACGCGCAACTGATCGATCGGATCAAAGTAATGTTTCTTTGCCTGACGAAGAAGGTTCCCGGCTTCATTCAGCGCATTGGCAGTCCTTTCCCGAGCGGCCAAGGCTTCTAAATAGTAGCCAGTCTTGTGTAGCTTGGTCGCATTCTCCAGTTTCACTTCATACGAAGCCTTCTTCTTACCCCATAGCTTCGTCGCCACGTGGAAGGTCTTCGCGTGCAGATTATCGTCTTTCCGATAGAACTGTGGCTCGTAAGTACGGAAACCATCGAAAGGACGATAGAGCGGATCCCCGACCACGATCGACATCCAAGAAACATAAGGCGTCGCCATGTAAGCGGCTTCGACCATCGTGTAACCATCGAGTAAACGCTTCACAAAGACATCCAAATGGGTCGTCCCATTAAGGAAAGGTTCATACACATTCCCTAACACTCCAGCAGCGCCATGCTTGACCAGGGGCCCAACCCATTCCGCCTTGTCACGTCTCAGAGTAAGCCCGCTAAAGCTGTGAATATGACAGGCCACGGCGCCTTTTTTGAGCTGAAATTCAGGGTCGGAAAAGGGGCCGTTGGCATTCCTCGCATACCATCCAAAGTAGAGCGCCGCATCCTTCATCGGATAATAGCTCGGGAACGAGGCGCTATTCGAATCGACCACGGTCGCGATACCATCACGTTCACATTGAGCGACGATGTTCTTCAGCCAGTCTTCACCTTGCTTGTACCCGGCATTTGTCTTCTGCGCCAGATCGATATAGGCACGTCCCCATAGGCCATTGCGCTCGACATCAGACGCATCATTAATCAATCGCCGACAGGACTTCAGATCAGGTCCATCCACTCGCCCCACAAGCATGAGATCCTTGAGCCCCGCGTCCCCGAAGGCCACTTGCTTCTGAAAATAAGGGTTAGGCAACCATCCTGTCAGACTATCATGAAACTTTCCTAACAGAGCCAATTCCGAATCGACACTGGCACCGTCCGTTTGCGTCTGACCGACTTGCGTTGCCCCAGCATCCGCAGGGCGGGAATCTTTGATCTTCAAAGGAATCCCGTGAGCAAGCACGATCACATGCATCTTGTTAGAGATCACCCTCTTGCTATTGCCGAACTCCTCCACCTCCCACCATTCCTTCGCCGTGAAGATCTCGCGCAGAGGCTCCTCAATCATCGTCTGGAATTGCTCCCGCGTGATCTCCTCCGTTTGCCCACACGATATGCCGACCATATTCCCCGAAGGGATGCTCCGCTGCGTGGTGTAATGCGAGGCGACGACTTCAGAACTCGGGAAGTCCTTATTATAAACCACGACCGTCGATCGTGAATACACCGAGTCCTTGGCCAGTGCAGGGGACATCGCGCTGAGGATAATCGCCCCGGCGAGTACGACCGCGCGACCTAGGAATGAGTTGAGAAGTGCTAGCATGATCAGATTTCGAGCTTCAGCCCATCATAGGCTAAGGCCACGCCTTTGGGAAGCGCCGCTTCCGCCTTTTCATGGTCCACCTCATCACTGAAATGGGTGAACCAGGTCTCCCCAGCGCCAAGCTGTTCTCGCATGGCCAGGGCCTCTTCAAAATTCATGTGCGTCGGGTGCGGCGTGAATCTCAGCGCATCCAGGACCAGCACATCCACGCCCTCCAAGACACGGATCGTCTCTGGCATCAAGATCTTGCAGTCACTCACATAGCCGAAACGGCGCCCCCCCGGCATCTGGAAATGGAACCCAATGGTCTCGACTTTCCCATGCTGCACAGGCAACGGCGTCACCACACATTCCCCCAAGACAAACGGACCCTCAATCTCGTGGGGCGCGGGTTTGATATAGCCAGTATAGCGATTCTCCCCACTAAACGCGTAGCCAAACATGCGCCGTAGATCATCCATGCAGGAGGCGGTCGCGTGAATCGGCAAATCGATATCGCCAAAAGTGAACCGGCGTAGGTCATCGAACCCGACGACATGGTCCATGTGCGAATGGGTGTAGATCACCGCATCCACCCGGCGGATATTCTCGCGCAGGCACTGGGCGCGAAAGTCCGGGCCCGTGTCCACCACCCAGCAACACGCTTCCGTCTCTATATAAATGGAGGAACGCAGCCGCTTATTTCGCGTGTCCGTCGATTGACACACCGCGCAGTCACAGCCAATGACCGGTACCCCAATCGAGGTCCCCGTGCCGAGAAACGTTACCCGCATCTTTTCCATCAATCCTCGTGTTGCATTGAACAGTGCGCCTACCTAAACTCGCCGCCCGAGAAATCAACACCATGCTCTCCATCCTCAAGATTACCAACCTCGCCCTTGTCGAGAGCCTCACCTGGGAGGTCGGGGATGGCCTCATCTGCGTGACAGGTGAGACCGGCGCAGGCAAATCCATCATCGTCGGCGCAATCAAACTCGTACTCGGTGATCGCGCGGACCGCTCCCTCGTGCGCACTGGCACTGATGCCACCACGGTAGAAGCCGTTTTCGACCTGCCCAATGCAGCGCTGGTCAATGAGCAGCTCGAAGCCTTCGGTTTCGACCCTTGTGAGGACAATCAACTCGTCATCAAACGCGTCATCGGAGCGAAGAGTGGGAGCAAGCAATTCATCAATTGTTCTCCTGCCACCTTGACCGTACTCAAAGCGTTAGGCCATTTCCTCGTCGATCTCCATGGCCCGCATGATCACCAGTCGCTCATCTCTCAAGATCGTCAGCTGAACATGCTCGACGCCTTTGCCGGATCAGATAAGCAACGCAGCGCTTATCTCGAAACCTACAAGAAATGGAAAGCACTCGCGCAAGAGTTAGAGGAACTCTCCAACAGCGAACGCGCCAACGAGCAAGAGATCGATCTGCTCAAATTTCAAATCCAGGACATCGCTGCGGCGGATCCCAAAGCGGAAGAGATCGGTCCTCTCGAACAACGCCATCAGGTCGCCTCCAACGCGACTCATCTTGTGACACTTTCCCAGAAGATCCTCCATCAACTGGCGGATGGCGACACGAGCGTCCTCAATCAGTTAAGCGAATCTCAACGGCTCATTCGCGATTTGCAAAGCACTGACCCACAGACTTCCGAGTTCACAGGTGAGTTCGATAGTGCTCAGGTGGAGCTCGAAGAAATGGTCGGATCCCTGCGCAGCTACGTGGAAGATCTCGAGATCGACCCGAGCGAAGTCGCCGAGATCGAAGAGCGCATGAATCTCCTCGAAACAATCAAGCGCAAGTATGGCAACACCATCGAGGAGGTCATCGCTTTCCGCGAACGCGCTGAAGCGAAGCTCGGCCGCATCGAAGGGCGAGGAGACGCTATCGCCAAACTCGAGACCGATCTGAAAAGCGTGCGCAAAGCGCTCGACGACAAAGCGGTCAAACTCACCCAAGCACGCCGCGCCGCCGCTCCCAAGCTCAGCCGACGCATCGCCGAGCATCTCACCGATCTCGGCTTCAAGCGCTCGAAGATTGAGATCGAACTCATGCCCTTCGACACGCCCGCCGCGCAAGGCGCCGAGACGGTCGACTTCATCTTCGCACCCAATCCCGGCGAACCCTCCAAGCCACTGCGCATCATTGCCTCTAGTGGAGAGATGGCACGCGTCATGCTCGCCGTGAAGAGTGCTCTGGCCAAACAGGATGCCATTCCATTGCTAGTGTTCGACGAGATCGATGCCAATGTCGGTGGTGAAATCGCGAGAGCCGTCGGCGCCAAGATGGCGGAGCTGGCCAAGAACCATCAGGTCATTTCCATCACCCACCTTCCTCAAGTTGCCGCACTAGCAGATGGTCATTGCGTCGTGGAGAAGGAGTTCGCCGACAAACGCACCCGCTCACGGTTGCAGACCATCACCGGCGATGATCGCATCAAGGAACTCGCCAGAATGCTAGGCGGCGACGAAGCATCCGCCAGCGCGCATGCGCGGAGTCTCTTGGCTAGTTAGGCGCAGCTAAACAATAACTTACCGTATTCCCTATAGCACATTACTCTGAGAGCCTTGCTTACAGGCATGAAACGATATGTTTATTCACTTTCATGAGGTAACTTATTGTTTCGCGAGGCCTTAGCTGCCGATTCCACGGCACGGAATTGAGGCTTGTGGATACCATACTCCAGGCAGAGGGTTCCCAATGAAATCCCTTTCTCATGCCAGCACTAACACTCTCTGCCTATTAGTCTTCTCCTGGTGTTCACTCCTTCACGCTGAAGAACCTAACGACAGTATTCCTACAGCAACTCCAACCGGGATTTCCGCTGGGGATTCTGCCGCGAAGATTCTCATGGGCAACAACGGCGATGGAGACCATGCCAGTACGGGTGACATTGATATCTACGCGCTCTCCGCGAATGCTGGGCAGATCATTCGCGTCGACGTGCAGGCACGATCGATTGGCCGAGTCATGGATTCTGTGGCAGGCATCTTAAGTTCGGATGGCACTGTGATCGCCTCCAACGATGACGATGGCCAGTCACAAGATAGTTTCATCAATTTCGAAGCCCCAGAAGATGACGACTACTATGTCGTGGTCTCATCGTGGGTCCGAGGGGATGCCCCGGCCAACTTGCCAAGTGATCCTTTCACCGCAGGCAATGGCCCCGGCGCGCCCGGAGGCGGGATCGACGACTATGAACTCGTCATCGCCCTTGATATCCCTGTCGTGATCACTCGAAGTGGCGGCGCGTTCCCCGTCGTGACGGTCAATGAGACGAGCACCGCGACACTGACACTGCTGAACGAAGGAAAGTCTGAGCTAGTGGTGAATAGCCTTTCTTTTGAAGGAGAGAACGCCTCGATGTTCGCCATCTTGAATGAACTCCCCCTGGATGTGGTTCCGTCAGGCGAAAGCGTGGCCGTTGAGATGACCTACGCTTCTGGTGGGCTCAACGGTCGTTTCCCGGTCACCCTGATTGTCGAAAGCAACGACAGTATCACCCCTACTTTGGAGGTGCCCTTGAACGGAGCCGCCTACCGCCCTGGTGGTCTGATCGCACGATTCCCGCTGGATGAACCTACTGGCACTCCTATCAGCGCCTTCGGCGCGGTCGAGGATCTCACGGGCAACGAGTTTCAGGCGCGTTTCTTTCAGAATGCCGACGCCAGAGTCACCTTTGCCCGTCCAAGCTTGGTCGGAGATGGAGGCACGTCCGTGAACTTCACCGGATCTCCTAACGCTTACATTCAAGTTAGCAATCTTGTCCACCTACCCACAGTCAGCCTATCACTTTGGTTCCGAGCCGAGGGCGATGGAGGCATTCTCAATCGCGACCCCATGTTCTCTTCCAATGACACCTTCTACGGATTGGACATCTCCGCGGGTGCGCTTCGTTGGCGCGTGGGTGGCGAGACCGTGATCGAGACAGAGCCTGGAGCCATTCAAAACGGCATGATCTACCATGCGGTGATCACGCATTTGGATGAAGATGGGTTTGGCAATGACACGGCGATGCAATCACGTCTGTTCTTGAATGGTGTCATGATAGGAGAAGTCACGGATCCAATCGGTTACGATACTTACGACAACGTGGAGGGGACGAACAACCGGCGCCTGTGGATTGGCACGAAATCGGGCGGGAACGGTTACGGTGGTCAGATTGATGATATTCAAGTCTATGACGTGGAACTCACGCCCACCGAAGCCGTGGAGCTATTCACGACTCCAGGAAGCGCCGCGCGGGTGGAGAATCCGAATCTTGCCACCACCTCGGGCGGTATCTTTGGCACGCCCCCCCCGAATACTGGTCTCCAAGAGCGTGCACTCGCCATCACGAACACCGGCGAGAGTGAGACTCTCACCATCGCCTCTGCCATCGTGACTGGCACTAGCAAAGACCGATTCACCATCGGAGATGTGCCGGCAGAGCTTGCTCCAGGAGCCACCGCCTTCGTTCCCGTGACCTTGGATCCTGCCGGACAAGACGGCACTTTCACCGCACAGATTGAATTCGAAACGAATGATGAAGGCGGCGCGACCGTCATTGTCGATCTGACCACCCGCGTTGAGAAGGAGAGCGGGCTCCTGACCCATTTCAAAATGGATGAGACCCAAGGTACGGCCATGATTGATTCTTCCGGCAATGAATTTCACGGAGAGTACAAGACCACAGATGGCGGCAGTTTCACCTTGGGTGCGCCTGGCCTTGCCGACGGCACAGCCGTCAGACTCAATGACGCAGGTGGCAGCGGCGCGGCGTTTGGAGAACTCGCCAAGGACGCTGGCTTACCATCGCTGAGCAGCTTAACCATTTCCATGTGGGTGAAATTTGATCCCTCCGAATCTGGCGGCATTGCGGTGTTGTTCTCAAAGGGCGAGATCGTGGGAAATCCGTTTTCGGTAGTGCTTGGAGTGACCGATGCCGCCAATCCGTTCCAGTGGTTCGCTGGTGAGGAAGAGGCCATCACCACGTCCCCTGTTCTTGAGATCGACCAAGTGCATCACGTGGTCATCAGCCATCTGGATAGCAATGGTCCGGATGAGGGCGCTGACAAGACCACCATCTACGTCGATAATGTGATTGCGGGAGAATCCACGCCGTCCGTTGGATTCGACGATAACCGCTCCTCGCTCCTGCAGATTGGAGCCTTCATTGGCACCATCGGGTTGAACGGCACGGTGGACGATTTCCAGCTCTACGCCCGCGCCTATGAAGCCGAGGATGTGGCCTTTCTTTTTGAGAATCCTGGACAGGTTATCGGAGTGAAGACAGTCCCTCCAGCAGCCACGGTCCCGATTCTCTCCGACGTCAGCTTTTCCGGAGACAGCTTCAGCCTATCCGTATCAGGAGAAACTCCCGCTGATATCGAGTACTCTGAAAACTTGGAGAATTGGGAAGTCATCGCCAATAGCCAGACCGGAGCGTTCGCAGACTCCGATGCCGATCGCGCCGGAAAGTCCTCCGGCTACTACCGCGCCAAGCTCACCCCCTAAGCCTCATGGTCATTTGCCGTTTCTATCTCATCCTCTTCCTCGCGCTTGTTCAAAGCACCGCCCTCGCTGACACCGTTACCATCGGCGAGACCAAGCTCGATCTCCCTGCACCCGCTGGATTTCAACAGCTTGAAACGGGAGGCATTGTCTGGGATACTTATCAAACGATGATCGCTAGCCCAGGCAATCGTTTGTTAGGCTACTATGCTTCTGAGGAAAATTGGGCCACTGTGCAATCCGGAGACCTCCCCAAGTTGACCCGGCTCTTTCATGCACAATCGCCTATAGGCATCGAAAAAGGCGCTATCTCAACGCTGCAGTTCAG
Organism: Verrucomicrobiales bacterium; assembly: GCA_047616785.1. Lineage (GTDB taxonomy): Bacteria > Verrucomicrobiota > Verrucomicrobiia > Verrucomicrobiales > DEV007 > JAACDM01. Next base: position 23,425 of record JBLHHN010000041.1, read on the forward strand.
CGAAATGGCAGGCGGGCTTTCGGCTCTCATGGGAAAGACTGATGATTATGACAGTGATAGCCTTTCAGGGCTTGAAATTGGCGCTACCAAATCTCTCGGCGTCTATGAGCAGGGCCCAGACCATGTGCGATTCGCCATTCTCGGTCGAATCACCTTGGAGATCGAAGGCACTCTCAATCAGCGCGTGACCTACACCGCCGCGAGCATGACGAATGTGGCAGGCAAATTGGTAAATCTCTATTGCACGGTGGACGGCGAATCACCAGACGAACATCGTTGGGCCCGAGATCAGTTGGCTCTTTGGTCCAATTCGATCATTGCCTCCAACCCAGCGCCACTAAAGGAAGAGAAGTCTGTGAATCCAATCGTCATCTTGGCAGGAATCGCTCTCGGCGGTTTATCAGCGCTGTCACTTGTGATCCTTTGGTCCAAGCGGAGATGCAGCTAGCTCAGTTTCGCGGTGACATTTCGGTGCCTGGCAGTCATCTTTGATCCAACTTCCAATCAACGATTGCCATCAACGCCAAATCTCTGATCACCTTCATCCTCGGTGCCATCGTGGCCCTTCTCGGAACCACCCTCTGGCGCGGCACTTCCAAAGATTCACATCCTGAAACGTCTATCTCTAAGCCAGCTCCCGTGGTCACAGAAGTCGCGAACACGACGCCAGAGAAGGCTGAAGTTGATTGGATTGATAGAGCGCATCAACTGACGATGCCGAGCCGACGCGAGTACACCCTTCCGCTAAACAATCCTGACACTGTTCCTGGAAATAGCGCAACCCACATGGAGCCTGATGATCTGGTCGTGGGAGTCACTCTCCATGGGCACACTCGCGCCTATCCCTGGTGGATCTTGAGCAACTATCATGTGGTCAATGATACGATGACCACGAACACCGAAGGCGATGTGCCCATCTATATCGGACTTTGTGAGCAGTGCAGCGGAGCCGCCGCCTTCATCCCTATCATCAAAGAACTCCCCCTGCGACCCTTGTCTTTCCAAGTCTCCGGAATCAGCGCAGGTACCATCGAGATCTCCGACGTTCAAACGCTGAGCCAATGGCACCCGTTTTCTGGCGAGGCGGTCAGCGGCCCATTGAAAGGACGACAGCTCGAACCGGTTCCGTTTGTGTTAGAACGATGGGATGTCTGGAAAAGACAGCATCCCCATTCTGACGTCGTCCTTGGAAGTTTGCAGATGCGCCGACGCCCCCACGGCATGTCTCACGGTGCCAGTCTTGGCCATCCTCATATGCCTGACTTCTTCGCCAAAGTGGCTAACTTGAATGACAAACGTTTGCCTGGGAACGCCTTGGTCTACGGCCTCATGACCGACAAGCAGGGATCCGCGATCGCGATCAGGCATCGTGACATCAAGGAGAACGGCTTCCTGGAGCTCGAGTTCAAAGAGACACCTATTCTACTCCATCTCGTCGGTGAGCATGGCGTGAGAGCGTTTGTGCGAGAACTGGATGGGCAAGCCCTCACATTCACCCTCAATCCAGAGAACCCACGCCTCCTCAATGATCAGTTCGGCAGTGTCTGGAACGAGATGGGAGAGGCCATCGGAGGGAGGCAGGCCTTGGCGAAATCGCGCCTACGCCTCGCCAGAGGTTACCTCACAGAATGGTATGAGTGGGTGAGCAACGTTCCTCAAACAGAACTCTACAATCCCGTAAGCAAGCCAAACGCCAGCCTCCCCGCGATCACCATCAGCGATGAGCAAGGCAAGCCGTTTCCTCTCACCAATCTCCAAGGTCGCTACACAGTATTAGTCTTCGGCTGTACCACCTCGACTATCATTGAAGCGAATAGCGCTCAGCTTGAGACGGTCTACCGGGATTACCTCAAGAAAAAGGTCAACTTCTTCTACGTCTACAAGTCCTTGGCAAACCCTGGAATGTCAGGCTTCATTTCCCCCATCACCATGGATGAGCGCGTGACTCAAGCGAAGCACGCGAAGCAACGCCTCGGATCCTCCATCCCATGGCTTTCAGACAACATGGCCAATGAGTTTGCAGCCGCAGCCTCATCTAACACCAATACTGAATTGATCATCGACAAGTCAGGCAAGATCATACAAAGACGCCATTGGGTCGCTCCCGAACTCTTGCGTCAGGACCTCGCACAGCTTGTGGGAGAGGTCACGCCACCGACGAGCATCTCTGACATCCAACTCAAGATAGGCAAAGCCATGCCGACCGCACCAAAGAACGTCACCCCTCCTCTCGAGGTTCCATACAGCATGGTTCCTCTCCAATCGATCGCACTAGAAGGCGATAAGCGCCCGTTCTTAGCCAAACTGATCGTCGAGGCCGAGCCGAAATTGTTAACTACTGGAAGTGGCATGCTTTACTTAGGATTCTATCTGGATCCGATCTACGGCGGCTACTGGAACAATGCGCTCCCAGAGTTCAGCTACGAGGTGACGTCCAGTTCTGGCATCGCCCTAGAGCCTTCTTCTGGCCACGCCGACAAAGTGAACGAACCGAAAGATATCGACCCTCGCGAGTTCCTGCTCACAGCCGACGGCGGGTCCGCAGAGTCCGAGTTCGAAGTCACCGTCCGCTACGAAGTATTCAATGACAGGGTGCCCTTTCAGGAGAAGGTGACCCAATCTTACAAAGTGAGCCTGGTTCAAGATTCACTGACAGGAAGCAGAGTGCCTCGGCTGGCCCCACAATTCGGTGATGGTGATATCATTGCCAAATTCTTGGAGAACGACGCGGATAGCAATGGAAGCCTTTCGCAAACAGAATTGCCTCCTGGCCTCCGCAATGGGTTTCAGAAAATGGATCTCAACGGGGACGGGCAAGTGAGCGTGGAAGAAATGAAGCCCGTCGAGAAACAATTGCTGCATCAGCAGAACTACCAATGGTAGCCAGGCCGCAGACCGTTCTTGGCCAAGCAAGCTAAGCCAAGAAGGATCGTTCCGTAGGTTAGTGGTAGTCGAGAGTGAATCTTTGTCTGGGCCATCTATCAATAGACATACCCGCCAATGGCCCACATCGTGCTCGCTCAGAATGCGCTGAAAGACAGCCTAACCACTGAATTCTCAAAGATTAAACGGAGCCCCATTATGAATCTAAAGTCACGCCATGCGATTCTCACGATCGCCACCAGCCTCTTAATTGTGGGTGCCGCCCAGGCGGAAAACCAGAAACTCGTCGTCGGCCACGATCTATGGATCGGTTATGCCGGTGCCTTCGTCGCGAAGGATAAAGGCTTCTTTAAGGAAGCCGGGCTGGATGTCGAATTCAAGCAGTTCCCAGGACCGGCTGACACACTTCCCGCACTCATCTCTGGTAAGCTCGACATCGGCCTAACCACCTTGCACAAGGAGACGTCCAGTAGATCGTTAAAATAGGAATGGTGGATGGTTGGCGCCCCGCCTACGGGGAGAGCACCAAAAACAAAGAA
>JBLHHN010000042.1:0-26084 GCA_047616785.1 Verrucomicrobiales bacterium
GGTGCCGGGTGCCGTGATAGCGATCCCCCACAAGGCCACGCCCAGCCTCCGCCGAGACTCGCTCGACAGATTTCATCGGGAGCCGAGATCCAGGAGCAATGTGAATGGAAGCAACTGTTGGCATGCCACTAATACGCACTCATTTGATCACTTCGAACTTCTCGAAGGTCCAGTTCTGTTCTTCGTCGGCGATGCGGGTGTCAAGGTCGATGAAACAGGTCTTGGGATACCCTAACGTTGCCTCCCACTCGACATCGATCGTCACCGCGCCGTGCGCGATGGCGGAAGCGATGCGGCCAAATAACTGCTCCACGGTTGGCGCATCGATCTCGAAGAACGGTGGTTGCACGTCAAGGACCTCAGAAGCGACGACCTTTTGATCGGTGATCGTCGCCGTACCTCGCCAGAAGACGCCTCCGAATCCTTGCTGGAGATCATAGCGATAACTCGCAGAACCCAATCGACGCCACTGCAAACGCTGCTCGAGGAATCGGCGCCGGAATGAATCGTCCGCCTCAAGCCGGATCGCCCGAAAGAACCCTACTTGTGCGCTTGGTATGGAGAGGTCACGCCAAACGATCTCGACTTCTGCCACGGAGTCTAGGAACACCACGTCATCCCATCTTTCCAAGTCTGCGGAATGCTGCAGGATCCAAGGAGCGTCCCCTGACTCTCCCACCAGCTGGAATGAAAGCCCATCCGCATGGGTTTCGACACGCAAGGTCTCGGTCGCATAGCTAAGAGAGGTTGCCGCGAAACAGGCAACGAAAGGTGAAATGAATTTCAAAAGGTTCATTCGATCGGATGCGTACTACTTCAGCGGCTTCAACTCGGGTTCGTCAGTCGAAGTCTTGATTTCTTTGATAGTCCCTCTAACAACTGCCGCCTTCTGTAAACTTAGTTTGCGCGGAAAGTTCTTCTCTTTGGTCTCAAAGAATGTTGTTTCTGATTGCGGGCGTAGTCGGCGAGCAACTCGATCTTCGGAGCGCCGACGGTGATGCCGGATGTCTCGAGCAACACGCGCAATGATAGAGTGAGGGTCGTGGAAAGATGATAGATGCTGTTTCTCATGCTGGAGTGGTTGTTGTTTCGCACCAGGGCTAGATAAAGCGGGGGGCACGCATCGTCTACAGCTATTCTCCGCTGCATTCTCCACGCTTTGGCGAAACGAACGGACTATCTTGACGCAGACGAAGATGTGTGGGTCATTGCGGATTGTCAGCGTGACGAAAGTGCCATCGCTGGTGAAGGGATTGTCTCGGTTGCAGAGATGGAGGGAGAGTCTTCATTTCCGGCGCGATACGAACTGACTTGAAAGTTTGCGGATTCCAACAAAGGAATCCGCATTGAAGATGTTGGGCCCACTTAGATGGTTCTTTTTCCTCTCTTCTTATGCAATTGAACAAACGCCTCATTTTTAAACTGACACTCATTGCCTCGGCTCTCCTCCGGTGGACCGCTCAGGCTGATCAGGTCGTGATCAGTGAGATCATGTACCATCCTCGGGGGGAACAACCGGAGTTCGTGGAACTCACGAACATCACAGCCACTCCTCTGGACATCATCCGTTGGCGGTTCACCAATGGCGTGAACTTTGATTTTCCCGATTTCGACGCCGCTGATCCTCAGGCGAGCTTCCTTCAGGCTTATCAGCGCCTCGTCATCGCATCCGTCGATCCCGAGACCTTTCGTGAAGCCTATCAATTGCCTACTTCGGTACGTGTGCTAGGGCCGTGGGACGGTCAATTAAGCGATAGCGGGGAGCAGATCACCTTGAAAGACAAGAACGGAACAGTCGTCTCACAGGTCACCTATCGCGACCGAGGACGCTGGCATCCTGGCGCCGATGGTACGGGTCACACGCTATCATTGATCGATCCGGAAGCAGGCGCAGACAATTGGCGCAATTGGCAGCTGAGCAGCAAGGCTAGCGGCAGCCCAGGCACCCCGGAAGTCACACGCCCCGAAGAGCCTGTCCGCAATCCCGAAGTGAACCTCGCCGTCGGTCTTCCGGTTATTGAGTTCGGCGATGAATGGAAGTTCCAAGATCGCAATCAGAACCTCGGCACTGCGTGGCAGGATCCTGACTTCGATGACAGCGCCTGGATGAGTGGTCCCGGTTTATTGGGCTTTGAAAACTCGGCCCTTCCAGCTCCAGGCATTCAGACCGGACTCTTAGACAGCAACAATGGCGCGAATCATATCACATACTACTTTCGCAAGGAGTTCACGTTTGAAGGAGACCCCACTGGAGCCAGTTTCTCCATCGATCAGATTGTCGATGATGGAGCCTTCTACTATCTCAATGGTCAGCCTGTCGGCGGTGCCGGGGTCAATGCGAATGCGGACTGGAAAGAAACCGCCAGCCGCAACGTCGGAAACGCCGATGTGGAACTGGCAGTAGCCAGCGGCGGATCTGAAGCTCTCCGCCAAGGTCGAAACGTCTTGGCTGCAGAAGCTCACCAGGTCAACGCGAATAGCTCCGACATGGTCTTCGGCGCGCAACTGAACATCGCAGCGCCCACCACTCCAAGTGTGATCATCAATGAGATCCTCGCCACCTCTGGAGATGATAGTTACATCGAGTTCTACAATCCGACGGGAAGCGCCTTCGATCTCAACGGGTTCTCTTTGTCTGACAATCGCACAGCTCTTACTAAATTCCCCATCACGACTTCTGTCATCGTGCCCGCGAATGGATTGAATAGCGTCCCCTTTGCTTCGACAGGATTCACTCTTTCGGATCCTTTGGTTGTGTTCCTTTCCAATCCTGACGGTGATATCGTCAGTGCGATTGATACGAGTATTCCTCTCGATGGACGTTCGCTAGGGCGCAAACCTTCAGGCGGCAGCGAGTGGTTCCTCTTCACCCAGCCCACGCCCGATGAGCCGAATGGCAGCTCCGGCACTGATTCTTTATCATTGCGACTCAACGAGGTCCACTTGGGTGTCGATGGGATCGATTGGATCGAGTTCGTCAACCAATCACTCGATGCCTCCGCCACATTGGACGGCCTTGCCATCGCTTCTCTCGCAGACCTCTCTGACAAAGTCGCTCTCATTGGCGAAATCACCGCAGGAGCCATGTTGACCGTCGATCTCGAACTTCCTGCCGATGGGAATGTGACTCTTTTCTTAGTCAATGCTGACAACAAGCTGCTCCAAGCCGTTCGCCTGGATCGCAAAGTAGACTTCGAGTCCATCCAAGCATTCCCTGACGGCGGCGACGAATGGTATCGCAGCACTACTGCCACACCGAATGAACCAAATGCGCCCTCTATCAATCGCGCCATCGTCATCAATGAGATCATGGTCGATCCACCATCCAACAGCCGGAATGGCGAGTTCGTCGAGCTCTATAATCGCGGCAACGAAGCGGTGGACCTCACGGATTGGGACTTCAGTTACGGGATCAATTTCTCTTTTCCCAGTGCCACCCTTGCGCCTGGCGAATACATCGTCATCGCCGCAGATGCTAGTCGCTATGAGAACGCACAAGCGCTAGGGAATTTCGGAGGCACTCTGAGCAATCGAGGCGAACTGCTGCGACTCGAAGACGCCGCAGGTAACCTTGTCGATCAAGTTGACTATCGGTTAGGCGGCGATTGGCCACGCCTCGTCAATGGTGACGGTAGCAGTTTGGAACTGATCCATCCTGACATGGACAACGATTTCGCCACCGCTTGGAAAGATAGTGATGAAAGCACCAAGGGTGAGTTCACCGACTTTGTCATCGACCAAACTTACAAGCAATTGCGGACGGGAGGAAGCCCGTCCGACTTCGAAGAAATGCACATTCACCTGGTCGGAGATGCGCACATCATCATTAAGGACTTGAAATTCCAATTTCAAGGAGCGGGAAACAACCTCTTCCTCAACTCTGACAAGATCTCACCCAATGGCTCGGGCGCCACTGGGTGGCTCTGCCAAGGGACCCACTGGGCCAGCTTCTACGATGGCACAGAATTTCATCTCATCAGCGATGGTCACGGTGATAATCGGCCCAATCGTGCGGAACTGGATGTTCCTGTGCTAGGTTTGAACAACGATTATACCATGAGTTTCAAGGCGCGCTGGGTGTCGGGTAATCCACGATTCATCGTGCAAACATGGGAACACAGTTTCGGCGGTACTTTCTTGGTTCCGCTTCCTGATCAGTTAGGCACACCTGGCACGGCCAATTCCCAACTCAGCAGCGCGCCTGCGCCACAGGTCGCTTCGGTTCGACACTCCCCCGCCGTGCCCACAACCACGAGCCCAGTGCGTATCCTTGCCGAAGTCGCTCCATCTTCTCAGCTGGACAAAGTCGAAGCCGTCCATCGCAGAGACACCTCCAGTGGTGATGGCGATTGGAATCGCAGCACCATGAATGATGCAGGCATCGATGGTGATGAATTTGCAGGAGACGGGATCTACACGGCTACCATCACAGACTATCAAACGAACGGCCAAGTCGTGGAGTTCTTCGTGCAGGCGCTTGGATCCAATGGGAAATCCACGCAGCTCCCGATCAAAGGAGAAGCCCATCCTGGCATGTGGGTCGTGGATAACAATGCTCTCGGCGGTGATCTGCGCAATCTACGCTTCGTCGTCTCCGAACATGATCTTCGAGCGATGAATACGAACAACGGTGAATCATCTGAATACGATTTCAACTTCCCTCGACTATCAAACCACTATTTCAACATGACCTTCATCTCGAACGAAGAGAAGATCATCTACGCTTGCGAGATCAGGAAAAGTGGTAGTGCCTTTCTTCGGTCGAACAACTCTGACCTCAGCAAGGCGAAGTGGAAGATCCCCACAGACCATTACTACCGTGGCCGCAGCAAGCTGGCATTGGACAATGACGCTGCGAGTAACAATAATCGCCATCACAATCGCCTCACACGTTACTGGCTCTACTTGTTAGGCAGCCCTGTGTTCGAAGGAGAATACGTTCAAGCCACCGTGAATAACGATGCGCCAGGACTGCGAGAAGAGATCGAGCCACCGGGCAACGACTACTTCGATCGCGTCTATGAGAATGGTTCCAACGGCGAACTCTATCGCGCTGATGATGAATGGTGGTTCACCGACAGCTGGAATCGCGATGGTCGTGATGCCGATTGGAGCTACAAGAATACGGACGAACCCATTCGCTATCACACCGAGTGGATCAAGCGTTCTAAGGAAACAGAGTATGACTACAGTTCACTGATATCGATGTTCAAGACGGTCTCCGGAAACAAGTTCAGCGAAGAAGGGATCGATCGCATCATGGATGCTGATCAGTTAGCCATCTATGCAGCCGTTCGCGGTTACACGGACGACTGGGACAGCATCACTTTGAGACGCGGGAAGAACTGCTTTCTCTACCGGAAGCCCACTGATGGGCGATTCATCCTCGTTCAGTGGGACAGCGATCTCGCCTTCTCCAATCCCAACGCAGAGCTTCTCGGCAATCTGCCAGGGATTCGGAATTATTTTACCAAGCCGTACGTTGAGCGGCGGTTCAATCACTACCTCACACGGATGTTAGACGACTACACCATAGGCTCACCACGCCTGAGTGCTTGGTTTGATGCCGAAGAAGCTTCGAGCGCCTTGTACACGATGAACCGTGGGACCTACGAAGAATGGAACAACAACAGAGCAAATCGTGCTAGCAATCAAGTCGGCAACTCTCGTAATGAAGATTTCGCGGTGACCACAGGGAATGGCGAATCTACTAGCACTGCAGACGACATCTATTCTATCAGTGGCACCAGTCCGTCCAGCGTGTATGCCATCAAGGTCGCAGACCATCCTGAAGCGAGTCTGGCATGGAGCGGCACGGATAATTGGGCGGTGAGTGGTCTCGTTCTTAGTGAAGGCGAGAACTATCTTATCATCCAAGGCGTGAATGCTGATGGAGACGTGATCACCAGTCAGCCCTTCTTAGTGACGAAGACGACCAACGGGCCACCAAGTCTGGACTTGGAGGTTGATCCGGCATCACTCAATGTTTCGCTCGCGCAAACGTTAGATCTCGATGCGAAAAACAGCTCGGATCCCGAGGATAGCGCGCTGACATTCGTGTGGCAGGTCACTCCTGAAGGCGATGCCACCTTGGTCAATGGCGATGCCACGCAAGCCACGGTCGCCTTCAATCGTCCCGGGCTCTACACCATCAATCTGACTGCCAGTGATGCCGCCGAAGCTATCTCCCAGCTTACTCGAGAAGCTGCCGTCTTCGCCGAGGGCGATTTCATGAGCTTCAACAGCGGAAGCAGCCTTCCAACCGAACTTGAACCGCTTCGGGCGACACCGCCTCAAGCAGGACCCTACGAACCCTCCTATTCAGTCGAAACTCGCACCGGCCAACTCACGCTTTCACTGCCAGGTATCCGATCCTACCCAATCACCGGCTTGAATCCGCTCTACCCACTCATGCAACGATTGTTGCCGTCCACCGGTGACTTTGTTCTTCAGACCGAGTTGCGCCTAGATGGAGTTCAGTTAGGCGATTTCTATGCAGGGCTCACTTTGGAAGCGACTCAAGAAGGGCGAAGTTTCCGTTTTGCTTTCGGCATGGAGAATGGAACGAGCCTCACCGTGAAACGAGGAACGACGAGTCTGGCCGTTCTCAAAACCACGCCGTTTGCCGATGGCAAGGCGACGATCCGCATTCGCAAAACGGAAATGGCCTTCTACTTCGAAGTGCGGTCTGACACAGACATGTCTTGGACAGAGATCGCATCAGCAGCAGGCATCGGAGAGGTGTTTCCAGGAGGCCTCTTCGCTAGCACCGATGTGGCCCAACCCCAGACCGTGAGCTACGATTATCTCATGCTTGTCGATCCTAGCAATGTCTCTGACGTGCAGCGTTTTCTCCGAGTCTCAGAGATCATGTATCATCCGAGGCAAGGGGATGCCTACGAGTTCATTGAGTTACAGAACACCGGCGAGACGCCTCTTGCACTCAACGGCGTCACCTTGACCGCGGGTCGCCCCGTGAATGCTTTCACCTTTGGCGACATCACTCTGGAGCCTAGCGCTTACACGATCCTCGCGGCCAGTGCCGAAACGCTGCGCCAAGCGTATGACGCTAGCATGCCCATTGCTGGTGAGTGGGCTGGTGGCAAACTAAGCAACGACGGCGAACGTATTGAGATCACCGACCAGAACGGCAAGACCGTCCTTGATTTCAGTTACAATGATAGCACCATCTGGCCTGGTGAAGCCGATGGCGGAGGCAAGTCGCTGGAAGTCATTGATACGCAGCAGTCTTTCGACAACGCCACGAATTGGTCCGCAAGCACCGCGATTGGCGGCACGCCTGCTGGGTTTACGTTGAAAGACGGTGGCCAAGGTGGCGGTGACACGGATGGCGACGGGCTTTCCGACGAAGAGGAAGTCGCTCTAGGCACCAATCCAGCCATCGCGGACACGGATGGCGACGGCATTTCCGACGGCTTGGAAGTGATTCTAGGCATCAGACCAACCGATGGATCCTCCAATTTCCGCGTCCTTGCGACGGTGATCGATGATGGCTCCGTGACTTTCACTTGGCCCAGCGCCTCAGGAAATAGTTACACGGTTGAGTCTAGCGCAGATCTAATCACCGAGAACTGGAAGACCGTGACTACAGTCGAAGCCGTTGCAGACACAGACCAAACGAGCTTGAGTCTCCTCATTGAAGGTAGCGATGCGCAATACTTCCGCATACGCTTCGGGCCATGAAGAACCTTGTCATTCGCCCTTTTCAAGAAACGAATCGCGACGAAGTCGTGAAACTGTGGACTTTCTGCAGTCTCATCGTGCCACAGAACGATCCTCACCGAGACATTGACCGCAAAGTGAGGGTCAATTCTGACGGCTTCCTCATTGGTAATTTGGCAGATAAGGTCGTGGCGACTTGCATGGTCGGCTACGATGGTCATCGCGGCTGGATCAACTATCTCGCCGTCCATCCAGATCAGCAGCGCCGTGGATTTGCCACTCAGATCATGGCAGAAGCTGTGTGCTTTCTCGATCAATCAGGCTGCCCCAAGATCAATCTCCAAGTGCGCGCCATGAACACCCAAGTCATCGCCTTCTACGAAAGCCTCGGCTTCAGTCGAGACAACGTCATCAGTCTTGGAAAGCGTCTGATCCCCGACCACTAGCCGCTCTGGAGTTCTGTATGGGGTCCCGCCTTGTTTAGGACAGTGGAAGTCCCTGTGTTCCAATGCCGTTGATATTTCCCATAGGGCATTCGTAAGGACCCGAATTCGGCTTGGAAGGAATCCAACGATCAGGTTCCCGCGTATAGTTTTTGTGAAGACTTTTTTTCCAACCTATCTTCGGGCGGTCACTTCCTTTGCTTTGATCCTGGCGACTCTATCCTATTCCACTGCCGCAGATCAAACCGTCACCGAGTTCGCAAAGCCTGAGAATAAGGCGCTGGGGTGGCGGATCGTGGACGATGGCGTGATGGGTGGCCTGTCTCAGGGAAAGGTCTCGTTCTCTGCGCCTGGAATCATGATGTTCCAAGGCGATTTGTCGTTGGAGAACAATGGTGGTTTCTCTTCGGTTCGAACCTCTAACATCAACCTGGATCTGCAAGCTTTTGAGGGTTTTAGGATGAGAGTGAAAGGTGATGGTCGCTCCTATCAATTGCGCATGGCTACGGATGAGCGTTATCGCTCTGGAGAAGTATCTTTCAAAGCTAGTTTCCCAACAACCAGGGGTGAATGGCGAGAGGTGAAGGTCCCTTTCTCGACGCTTATGGGAAGTTGGCGAGGGCAAATTTTGAAGGAAAGAAAGTTTGATTCTTCAAAGATTCGACAGATCAGCCTACTCTTGGGGGACAAGAAGGCGGGGACGTTCAAACTCGAAGTCGATTGGATTCGAGCCTATGTCGCGGAAGGGGGTGGATCAAATCTTGTAGAGACTGCGATGGCTGATGGAAGATTCGAGACTTTGGTGAAAGCTCTAACTCAATCAGAACTTCTGAATGCTTTGCAAGGCGACGGACCTTTGACAGTCTTCGCCCCCACCGATGAGGCCTTCGACAAACTACCGGAGGGCACTTTAGCCGAGATTCTAAAGCCCGCGAATCAGAAACAGCTCCAAGGTATTCTCAAATACCATGTGGTTTCCGGAAAAGCGACTTTGAGTGACGCTTTGAAGGTGCAGAACGCCTCTACTCTTCAAGGCGGGGACCTTCGTATCGCGTTTGATGAGGGGAAGGTTCGCATCAATTTAGCGAACCTTCTCAATGCAGACATCGATTGCTCCAATGGCATCATTCACGTGATCGATTCGGTTCTTCTACCTCCCGATCCCAAGCCTAAGAACATCCTCGAGGTTGCGGAAAGCGCCGGATCTTTTGATGCTCTCCTCTCAGCAATTGATGCCTCGGGACTGAGAGCAGTGCTAGAAGGCGATGGGCCATTCACCGTATTCGCTCCGACGGATGATGCGATCTCGAAGCTTCCGGAGGACATCGCTTCATCGCTGCTTGAAGAGGGTAATCGGGAACAGTTGAGGTCCATTCTCTCGTATCATGTTATTAACGGAAAAGTTTCTTCGGGTGATGCTCTCAACTCAAAGACGGCAAAGACCGTGAACGGCGAATCGGTTCAATTTGCGGTTCAAGATGGACGCTTGAAGGTGAACGATTCTATCATACGCACAGTCGACATCCCATGCTCCAATGGCGTTATTCACGTCATTGACATGGTCTTGATTCCGCCAAAGGACGAAGAAGTGCAGGCATCAGCCACCAAGAAGATCACCGTACAACAAAGAATTCTAACAGCGATCGATCAGGGAGTTCCTCTCTACAATAAGGGCAAGGCAGCGGCCTGCGCCGAAGTCTATGAAGACTGCGTTCAAGAATTGGTGAGCGACGAAGAGATCGGCGGAGGGGTTCGACATGTGCTCGCTGGTGTTCTGGATAAAGCGAAAGCCTCGAAGGACGCAAATTCCAAAGCTTGGATCCTGCGTCAGGCACTCGATGGCACGCTCGCTAGCGTCCTCTCCAACTAACTAGCACTTGATAGGCTGATCGCTAGCTGGCTTTTCACTTCAGCAACGCTGATAACTGTTGTTCGAAATCCGCGTGTCGATCAGGCTCATAGCGCAGACCCGTGAAGCCAACCGCCTCCGCGCTTGCCACGTTGGCCTCTCGATCATCAATGAAGACGGCTTGTGAAGGAGAAAACCCGTGCACTTTGGACGCGCGCTCATAGATGGCCGTATTCGGTTTGAGAACGCCGACCTCAATGGAGGTGGTGCCGCCTTTGAAATGTGGCAGCAGTGGGTCATGAGTGAGCAGATGCTCCAGGTGCCAAGCATTCGTATCTGAGAGGTAATAGAGAGCATAGTGCGAAGCGTAGCGTTCGATGACTGCGCGCATCACTTTGTTAGGTGTGAATCCACTATTGTAAGCCCTTTTGAGGTCCTCGGCCGTGCCGGTGAACCGAAGATCCTCGAGGCAGTGCTTGGCGAAATCCGCCTCCTCAAGTTCTCCCAAGCAGAACGGGTGAGACCATTGGATCAACACTTTCTGGATCGCAGGGATCGGCAGATTTGTATAGCGCACGGCCTCAGCAGCGATCCCTTCGAAGCAGAAGTGGCTGAGAACGTTTCCGATGTCGAAGACGAGAGTGTTGATTCGGTTCATGATAGCCTACATCATGCAACAATCAGCGGCGGATGACAGCATTGCTGTCGTCTGCAGAGAACTAACATCTTCATTCATGATAAGCGAATCTTGGCTTCCTTCTTGATCACACGGTGCGGCCTCTTCTCGCCCGGTACCGTCTTCTCAATTCTTCTCTTGATCGATCGCTTTCCTCAATCCCTCTAGCTAAGAGGGGTATTGTTAGTTGAAGGCGTCAACCATCTATGCGCGTTCACATTACGAATCGCAATCCATCGCCCCTTGGATAACTTCATTCCTTCAGCAACGCACGCAACTTCGCCTCAGCAACAGGCCACTTGGGGCGAGCCTTCAGAGCTGCACGACAATGGCGGATCGCCTCCTTGGTTCGTCCTAACACTTCATTAGCCACTGCCAGCTGGTAGCATGTCGCGGCGTCGTTCGGTTGGAGCTTCAGGGCCTTGTCGAACATCCCAATTGCTTGCGCGGCCTTGCCGCTTCCGAGCGATGCCAAACCGGTGTTGAAGAAGAGAGTGGCACTTGGTGGCAACTGATTGCCAGCAAGCGTCAAATGTGGCAAGGCTGCTTGAGGGAGGTTCTGTGTTAGTAGCCGTTCCCCAATGGACTGATGAAGTGGTCCATCCTTTGGAGCCAACTTCTGGAGATTGGTATAGACACGTGCGGCCTTGCTCGGGTTCTTGAGTTTCACAAGCAGATCACCTAACATGACATGAGCGGTCGTGACCGTCGCGAGCTGCTGATCCGACGTTCCAAACTGGCCCTGGAAATAGTCTCGGGCGCCGCCGAGAAACTGCTCTAGGTAGGCGGCAGCTTGGACGTCCTGGCCAGCTTTCTCAAAGGCTGCTGCCACACGATTCGGATCGGGCGGAAAGGGATTCGAAGCCCAACGCCCAGGATAGGGAACGGCCGAATCTCGCTGGGTCTTTAGATCCGCGTTTAGGAGCGCAACATCTGCTAGCAGGCGCTCTACCGACACCTTCCCCTTGTAAATCGCCGCTACTCGGCCCTGCGAGTCTAACAAGAAGCTGGCTGGTGCCGGGAGGGGGTGCTGAAGTTCGACAAACGTCCGATGAAGGATTTCCATGGCATTGACCTGAGCCTGCGTGGCCTTTCCACGGGTGAAGGGGAATTTGATCTTATCCAAGAATTCCTCGCTTCCGTTCGCGGGTTCGCCACTGAGATGATCGACTGACAGAGCAACGATATCGAGGCCCGCTTTGCGAGTCGCCTGCTCTGCCTCGGTCCATTCTTCGAGTTCGGTAGCACAGGCAGTGCAAGTGCTCGACCAGAGATTAACGAGCCTAGGCTTCTTAAGATTCTTGCCGACGCCTGGCATGGGCACACGCCCCATGATCCAGGTGCGCGTGGCGGAATCTGATTCCAAGACAGACGCCTTGACCGCCTTGTTAGGTAGCATTTCCGACCAAGCGGGGGCCTCGATCATTCCACCTTGTGTTAGAAGGGCTTTGGCTCCGATCTTGGCAACGTTGAACGCTTCCTCCCTGCCGCCAGGCCAGCGAACCGTGAGACGTTCAAGCTTAGATTGAGAATCGAACCCGAAATGTAGACGTTTGCTAGACTGAGCAAGGAAGCCGTCTCCAGCTCTCACCGTTCTAATCAGTGGCTTGGAGTCGTCTTTCAGCTTAAGGACCACCCTTGCTCCGATGGCATCACGATTCGAGGTGTTGCCGCGCAGTTCAAGCTGCAGCGACCTGCCCTCGGACTGGTCGCCCAATTGATTGCGAAGAAAGCGCACGCGGGGCGCCGAGCGAGTCGTTATCCACAAATCCAGATAGCCGTCGCCATCCCAGTCACAGGAAGCCACGGTTCGGCTATCATCGATCAGGTCAAGCCCCGTGGCCGCCGACGCGGTGGCGAAGCGTTTGCCATTCACATTGAGAAAGACGCAGTTCCTTTCATAGCCACTAAACGAACGCCCTTGACCAATGAGCTCACTTAAGGCCGACCAACCTTGACGATAACTGGCCACCGCGTCGTTGGGTGCGGCAGCTTCGATTGGGGAACGCGACACGACCTGCCGCCAGTAGAAACTTCACAAGTCACCCGTGTCTTCAGTCGTAATGAAACCGTTCGCCACATACAAGTCCTCCCAGCCATCGTTGTTGAGATCCGCGAACTTGGCTCCCCAGGCCCAGCGTCCCATGGTGACATTCGCGACCTCACTGACATCCTGGAAACCATCTTCGCGATTGAGAAAGAGCGTGTTGCCGCGAGCATGGCGCTTGAAACTGGCTAACTGATTGGAGTCGCCGCTACGGAACTGCCTTTGGTAGGCGATGCGATTACCAGCAGAGGAGAACATGTTGCTAATGTAAGGATCCATGCGGCCATCGCGATTGGGATCTCCCCAGGTGATGGACATGCCTGCAGAAAGGTCTTCGACGCCTAACTTCCCGGCGACGTCGATAAACTTGCCACCGTTGTTCTGATAGAGATTGTTGCGACCGAAGTCATTGGCCACGTAAAGGTCTTGGTCGCCATCGTTGTCATAGTCTTCCCAGGAACAGGCGTAGCTGTAGCGACGGTTGTTCACATCCAAACCGCTCTCCACGGTGGCCTCTTGAAAGGCCCACTTGCCTTGGTTGCTTAACAAGATGTTGGGGCCACCATTGTTCGCATCATGATAGGGAAGCGGCATCCCTAGGATGCCTTCAGCGCTGGATTGCTCGCGCGAGGGGTTTCTTCCACAGAAATAAAGGTCGAGATCACCGTCGTTGTCGTAGTCCGCAGCAGCCAGTGAATGGAGTTGGCCTTCTGCGCGCTGCTCGACTCGTTTGGTGAACCTCGCGGTGCCGTCGTTCTCCATGAGCATGAGATACCAGCCTTGCGCCAAGGCGAGGTCTTGATCGCCATCGTTGTCGAGATCGATGAAGAGTGCGGCACGGGTCAGTTCCATCCAATCTGTTCCCGATTCCGCAGAACGATCAACCAAACGACCATCCTCCTGACGTAGATACAAACGATTGGGTAGGCCGCCTTGTTGGCAAACGTAGAGATCTTCACGGCCATCGCCATTCGCGTCGCCGATCGCGAGGCCTTGCAAACCATTGACATCCACGCCGAAGTCGCCTTGCAAACGACTCCGCCAGTGATCGATGCCTAACGAGAGCTGTTGCTCGTAGGATTCGTTTCCACCGAGAAGCTTTGCGGTCTCATCGGCGTAGAGCAGCTTGCTCATGCTGGGCGTGATCTCCTCGTAGTCAGTCACGCGAAGGGCTTGGATCTTTGGCGGAGATTGTTTGGAGAACAAGATCGCCCAGGTCGCACTTTGCTCAAGCTTGCCGCCGGCTTCTAGGGCAATGTCAGCGTGGTAATAGGCGGTAACCTGCACAGCGTCTTGTTGCGGTTCGACCCGGAAGGGTTTGAACTTCACGTGCATCTCTCCAGGAGCGGTCTTCACAGATCGGACCACCTCGGATAAGTTCCTACCATTTGCCGCTTCGCCACGTTCCACCTTGAGCACGCCATTCAGCACTGTTTCCCGCTTCGCTGGTCGCCATTCGCTAGTGCTCGCATTCTTGGTGAAGAACTCGGACACCTCGCCGCCTGTGGCCATCGCTTTCGCCAGGAGATCGAGTTGCTCTTTGGCTTCAGCGCTGAACACTTCGGTATCCCAACCGACATCATTGCTAGGATCCACTTTCTCAAGAATAGGCGAAAGGGTCTGGGTGTACACTGTCGGATCAAGACCTGGCACAGCCGAGAGGCTCTCGTTCTGAGCCATGACTGACGGAGCAATAGCAAGAATCGTTAGGAGTAGGATACGTAACATTGCGAGGGGATGATCACGGAATCACTTGGACCGCGAGGCGAAAGTAGCTACCCATAGCCTGCGAAAGTTCAAGATGGACGGCCAATGTTTCGTCACCGCTCGGTGTTTCGGTCGCGATGGCGGTTACGGCTGACCACTGGGTGAGATCGTGTGATGCCTGAACGGCATAGCTTACGCGACCTGCATTGATCCGGCGGGGATAAGACAGCGTGAGTGTCTCATTGTCCAATGACATGACCGAGAGACTGGCTGTGGCACTCAGAAGATCTTGGGCCAGCGCGAAGGTGAGTAGGTCAGCACTCGTTAACTCAGTCACTCCCCGCTCGTGCATCCAAGTCGTCAGTGGGTCGTCGCCCGCCGCAGGATCGCTCCCTGGTTGGCCTCCATCTGGAATGCTGCCCCACTGCGCAGTGTCCGTGGGATCGGCGTTCGTGTTGCTCAAGACCAAAGCGGCCCCACCTCCATCTGCGTCTTCAGGCCAGGGCGCATCGTCGTCATAGGCCAGTTCCCATAGCGTTTGCCCATCTTGATCCGTTAGGCTGATGGTTTCGCCACCATCACTGAGCTTGCCTTCGAACTCACCAACAATCGAGAGTCCTGAGCCATGGCGACTCTCAAAAGCTGCGCGATTGCTCACCAAGAGAGCACGTTGTCCGGCGCCGACTTCGTAGCCATCAGGAAACTGGTAGTCCACGCCTCGTGTGAGTTGCATGCCACTCAAATGAATCCTCACGCCTGACGGGTTGAAGAATTCCAGGTATTCGAAGTCACTCCGACTGCTATGGCCTGCATCGATTTCGGCGGGCGTCGGGGCCCCTGGTCGGTAGTGGATCTTGGAAATCACGAAATTGGTTCGATCGGCGGCCACAGTACCGACGATGAACCGTGCTTCGCTCAGTGCCGACCAAGAGCCACCGGTGAAGATGTTCTTCTTTAAAAGTCGTGTTTTGATCGTCACGGATTCTGTTAGCTGATGCCCGCGTGCGTAGGTGAGTGCCGTTGGGCTCTTCGTGTTGTCTGGCAAACGCGGATCCGTTCCATCGAGGGTGAAGACGATATCACCGCCATTAGGTAGGAGCAGGTTCTGGGCATCCTTGGATCGGAGAACGAGACGGTGGTCTGCCTCGACCTCGCCGCCATGCGGTTCAAAGGTCGGTGCAATCAGATCCAGATAGAGGTCCGCTGCGAGAAACTGTTCCACGGCACGGTCGTGACGTTTGGTTAGAAAGTTGTTGATGATCCCATTCCTGGCACTTTCCCAGGAAGCCTTCGTGTAGTTCGTCCTGCCCTGGCGCGTGTTGGCGTGATCACCCCACCGCGCTGCTTCTGCGGTGATGGCGGGTTCAATGATGGCAGCAAGGCGATTGAATCGGGCGACGTTGGCCTCTACTGTCAGAGCCCCATCACCAAAGAGGTGTTTCTGGACGCGATCACCAAAGAGGCGTTGGAAATCCTTATTGCGGCGAACACTCGCGTAGAGTTCGGCAGGGGTGTTTCGATTACTGACATTGATACGATCCGCAGCCAGGTCATGCCACGCATATTCCGAATCCCAGGAGTAGAAACGGAAGCCGGCGCCGCCTTCACGTTTGGTATTGGCATACCAGTTCTTGTGGGGCCAATCGACGTTTGCTCCATAGATATTGAGAATGGCGTAGTCAGCCAAGTTCTGCACATCGACCAATTCCTGGAAGGCTCGATAATTCGCCTCGTTCTCAAGTCCATCACGAGCAAGTGATAGAGCGGCAAGCCATTTGTCTTCGGTGCCATCGATGACTTCGTGGCGGTCATTGGTTGCCTGGCCCGGTCCACCCAGCCCGGCGTGTTTCACCGCATCGTACTCTGCTTTCTCGCCGCCGAAATGAGTTGCCGCGTAGGAAGCATCCGGGCGTTCCGTGGGATTGTAGAGCCCCCAGTAGAGACCATTGAGATACAAATGCACCCAAGAGCCATGAGAGGCGGGTTCCCCCATGTCGAGTCGCGTCTGGCGCGTGAAATAGTCTCGCAGGTAGTCCGGTGGGCGAGCGGCGTCCGGCCACGCGTTGCTGAAGATGGCTTTGAGCACCACCCTATCAAATTCGTCGACGGATGAACCAGGGAACATCGGGAAGCGAAGCTTGCTTGGTCCAAAGATTTCCTTGAAGACCAAGGAGAAAGACTTCTTTGGTGTGGCGGCGTAGTGCCGACTCCACCCACCACTAAGTCGGATGCCACAGTCGATCTGCATCTCTGGACCTCCGTTAGGGTCGATCCATTCGACCGACGTCTGCCGATCTTTGATAAAGGGTGCCATCGTATGGACGCCACTTCCATCCACGCCTCCAAAGGGATTGGCCAAGATGCCATCCCGGCCAAAGAGATCACTCGGATCCATGACAATGGAAAGTGTCGGGAGCGATTTGAGTGCCGTTTCCATGGCGTCAGGATCGTCATCCACGATCGCTGGATTCATTTCATAATCGGCGGGCACGGGGCGTCCGCGCACACTTCCGTTTGTTCCGGTAAACTCTCCCCAAGTGTTCGGGAATCCTGCCGGTTCATTCGTCTGGCGGATAACATCATTGGTGAAGATGTAAGTTTGAGTATCGATATTCGTCGACACGAAGTCGGCTTTCTTGGCAAAGGCTCGAATCGTCGTCGTCCGATCGATGGTGATGGGTCCTTCGTAGATCCTTGTCGGGCTGAAGAGATTGCCCTCACGAGGGTCGCGGCCGTCGGTGGTATAGACAATGGAGGCCCCCTCCGTCTCGGTCGTGATCACGAGTTCAAAGGCCTTCGAGTAGTGTCCACGTTTGGTGGAGAATTTAGTGTCGGCGACAAAGCCAAGGATGCCCGATCCGTTAGGCGCACGGGGAGTCGGACTTGTGAAATAGGCAAAGTTGCCATCTGGATCGAGACCATACGAAATGTCTGTCCGCTGCTCGGGAAAACCGTCGCCGAAGCTCGAGACGACCTCACCGGCTGGGTTGATCAGCTCTAGCGGCTCGCCTTCTTTGGAAAGTGTGAAGGTTGCGTGAGGCCACCCGTCAGGATCGAATCCCCCGTTTCCTGAGGCAAACACTAGCATGCGATCATCTGGCCCCAAGCTTGTTGACGACATGGGCCAATCCGTGTCGCAATCTCGGAGGACATAGCCTTGGAGATCAATGTCGTTATCGGTAGGATTGTGAATCTCAATCCAATCCGGGTACTCGCCGTGACCATCCACGAAAGAACGCTGATTGCTTGCCATGATCTCGGAGATCACCGGCTCTTGAGCGTCTGCCACTGAGGCGGTGGCGAAGAGAAGTGTGATGGCGAGGGCTCTCATGATCATGGGGAGGCTACTTCGGCCATGCGGAAGGTCGAGCTTCTCTGAGATGGACAGGAAGCGCTTGGGAGGAGACTGTCCTGTTGTCATGAGCACTCGATGGCCCCATGCGCATGCGCACATTGATGCACGATCACTCGCCATGGCGCGAGAGATAGTTTCGCGGTTGTGCGCTCGTCCATCGTATCTCGAAGAAGCTCGGGAACGCTTGCTCCGATGGGAAGAACGCAACGGTCCTGAGGCACCCGGAATCCAATCGTGGAAAGAGTGGTATTCACTGATTAAGCAAGGTGTGGAAGCTGTCATCGAGGCGCTTTGTTCCGAGGATGAGCGAGGGCAACAGCTCCGCCAGAACTCACCGTTTGTTGGTGTTCTATCTAACAAAGAAGTGTGGGCGTTCAAACGCGCTTTCTCCCCATGCACCGAGGCCAACTCGAACATCTGATCCGCGCTGCGTGTATGATCATCGACGAGACTGAAGTCGTTGTCGATGGCAGTCAGGCCATCCTCGTAGGAGTTGTCCCAGATTCGCGTATTCTGCGGCAGTCGATGGAGGCGGACATGCTCAGCCTGAAAGATCCCACTCATGCTGAGCTCATTGATGGGGCGATCGGTGAACTTTCGATGTTTCACGAGACTTTCGGTTATTATGCTCACGGAATTGGCTTGGAGGCCCTGACATTAGCAGAAGATGGGCAAGACCGCCTTGTGGTCTTCGATTCAGGCGGGACGCGCGGTAATCGCGGCCTTTGTCTTTCAGTAACAGACGTCATGTTTTCCAAGCTCGTCGCGGGTCGTGACAAAGATCGACTGTATGTTCGTGAAGCATTGCGGCTGAAGTTGGTTGATCGCGAGTCGGTCGGGGAACTGATTGGCCTAACTGGAGAGACGGCCTTTCGTGAGACGCTGTGCCAGCGGATGGAACGTTGGTGCACTGCAGATTGATCATCGTCTATGGTTATTAGGGTGCGGTCTTTGCGCGGTAGTAGCCATCCACTCGTCCAGCCCGTGCGGCATCGGTGTCGCTGAAGTTTCCACTGACTCCGGAGGCGATGACGCTCCAAGTGATGAGGTCTTGCGAGTATTCAATGTCGGCCGTCACCCCGGCTGGGATGGTGAATTGCAAACCATCGGCAGCGCGGACCACCTCGGAAAGAATCGCTGGTGGATCCGTAGGATTGCCGCCACCGCCATCACCCGGAATGACCTCACCGGGGTTGTTCATGAGGAAAGTGATCTTCTCGATGTCTAACGCAAGGCCATAGATCTGCACATCATCGATGGTCCCATCAAACCCGAAGACTCCATTGGCAGCGCCAATCTGGAGCAAGGAGGGCGCCGCGTCATCGAACGCCGTCACAGCGTTGTCGCGACCAACCTCCACGCCATTGACGAAGAAAGCCGCCGTAGGCTCGGCGTCGATGACCGCGTAAGTCGTCACCACATGAGCTGGCTCTCCGGCGGTGATGACGTTGCCTGTCGTGAGAGTTTGATCCCCATTCGAGAACCACGCAAGTGAGCCATCTGAAACGGCCACCGCGAAGGGCGAGCCAATGCTCTCGGAACCCTTGGCCACGAGAACTGAAGTGGTGGCCGCATCGGTTGATTGATTCACCCACATGGAAATGCTGAACGCCGCCAACTCCGGCATTCCCGCACTAGCAGGAATCTCTCCAAAGCCCGCTCCCGCGCCCCTCGCGCTGTTCAGGCTCACTGCCGTGCCGGAGGCCAGGGACGCTTCGTTCAAGGTGACCGCACCTCCGTTGGTCGTTTTATAGATGCCTTGTAAGCCATTTCCCGACGCGTCTAACATCGTGGTGCCATCTGTTTCATCCAGCTTGTAATGGGCTAACAAACCGTTTGAGTTCGGAATCAACGCCGAGAGATCAAGCGTCTCCATCGGATCAGCGTCATCGCTGCTATCCACCTCCAAGAAGGCGACGAACCCACCAGACTGACCCATCGGGTCAAAGGTCACCATCAAGGTCACGGACTCTCCTGGCGCTAGGCTGGCAGGAAGTTCGCCACTCAGCGTGTAGTTGCTGCTGTTTGGTCCCGTGATTCGGGAGCCTGTTAGTATTAGCATATTCTCTCGCCCCCGATTCTCTACCGTGATCTCACGCACGACCACGCCGGGACTACGACCGAGATCACCAAAGGTGCCACGCAAGCGCACATTCGGATCTTCCGACCCTGGCAGAATCCCTCCGTCACGAATCGCTGTCACCGTCGCGGGGTCGAGCGCAGTTTCGAAGATAAAGGCGCGGTCGATAAGACCCACCCAGCCTTCTGCGTTATTGTCCGGCCGGAGACTGCCGATCGAGAGCGTCTCCAAACCCGTGTTGAACACAGTGCCCTCGGTCATCGCTACTAGTTCGTCATCGGTGGTATCGGCATCGAGATCGACGTAGACCGTGACTTCGTTCTTGGGCTGATTGTAGACAGCGGCGACAAATGTCCATGCCTCCGTGCTCTCGGGTGCTGGCAAATCAATGACCGGCCGGCCGTTTCCAATGAAGGACGAGTACCGGAAACTCTCTGGATCCACCGCGCCACCATCCAATCGTTGATCCAACCCAATCGTCCGATCCCATCCACCATCGTCGTGACCCATGATCTTCCTTAGACCGGGGTCGATGCTGTCTGTCTTGACCCATGCCCCCATCGTCAGTTCAGGAATCTCCCCCACATTGATGTCAATAGGCGCAATCAAGCGCTGGCTGCCATCAAACTGAAAGGCCCCCGATTCTTGAAAACCAGTTTCCACAACGTAGGCGGGATCTGCATCTGCGCTCTCGAGGGCATTGCCAGCATCGGAATCGTCATTAAAAGGAGCAGACGGATCATCAAAGGAGTAGTAGCCAATCAACGCGTCCTCAGGATTCTGGATGGGCACCACCGCAGTGATGTCAATGTCAGAGAAGCGTCCTGTCGCGTCATTGCTCACCACCCGGAGCGACGCGCGGAAGCTGCCGAACTCGCCGCCTGAGTCGAAGGTGACGGGAATGCTAGCACTGGAACCAGCCGCCACCGACGTGGGAATCGCTCCAAGCGTAAACCTGCTCGCAGCGCTGCCGACCACAGTCACTCGCGTCACTTGGAGCGTCTGCGCAGCTCCGCTATTCTCGATGGTCACCATGCGCTCGGTTTCACCAGGTGACACCGTGCTGAAAGGAGAAATGATAGGACCTCTGAGTAAGGGATCGGTGGTGCCAGGTGCGGGAGTCGTGGCCGAGAGATCCACCGTCTGGATCGGTTGTCCAGCGTCATTGCTTTCTACTAACAGCTTCGCTGAGAAAGCGCCCACTTCGCCGGCAGGGTCGAAAGCAATGTTCACTGCGGCATTCACCCCGGAAGCAATGGTTCCCGGTGCCGCTGCTGGAGTGAAATAACTCGCATCGTCACCGACGACCGTGAGCTTCGTCACATTGAGAGGGTTGCTGGAGCCGTTGTTGGAAATGGTGAGTGGACGGGTCACGGGATCTAGAGAATCGACCGGCCCAAAGATCGTCTGCAACGAGACCGAGA
Source organism: Verrucomicrobiales bacterium (assembly GCA_047616785.1). Lineage (GTDB taxonomy): Bacteria > Verrucomicrobiota > Verrucomicrobiia > Verrucomicrobiales > DEV007 > JAACDM01. Next base: position 21,265 of record JBLHHN010000042.1, read on the forward strand.
GGTTTGGGTTATCCAGCCCCAGAATGGCGTCTCCTATTAAGTTCCGGATGGCATTCACTTCAGTGGTTGTGAGCGCTGCCTTGTAGAGGAAGGCGTTATCGATTAGTCCGATCCAGCCCTCATTGGTATTGTCAGGGCGAATGTTGCCGATGGAGAATTGGCTCGCCCCGCTTCCAAACGTCGCGGGTTCTGTCATGGCGACAAGTTCATCTGAAGTCGAGCGCGCATCAAGGTCGACATAGACCGTGACCTCTGCCGCATCCTGATCGTAGACTGCGGCGAGAAACGTCCAGTCATCGACACTGACGGGCTCTGGCAAACCCACCACGGGACGTCCAGTACCAGTGAAGGAGGTGTAGCGAAAGCCATCTCCGGCCTCGCGGTTGTCCAAGCCAATGGTGCGGTCCCACCCCCCATCGTCGTGTCCCATGACCTTGCGCAGCCCGGAAGCGATGGTGTCCGTCTTCACCCATGCTCCCCAAGTCATTTGGGGAAGTTCGCCCGGATTGACATCCACGTCGGCGATCAACCGTTGAGTTCCGTTGAAGTGATAGGCCCCCCCTTGAAACCCGCCTGCTGAATCGTAGGTCGCTTCAGCCACGTCATTCGCAAGCGTGTTTTCTTGGCCGCTACTATCGACCAACGGCGCGGCTTCATCGTCGAAGGACCAGAAAGCAATCAAATCCTCACGTGGAGGAAGCCCATCATTGCCGGACGGACGCGTGACCCTGGCAGAAAGGTCGACGACGACGGTTGGCGCTCCAAAGTCGTCGGAGGCGATCACCAAAGTCCCTGCAAAGTCGCCAAAGACTTCGGCGGGATTGAAGGCGATCACAATGTCGCCGGTGCTGCCGGCATTAATGCTGTCAGGTCTGGAGACGATCTCATAGAAACTCATCTGATCGCCGCTCAAGGTGACAGCGCTCAGAGAGAGTGGCTTGGTGGCGCCTTCGTTGCCGACTAAGATGGTTCTTTCCACCCGCCCGGGATTCTCGCCCACACTGCCAAAGACCTCGCCGCCTCCTAGGGCAATGCGAGGGTCGCTGGGTGGAAGTCCCGCCAGCGCGGCCGCCTTTCCGCCATCGCGCAAACGCCGAATCTGCCCCGCATCGAGCGCTTGATCGAAGAGGAAGGCGTTGTCGATCAGACCGATCCAACCTTCGTTCGTATTGTCAGGGCGAAGACTCCCCAGCGACATGGTGCCGAACCCATCGCCAAATCCCGAAGGCTCCGTCACGCCAACGACCGGCTCTTCTGTGGTGCTCGAATCAATATCCACGTAGACGGTGACCAGATTGTTAGTCTGATCGTAGACCGCCGCGATGAATGTCCAATCATCCTCACTCTCCGGTCCTGGTGTTCCCACCACAGGACGCCCATTGCCAATAAACGAGGTGTAACGAAATCCATCTCCCGCATTGCGTGCATCCAGACCGATCGTTCGATCCCAGCCACCATCGTCATGGCCCATGATCTTGCGCTGGCCTTCGCTGAGATCAGACGTCTTGACCCATGCACCGATGGTAAGTTCTGGAACAGTGACAGGATTCACATCAATTGGGATTTCCAAATGAGAGGCGTCAAAGGAATAGGTGCCACCTTCCACACCACCATCAGCAAGGTAGGTAGGGTCCGCCGTAGCACTGACAAGATCATTGTCAGTGCCGCTATCATCTGTCATCGGAGCTGCAGCGTCATCGAACGAATAGAAGCCAATGGGAGTGGCGCCATTGGCGAGAGTGGGAGTGATGGTGCTAGTGGGGTCACCCGGATTGGTGATTTCAGCATCCGTGGTAGCCACGCCGTCTCCATCAGGATCGCCAACTTCATGCCCATTGGTCGCGCCATCGCCGTCCGAGTCCAAGGCGGCAAGCGCCGGAGTCCAGAACTCTTCGCGTCCGTTTGGGCTAACTAAACCTCGCACGGCTTCACCAAAGGACGTGCGTTGCCCTCCACCATTGGGATTCACATGGCAGGCAGCGCAACTCAAGGCATCCCCGCTGGGATACATGCCTGGTCGGAAGTTGCGAGCGTGAGCGCTCAGTCCAAGGGCGAGTAGCGTGAGTAACCCGCAGATAGCGTGGAGTCGTGATGGAGTTCTCATGTGTAGGAGTTGGTGAGATGGAAAGAAGATTACTACCGTAGACTCTGCCGACGTAGCCCTCAACGTCGGCAGCCATAAGGGCCTCGGGCCTAGGAGCGATGGCTATTCTGTACAACAAAGAGCCCCCACTCCAGAACAATTGAACTGAAGTGAGGGCCCTGAAGTCACATTTCTCGCCTTAAGGCTGAACTAGTCGATAGTAGCCTGAAGGTCGAGCATTCCGAGCCGCGTCGGTCTCTTGGAAGGTGGCGTTTACATCATTGCCAATAACGTCCCAATTAATGATGTCTTGAGAGTAATCGACATTGAGCGGCGTGCCTGCAGGAAGCGTGAAGAGTAAGCCATTCTCTGTGAACCCTTCGACGACGGGCGGATCCGAAGGGGGATCGATCGGGGCGACGCCACCTGCCCCCCCATCAAGGAAGGCTTCGATGATTACTTTATGCAGCTCTAGAACGGTATAGGGCAGTGCGTCCGTTCGGATCCACGCTCCCATCGCGGCTTGTGCGAGAGGGCCACCACTGATGTCCACTGGTGCTGTCAGCCTCTGGGAGCCGTCAAAGAGGTAGGCTCCGCCGCTGAAGCCACCAGCCGCTTCATAGTTGGGATCGGCGCCTTCGGATTGCAGGTCATTGCCATGGCTGCTGGAGTCGGCCATGGCTGCGCCATCATCGAATTCGTATTAAGCGACGAGACCTGCATGCGCTGACGAGAGCAGCATGCAAATCCCGATCACCAATCGTAGGAGTGTAGTTAGCTACCTCATTTCGGGAGCACTCATCGCTTCACGCTCTTTGGCGAGCCTCTCGACGACTTCTTCCTGAGACAGTTCATCCTTGGGCGTGATCAAGGAAACGATCACCCCCAGAATGCTTGAGATCAGCAAGGCTGGGATCACTGCGCCGCCCCAGTAGTCTGTCCAGCCAGGTTGAAAGCGGAAGACGAGTGCGGTGACAAAGGCTGCCACCAAAGACGTGATGGCGCCGGCGGCGTTGTAGCGTGGCCAGAGCCGACCGAGCACCCCACAAACACACATCCCGGTGATGAACAGCGAGATCATGTCTTTGATATAGCCGAGGATATTGTCCGCTGAGAACGCCATGACCAAGGCCAGCCCGGTGGTGACTCCAAGGGCCACGCGTGAGAGAAACACCACGCGATGGGCTTCGGGAACGCGTTCGAAGACCATTTCGTAGAGGTCGCGCACCACGATGGCCACCCCAGCGATGGCATCTGAACTGGCGCTCGACATGGTGGCGGAGAGGCCCGCTAGCAGTGTGAGGATCCCAAGGGACAGAGGCAACATCTGCGTGGCCATGTAGGGGAATGCCAAATCGGAATTGGTGAGGTCATTGTTGTGTTGATAGGCGGCCATGCCGATGATCGAGGGCAGCAGGGCAAAGGAAATGGCCAGGACGCCTGAATAGATGAAGGCTTTCTTGATCTCGCCCACTGAATTGCCGGAATAGATCCGCTGACGAAAGGAAGGCGTGGCTAGAATGCTGACCGTGATGGCGACAATGAGAGAGAGTCCGGGGAGGATGGACGATCCCGACGTGGTCGTGTCGGCTTGGGAAAGGGCGGCGTGGGTTTCTCGAAGTCCTTCGATGCCTCCGATCGATCGGAAGGCGAAGAAGGCCGTCGCCACAAAGCCGGTGAACAATACAACGGCTTGCACGGTATCTGTCCAGACCACGGCACGATAACCGCCAATGGTCGAGTAAACCGCAAAGCCAAGCGCGATGAGCACCATGGCAATGTTCATGTCTATCTGAGTCACATACTGAAGGTAGCGTCCGCCACCTAAGATGTGGGCGCCTAACCAACCGACGCAGGCCAAGTAAGTGAAGATCCCCACCAAGCGACGAACCACCCGGCTGCCACCGACGTAGGACGAAAGTTCTTCGGCCATGGTCATGAATCGGTGCTTCCTGACGGGCGCGAAGAGAAACGCGGCCAGAATCACCCCAATGAATGAACCGATCCCAAAGAAGGACCCCATCCATCCGGCGGAATAGGCTTTCCCCACCGATCCCATGGACGAACCCGTGCCGACCATGGTCGCGATGGTGGTCCCAAGCGTGAGAAAGAACGGGATCTGGCGACCGCCTAACAAGAAGTCATCGCCAGATTGATTGCGACGAGCGATCCAGCTTCCAAAGATGGTGATGGCAACGACGTAGATTCCGAAACAGGTGAGGAAGAGCGTGGGGGACATGGTGGTGATGTTTAAAGGGACGCCTGACGACAATTCGTGGTCATCTTTCCTGGACGGTTTCGGTAAAACGGGGCGTCATGGTGTGAGTATCTGAGCAGTTTGCCGCGTTTCAGTCTACAGAACAAAGTCGTGATCGTGACCGGGGCGGGACGAGGGATCGGGCGCACCATCGCGCTCGATGCCTCGCGCTCGGGGCCGAGGTCGCGGTGGGCAGCCGGACGCCGAGCGAACTGGCGTCTTTGGCAGACGAGATCACGCAAGCAGGCGGCGAGTAAGCTAACCCAAGTTTCTTATTTGCGGGCCAAAATTGACTAATTTCGAGATAATTTGCCGACTTAGTCGCCGTAACTCGTTGATAACCAATACTCGATTTTCTCGATTCCATTTTGTAGTGTCTAATTCTAGCGGCTAGGTCTGAGCTTCTTTCTTCGCACCTTTAGCGTCTCAGTTGTGTATTTCCGAACCAAGACTATCAAAGGTACTCCGCTGCTCCAGCTC